>JABDCK010000001.1 GCA_013288185.1 Gammaproteobacteria bacterium
AAAGGATGTGTAGGGAGACAGCGTACTAGATTTACATTGTCACACTTGATGTGTGGTGCAGCTGCGGTAAAAGCTGGAGTTGTCATAACTGTTTGACCAATTGCACATAAAAAATTCTCAGGAATGTCTGCATTTTCAATGCCAAGCGCATCAATTTTACGCTGATTTTCTCCAATTTCTAGCGGAACAGGTTGGGCACCAGAAGTATCATGCATGCTTTGATTGAGGACTTCTGTTAAATTATCTATATTGATATTTAAAGTATTAGCAATGACCTGTCTAATTTCATCATGGTTGGGTGAGGGTGTGCTGATAATATTTAAAAAACTTCTAACAAGATTACCGGTAGTGATCCAAGTTCCAGGCATGGGATATCTCACTCTATTTGTTAATATTCAGGGAGTAATTCTATCAATTTAAGTTACTAAACACAACTCTATTTAAAAATATTTTACAAGTAAATAAAGTTGTATATTCACCTTTTAAATCCCTCACTTCGTACTAGTAGCACGCTTAGCATCAGCACGGGTAGGCATAAATTCACTTTCGATTTTTGCTTTTAGCCTTTTCTGATTCAAAATATAAAAATCAATGACCACTTTAAGGCTAGTATCCGTAACAAGATTTTCTGGCGTTAAAGGAGTGTTAGTAAAAGGATTGTTTGCTTTTGATTCAAGGCAACGTAGGATATTTGGCCTATCACATTTGATACCGGGTGTGTTTGGATCATAGACCGGATCAGTCATTGCATAGTTGGTTATTGGGCAACAAAATTCTTCTGGAATGTTTTCCTCTGCAATACCTAACGCAACAATTTTTTTATGATTTTCACCCGCTTCTGGTTCGCGAGGTACTGCCATTGACGTATCATGCATGCTGCGATTAAGCATGGTGGTTAGTTCATCATCTCTGGAAGCTATATTATGCCGAAATGTTGGTGTGTATGCTGGAGCCTGGGTTCTGCGTGTGCTGTAAAGAAGACGTGATATACGTTCTTGATTACTTTCAGCAGCACGTCTTTGACGTTGTTCTCTTTGCGCTTCTCGTGAAACCACTGGTGCTGGAGGTGCGGACCTAGATAAGGGGTTATTTCTTAAATCTGTAAGAATAATCTGTTTAATCTCTTCAAATTCAGGAACGCCATCTCCAACAATATTTAAAAAATTGGTTATAGTTGGCAAATCAGAGTTTTTAAGTGAAATGCGGTTGCTTGCCCAAGGTTGAGGTGCTTCTAATTGAAGTCCTGCACGCGTAAGTGCATCTACGAGACGTTGATAATTTTGAGGCTCTCGAATATGTATGTGTAACAGAAAATTTTCATCATGGCCACACACTTCTACTTTTGCTATTGGACAGATAATACGTGTGCTTGTATGGGAAATATAGCGGCGCAATATATAACGAGTAATAGAAGTAATTCGCGTATTAAAGTTACCCTCTGTATTCCAATTGGGTAATATTAAAGTCTGACTTAAGTCAATATTTAAAGTTCTTGCGATTTCTTGTTTCAATGGTTCAAGCTCAGGTGCAGCAGTAGTAAGTGTATTTAAAAAATGGGCTAGTAATGAAAGATGAGATGTTTTTAATGTAATAAAAGGAAGTCCCTCTTCAAAGCCCGCTTGAGTAATGGCTTGATTGAGGATTTGAAGGGCATGTGCATTTTGAGGTTCCACGAACAAGGTAAAACTTCCGTTCTGGTAACCACCGATAGCTATTTTTTTGATTACATCAGATCTATTGTTAATTCTGTATTCTACATATTTTTGAGGTGAGATATTGCGTTCAGTTTGAAAATTACCGTGCGTAGTCCAAGTCATTAGCGTATCAGCGGCAAGTGGCGGTGTTGTGTTAGGTGCTAAAGTTGGACCTAAAATAGAAATATGATTTGCATCATTGAAAATGAATTGTTTTATTTCTTCAACTTCAGGTGCAATTGTTTGAATAGTATTTAAAAAATTATGAATAGATGTCACGTTTGCGCTTTTAAAACGAATTAAATGAATTTGGTCATGTATAACATGAGATGGTTCTAATTGAAGGCCGGCTGCAGTAAGCGCAGTAACCATAGCCTCATACGTTTGGGGACCTCGCGGTGTTATTTGTAGACGAAAATAATCGGGATGTGCGGTTATCTCTACATTTTTTACAGCATCATGCGCATTATGATAGGTGACTTTTGCTGGATACGGCAACCTGTTTTGAGAACCTAATATTTCTCTAAAAGAACGGGATTTAAACCAATGAGATGTTGGTGACAGTCGACGCATCAAAGGAGCCATAGGGTTGTTCTCTTTGCTATTTAAAAGAGCGCATTTTATCAACCTTAGCTAGCAAGCACAATGCAATTTAAAAAATATTTATTACCGCGCTAAAGTTGTATATTCCCCTTTACGACTGGTCGTATAGCTAAATTTCAATCAATTCATTGCTTACTTCATATACATGTTCAATTTTTTCTCCATTCCACATATATCTAAGATGCTTTGTTTGAATAACAGGAAGAGCAATAGCGGTGGGTCTTAAAATAGCAATACAAAGACTTCCTCTATGACGTACACTATTATAAACAATTCCCCAAGCCAGCGTTTCTTTCATTTTTTTACCAAAAGCTTGTGAAACGGTGTAATCCTCTGAATGATGTAAAGAAGCAAAGTTTTTATTGCGGATATCCTTTAACGGTTGCAAAATCTTTCCACTGCGGTAAACACGCATGGTCAATTCGCAAGCAGGTTCTTGCGTATATTTCAAAAAGCGTTCTCTATGATAAGCAGTTTCTCGAATGCTGGTTGTTATAGATTGACTGGCATAATATACCCCAAAAGTTCCGTCCGAAAAACGACTGGGGCGATCGCGTGAAATATGCGTAAATGCTGCCATAATGATGCTTGCACCTTTTTTACCATATACACAATCCTCTTTTGGAACCAGTGAGATGTTACCAAGTTCTTCTCTTATCCTATCATTGGTAAGGCTTTCAATGAAAAATAATTCATCAATAAATTGAGGATCAACTAATTTCTCAAAAAAATTAACGGGTGGAAAACGTGAGGAAATAATTCTGAAAGTATGAGGCCAGGATAAAGTTGTCTCAGTGAAGGATATATCATCCGCGTTCAGCATCTAAGTACCTTCTAACATCTGCTAAATCAATGACATTACCTGCTAACATTTTGTCTAGAGCAGAGGTATTGTTGAACAAAGGAGCGCTATTTTTTTTGTGGATCCAAGTATTAGCCATTGCTTCTGTTGGCAATAAGATGTTCAGTGCTTTATAGATACCAAGAAGGTAGGAAATTCTTTCTAATGTATCTTTTGAGAGATGGCAGGTATTCTCAGTATGAATGCTGCTTTTCCATTTAAAGAGCGTTGCCCGTGGGATATCACCCAGAATGCGTTGCTGCTGTTCAGTATTTAATTGCCATAATTGTGCCAAATTGAAAAAGGCCTGCAAGGCAGCTTTATTTATTCTATGCTTGTCAAAATGCTTTTCTGGTGAGATATGAGATTCAGTACGCATGCTAGTCTCAAAATAGATTAATATATATTATAAGTATATATTGAGACTTATGTGAGGTCAATATGTGTATATACTATCAATTAGGAATGTTGAATAAGATACTTATGCCGCGGCTTCGCTAAGGCTACGCCGGGCAAGCATATTAAATTAAATCCCCCCCTCGCTACGCTCGGCGCCCCCTTTTAAACAAAAGTGGGCTAAAGATCGTACTGGCATGTCCATGCGCTTGCTTTTAGGTGTGGTCACTCCAGAAATTTAGGTTTCATACATCCTTATTGATAGCTTCAAGTGTGGCACCTCTTAGCCCACTTTTGTATAAAAGGGGGCGCCGAGCGTAGCGAGGGGGGGATTTATATCTTAAAATCATCTTCTTCCGTAACCACGTAAAGTGAAGACAAAATGGTTTGCAATAATTCAAAATTAAAATCTCGTGCCCGTGCTCTTCGGTCGAATATGACAGAAGCAGAAAAATTAATATGGTCGAGAATTCGAGGAAAGCAAATTGGTAACGTTCAATTCTATCGTCAAAGACCCATCGCAACATTTATTGCAGATTTTTATGCGCCAAGCGTTAAATTAGTATTAGAAATAGATGGAGCGCAGCATTTAGAAAAAGAACATTTTGCGCAAGATAAGTTTAGAGATACATATTTGAATAGTTTGGCAATCGTTGTTTTGCGATTTGATAATATTCAAGTCATACATCAATTAAATGGTGTTATTGAAACAATTTTTGGTGTTATTCAAGACTTTAAGAAAGATGGATGTCATAAGATATAAATCCCCCCCTTTTAAACAAAAGTGGGCTAAGAGGTGCTACAAAGTCGTTCCATTAGCGTAGAAGGGTTTTATTAGTAGCTCGCGTAGCATCAGCATCAACACGGGGACGCATAAATTCACTGTCGATTTTTGCTTTTAGCCTTTTAAAAAATGGAGCTAGTATTTTGGCCCTTTTTTCCTGATTCAAAATATAAAAATCAATGACCACTTTAAGGCTAGTATCCGTGATAAGATTTTCTGGCGTTAAAGGAGTGTTAGCAAAAGGATTATTTGCTTTTGATTCAAGACAACGCAGGATATTTGGTCTATCCCATTTGATATGAGGTGTCTTTGGATCATAGACCGGATCAGTCATTGCAAAGCTGGTTATTGCGCAACAAAATTCTTCTGGAATGTTTTTCTCTTCAATACCTAACGCGACTATTTTTTTATGATTTTCCCCAGGTTCTGGTTCCCGAGGCACGGCCATTGACGTGTCATGCATGCTGCGATTGAGGAGTTCTTCTAAAGAGGGGGCATTAACGCTAGTGGCAGTTGGTTGCATTATTATGCGTTGAAGCATATGAAGAAAATATTCATTCTCCATTCGTAGTCGCATCGTATAGAATATATGGGTATTTAATCTATCTATTATGTTTTGCAGGAAGGAAAATCTTGGCTCCGGAAACCGTCGAGGGACCCATGGTTGTGGTATTAGGGGCGGTATTCTAAAAGGCTCGTTTACATTAATATGTAATAGGTTAGCGATGATCTGCTTAATTTCTTCGAAATCGGGAGAAAAAGCACGAACCGTGCTTAGAAAATATCCCATTAATGGCGGATTAACGCTTATGAAGTTAATATGATTTGTAGGTAATATATTATGTTTTAGCGCAAAACCCATACTAGTGAGGATGCTTCCCAGTTGTCGGTAAGCTTCGGTATTTTGCATTTCTAAATCTATCTCGAAATGACCATAAGTAGTATCAACTAACGTTACATTTTTTATCGCGCTGGTAAGGCGAGTACATGTGAAGGTAACCATTCTGCGGACTATGGCATGAGAATGCAGTATTTGGTTAAAATTACCAATCGTGCTCCAAGTTCTAACCATGGGATATGTCATTTTAATTGTTCTCTCATTCGTGAAAATTTCAGGGCGCCACTCTATCAAACTCAGTCAATGAACACAATTCAATTTTTTAAAAATGTTTAATAGATAACTAACATATCCTCTTTGTACTAGCGCAATATATGACTGGGCTTCGTTAGAGCGACGCCGGTTGTTTTATTAAATCCCCCCCTCGCTACCGCTCGGCGCCCCCTTTTAAACAAAAGTGGGCTAAGAGGTGCCACATTTGAAGCTATCAATAAGGATGTATGAAACCTAAGTTTCTGGAGTGACCACATCTAAAGTAAGCGGATGGGCATGCCAGTGCGATCTTTAGCCCACTTTTGTTTAAAAGGGGGGATTTATATCTTTAAATCATCTTTTTCCATATATTTTGTTGCGAACTTTCAGGTAACTCAGTTAATATGCAGCGCGTGAATTGGGTATAGAAGGCTAAGATGACAAGAAAAACATTGGTGGTAGGTAATTGGAAAATGCACGGCTCAAAAGAGCAAGTGGCGGCATATTTTTCAGAACTCCAAAAAGCTATTCAAAACTCCTCAGATAAATTACTTAATGAGGTTGTAGTCTGTCCGCCTTTTATTTATCTTGCCCAGGCTGCTAAACTGCTGGAGCAATTGCCACAAGTAAAGTTAGGTGCTCAAGATGTGAGCGGCTTTACGCAAGGTGCTTATACGGGTCAAATCGCCGCGAGTATGCTGGTGGATATAGGCTGTCAGTATGTGATTGTGGGTCATTCTGAGCGCCGGCAATATTGCCAAGAATCCGAAGAAGAAATTGCAGATAAGTTTTTTGCTGCCAAAGCAACAGGCCTTACCCCCATTTTATGCGTGGGTGAGACCCAAGCGCAGCGAGAAGAAAAACGAACTGAGTCAGTTGTCCTTGGTCAGTTACAAGCTATTTTAACACGTCAAGGCGTGCAGAGTTTTCAAGACGCAATCATTGCCTATGAGCCTGTTTGGGCCATTGGTACAGGGTTAACCGCATCACCACAAGAGGCACAAGCCGTGCATCTCTTGCTTCGGCAGACATTGGCTGAGTATGATGTGGGTTTGGCCCAACGGTTGCCGATTTTGTATGGTGGCAGCGTCAAATCCAGCAACGCACAACAATTATTTGCGATGCCAGATATTGATGGTGCATTGGTAGGTGGCGCATCACTACAAGCGTCGGAATTTTTCGCGATTAGTAAGGTTTAAGGATGTATGCAATCCTCTTAGCAATTCATGTCATAATCGCCCTTGCGCTGATTGGTCTAATACTCCTTCAGCATGGTAAAGGTGCGCAAGCAGGTGCATCTTTTGGCAGTGGCGCTTCCCAAACCGTATTTGGAAGCCAAGGGTCAGGTGGTTTTCTAAGTCGGGCGACCGGCACCTTAGCGGCAATATTTTTTCTGCTAAATCTTTTACTTGCTTATATGGTTAACAAAGCCAACCATCAGGAAATATTAACCAATGAGCCACCAGCCGTACAACAACCGGTGGGTGAACCAAATAAAAGTGATGTGCCTGAAACGCAATAAAGTTTACGCCGAAGTGGTGAAATTGGTAGACACGCTGTCTTGAGGGGGCAGTGGCGAAAGCTGTGCCGGTTCGAGTCCGGCCTTCGGCACCATCAATCAGGGATTCTAAAAAGTGTTAGAAAATTACCTTCCTGTTCTTATCATGATGGCAATCGCTGGTGGTATTGGGGTATTGCTGCTGGGCTTAGGAGCACTCCTTTCGCCGCACGCACCCAATCCTGAGAAGTTGTCACAATATGAATGCGGCTTTGAGCCGTTTGAAAGCGCACGCATAAAATTTGATGTGCGTTTTTACTTGGTTGCCATTCTTTTTATCATTTTCGATTTAGAAGTTGCATTTTTATTTCCTTGGGCAGTTATTCTAAGAGAAATATCCTGGACCGCTTTTGCAGCAATGGGAGTCTTTTTAGGTTTGCTGCTCGTGGGCTTTATCTATGAGTGGAAAAAAGGGGCGCTAGAATGGGAATAGACAGCGTACTGAAAAAAGGTTTTGCGACAACCTCACTCGATAAATTAATTAATTGGGCCCGAACCGGCTCCATGTGGCCGATGAGTTTTGGTTTGGCCTGTTGTGCGGTTGAAATGATGCATGCAGGCGCTTCCCGTTACGATTTAGACCGATTTGGCATTGTCTTTAGACCAAGCCCCAGACAAAGTGATGTGATGATTGTGGCCGGGACTTTGTGTAACAAAATGGCACCCGCTTTACGTAAAGTTTACGATCAAATGCCAGATCCTAAATGGGTAATTTCCATGGGATCTTGCGCCAATGGGGGCGGTTATTACCATTATTCTTTCTCCGTGGTCCGCGGTTGCGACAGAATTGTACCGGTGGATGTGTATGTCCCAGGCTGCCCGCCTACTGCAGAAGCTTTGCTGTATGGGATTTTGCAATTGCAAAACAAAATCCGTAGAACCAATACCATAGCCAGAGACAAAAATGAAAAAGCTTGAACCATTAGCTGAAAAATTACAGGCTGCGTTTGCCCATCAGGTAGAAGAATTGGTCATTGCAAACCATGAAATTACCCTCACCGTGCCGCCAGACCATATTATTTCTGTGTGTGAAAAATTACGCTTCAATGCGGAATTTCAATTTGAAATGCTCATGGATTTATGTGGCGTGGATTATTTACATTATGGTTGCAGTGAATGGGAAACCTTTCAGGCTACTAGCAAAGGTTTTGAGCGTGGTGTGCAACCACTCCAAGAAATGAATCCGCACAGTGCATGGACCAAACCCCGCTTTGCGGTGGTTTATCATTTACTTTCACTGGCTCATAACCACAGACTGCGGGTAAAAGCATTTGTACCAGATGCAGAGCCGATGATTGACTCTGTGGTGCATGTCTGGAATAGCGCCAATTGGTATGAACGAGAAGCCTTTGACTTATACGGTATTTTATTTAAAGGGCATCCGGATTTACGCCGCATTTTAACGGATTATGGTTTTATTGGTCATCCTTTTAGAAAAGATTTCCCCTTGGTGGGTAATGTAGAAGTACGCTATGACGCCAAACAAGAACGCGTGATTTATGAGCCGGTAGATATTGTACCAAGAACCTTAGTGCCCAAAGTTATTCGTGCCGATAAGAAAGAGCAGCACCATGCGTGAGATTAAAAACTATACGATTAATTTTGGTCCACAACATCCCGCTGCGCACGGGGTTTTACGTTTAATTTTAGAATTAGATGGGGAAGTGATTCAACGCGCCGACCCGCATGTGGGCCTTTTGCATCGCGCAACGGAAAAACTCGCAGAAAGTAAACCTTACAACCAAAGCATTGGTTATATGGACCGGTTAGATTATGTATCGATGATGGCCAATGAACATGGTTATGTGCTCGCCATTGAAAAATTATTGGGGATAACTCCACCCTTGCGTGCACGCTATATTCGCACGATGTTTGATGAAATCACCCGGATTTTAAACCATTTACTTTGGTTGGGCGCGCATGCCTTAGATATTGGGGCGATGACCGTATTTTTGTATGCTTTTCGGGAACGGGAAGATTTAATGGATTGTTATGAGGCGGTATCCGGCGCACGTATGCATGCCACGTATTATCGGCCTGGCGGCGTTTACCGTGATTTGCCCAATCAAATGCCACAGTATAAGCCCTCAATGTGGCACAATCAAAAAAGCGTGAATAAAATGAATGCCAATCGTGCGGGGTCCCTCTTGGATTTTATTGAGGATTTTACCCAGCGCTTTCCAGGTTGCGTGGATGATTATGAAACTTTGTTAACCGACAATCGCATTTGGAAGCAACGTACCGTGGGTATTGGAGTGGTTTCAGCGGAGCGCGCGTTGCAATTAGGTTTTAGTGGTCCGATGTTAAGAGGATCTGGCGTGGCCTGGGACTTGCGTAAAAAACAACCCTATGCAGCCTATGATAAACTGGATTTTGCTATTCCCATTGGTAAAGAAGGGGATTGTTATGACCGTTATGTGGTGCGCATAGAAGAAATGCGCCAATCCAATCATATCATTAAGCAATGCGTACAATGGTTACGTGCAAATCCAGGGCCGGTAATGCTAGAGGATTACAAAGTAGTGCCACCCAAACGCGTGCAAATGAAAGAAGATATGGAATCCTTGATTCATCACTTTAAATTATTCACCGAAGGCTATTGTGTGCCGGAAGGTGAAGCCTATGCGGCCATTGAGCATCCTAAAGGAGAATTTGGGGTTTATTTAGTATCTGATGGTGCCAATAAACCGTATCGAGTCAAAGTCCGTGCTGCCGGGTTTGCACATTTATCTGCAATGGATGAAATGGTCAAAGGCCATATGATAGCGGATGTGGTCGCGATAATTGGCACACAAGATATTGTGTTTGGAGAGGTAGACCGATGAGCACATCTGTGACTTTATTATCGCCCAAAACACGTGCTGAAATTGACAAATGGCTCAAAAAATTTCCCGCAGATCAAAAACAATCTGCGGTGATAGCGGCCTTAACTGCTGCGCAAGCAGAAAATGGCGGGTGGTTAACCACAGCACTCATGGATGCGGTTGCAGCCTGTTTACAAATGCCAAAAATTGCGGTGTATGAAGTCGCGAGTTTTTATAGCATGTTTGAATTAAAACCGGTTGGCAAGCACAAAATTTGTGTTTGTACCAATATCTCTTGCATGCTGAATGGTTCACAGAACATTGTGGATTATCTTAAAAAGAAATTAGCGATTGAGATGGGACAAACCACGCCGGATGGCAAATTTACGCTAAAATCCGTTGAGTGTTTGGCAGCTTGCGGCGGCGCACCGGCCATGCAAATTGGTCCGCAGTATTATGAAAATCTCAACTGTGAAACCGTTGATGAAATTTTAGCATCGTTGGAGTAGCTTGTGACTTTTTCCACCAATCAAGTCTGTTTTCGTACATTGCATTTATCTAAGCCGTGGTCTTTGGAAGCATATCGCAGTGTGGGCGGATATCAGGTATGGCAAAAGATTTTACGTGACAAAACTCCCCCAGATGAGATTATTAATGAATTAAAACTTTCTAATCTGCGTGGCCGCGGCGGCGCGGGCTTTCCCACTGGGTTAAAATGGAGCTTTGTTCCCAGAGGTAAACCGGGGCAAAAATATGTGGTTTGCAACTCTGATGAAGGGGAACCTGGGACTTTTAAAGATAGAGATATTTTGCGGTATAACCCCCACCAGTTAATTGAAGGCATGGCTATTGCCGGTTATGTGATGAATGCTACCGTGGGTTATAACTATATTCGGGGTGAATTTATTGAACCCTTTGAACGCATGGAGCACGCTTTACAAGAAGCCTATCAAGAAGGATATTTGGGTAAAGATATTCTGGGCTCAGGCACCGATTTTGATTTATATAATTTCTTAGGCGCGGGGGCCTATATTTGCGGTGAAGAAACCGCATTAATGGAATCCTTAGAAGGGAAAAAAGGCTTACCCCGCTTTAAGCCGCCGTTTCCTGCCAATCATGGGGTATATGGTAGACCGACCAATATTAATAATACAGAAAGTTATGCTTCAGTCCCCGTCATTTTGCAACATGGCGGCAAATGGTTTTTAGAATTGGGAAAACCCAATAACGGCGGCGTTAAAATCTTTTGTATGTCTGGTCATGTGAATAAACCCGGCAATTATGAAATTCCTTTAGGCACGCCTTTTGCCAAACTTTTGGAGCTGGCCGGTGGTATGAAAGAGGGGCGCAAGTTAAAAGCGGTTATTCCTGGTGGCTCTTCTGTGCCGGTATTGCCCGCAGATATTATGATGCAATTGGATATGGATTTTGATTCTTTAACCAAAGCGGGTTCCATGTTGGGCAGTGGTGCGGTAATTGTGATGGATGAGACCACCTGCATGGTCAAAATGTTAGCCCGCATTTCAGAATTTTATTTTGAAGAATCCTGTGGTCAATGTACCCCATGTCGCGAAGGAACAGGCTGGTTGTCACGGATTTTACATCGCATATTACATGGACAGGGAACCTTCAAAGATATTGATGTGTTAGATAGCGTTGCTGAAAATATCATGGGACGTACCATTTGTGCGCTGGGAGATGCGGCGGCGATGCCGGTACGCAGTTTCCTTGCACATTTTAGACAAGAATTTGTAAACATGATTGAACATGTTGGAGCAAGCAATGGTTCACATCGAAATTGATGGTAAAAAATTAGAAGTCCCTCAAGGTCAAATGATTATTGAGGTGGCCGATAAAATAGGAATTGCTATTCCGCGTTTTTGTTATCACAAAAAATTATCTATTGCGGCCAATTGCCGCATGTGTTTAGTAGAAGTTGCCAATGCGCCTAAACCTTTACCTGCCTGTGCAACACCCGTTTCTGAAGGGATGGTAATTTTTACCACCTCCCAGCGCGCCATAGATGCCCAAAAAGGCGTGATGGAATTTTTATTGATTAATCACCCCTTGGATTGTCCTATTTGCGATCAAGGCGGACAATGCGAGCTGCAAGATGTGGCCATGGGCTATGGTAAAGATGCTTCCCGTTACGAAGAAGGTAAACGGGTGGTTAAAGATAAAAATATCGGTCCTTTGATTAGCACAGAAATGACCCGCTGTATTCAATGTACCCGTTGTGTACGTTTTGGCACAGAAATTGCAAATCAAAGAGAAATGGGTGCCACCGGGCGTGGTGAATTTATGGAAATTGGCACTTATGTTGAAAAAAGTGTGGATTCCGAATTATCCGGTAACATTATTGATTTATGTCCTGTGGGCGCATTAACCTCCAAACCGTTTCGCTTTAAAGCCCGGGCTTGGGAACTGCAATCCCGCCCCAGTCTGTCTGCTCATGATTGCATTGGCTCTAATCTCTTTTTACATACGTTGCGTGGCAAAGTGATGCGCGCGTTGCCCCGAGAAAATGAAGGCTTAAATGAAGTTTGGTTATCGGACAGAGATAGATTTGGGTATGAAGGCTTGAACCATGCGGATAGACTTGAAACGCCCATGATTAAGCATAACGGTCAATGGCAAGCAGTGGACTGGGAAACGGCCTTATCCTTTGCGGTTGAGAAATTAAAAGCCTTAGAGGCATCGCAAATTGGCGCTTTGGCATCCCCCAATAGCACGCTGGAAGAATTTTACTTATTGCAAAAATTATTGCGTGCCAAGGGTTGTCACCATATTGATCATCGCTTACGGCAATTAGATTTTCGCCATCAACAGCATGAAGGCTTATGCCCAACCTTAGGGATCTCGCTGGGAGAGTTAGAACATCAAGATGCGGTGTTAGTCATTGGTAGTGATATTAGAAAAGAGCAGCCGCTGATTGCGCACCGGTTACGCAAAATGACCACGCATGGTGGTGCGCTTTTTACCATCAATGCGTGGGGAGACGGATGGGTTGGCGAACAAGGCGATTTAATTGGACCCTTAGTGCAAATAGTAAAAGCGCTTCAGGGGGAAAAGGTCTCCATGGAAGCCACCCAGATTGCTACACAATTACGTGATGCAGAAAAAACAAGTATTATTTTAGGAGCGGGTGCTTGGAGTCATCCGCAAGCGAGTCACTTGTATGCATTGAGCCGCTTATTAGCAGAAATGGTGGGTGCGACTTGGGGTGAAATGAGTAATGGCGCCAATAGTGCTGGTGGTTGGCTGGCAGGCTGCGTACCCCATCGCGCTCCTTTTGGACGTACTGCGCAACCAGGCTTAAATGCGCAAGAAATGTTACAACATCCCAGACAAGTCTATGTATTGCTGCATTGTGAACCTGAATTTGATACGGCCAATCCACAGTTGGCTAACCATGCATTAAAACAAGCCCAAACCGTGATAGCGTTAACCGCTTTTGATAATCCTAATTTGCGAGAAACTGCGGATGTCTTGTTACCCGTTACCCCTATTTCTGAAATGGATGGTACCTATATTAATGCCTTTGGTGACTGGCAACGTTTTAAGGCGTGTGCAACGCCATTGGGACAAAGCCGGCCGGCATGGAAAGT
Organism: Gammaproteobacteria bacterium; assembly: GCA_013288185.1. Taxonomy (GTDB): domain Bacteria; phylum Pseudomonadota; class Gammaproteobacteria; order Berkiellales; family Berkiellaceae; genus Berkiella. Next base: position 13,379 of record JABDCK010000001.1, read on the forward strand.
ATTGCGGGTGTTGGCAAATTTCTGGAACATTCCTGATTTTGATTACGATACGCTGGATGCGGTATTTGCAGAAATCGAGCAGCAACGCACGAACGCGTCGTTAGAAGAAAGTTTATTACAAATGCCTAAAAATTTGCATATTCCTAAAATCAGTGATGGCTTGATTCGGTTGGCGCCAACGCCACTGTATGCCGTTGATGGCATTGTGAGACGTGCCCATTCTTTGCAGCAAACCACAGACAGCCAACAAATGGCCACGATTAGAATGCATAGTATGGATGCCAGCCAACAAAAATTGCAAGCCGGGCAAAAAGTGTGGGTCATGCAAAATGGTGTGCGTACCAAAAGTCCGTTGCCCATTGAAATTGATGACCGCATACCCAAGGGCACCGTTTTAGTGGCTGCAGGGTTGGATGCAACGCAAACACTGGGAGCGCCTTACGGGCAGGTGGAATTATGGATTGGTTAATACCGGTAATCACAATCGCCATCAAGGCTTTGATAATCATCATTCCTTTAATTTTGGCTGTCGCTTATCTTACTTATGCAGAGCGTAAAATTATTGGCTATATTCAAGTGCGGATTGGGCCGAATCGTGTCGGGCCTTTGGGTTTATTACAACCTATCGCTGACGTGGCCAAATTACTCTTAAAAGAGATTATTCTTCCCGCCAAATCTAACAAATTCTTATATATTATTGCGCCCTTGTTAGCGTTTGCACCTGCTATTGTTGCTTGGTCTGTTATTCCTTTTGACAATGGTTGGGAATTAGCCAATGTCAATGCGGGCCTTTTATTTTTATTGGCTATGACGTCTTTGGGCGTTTATGGCATTATCATTGCCGGTTGGGCATCGAACTCTCGTTATGCTTTTTTAGGCGCCCTGCGCAGCGCGGCGCAAGTCGTGTCTTATGAAATTGCGATGGGTATTGCGCTCGTTGGCGTATTGATGGCTGCCGGTAGCATGAATTTGGGTGATATTGTCCGCGCGCAACACGGTGGTGTTCTGCAATGGTATTGGTTACCGTTATTACCGTTGTTTGTGGTGTATTGGGTATCGGCAGTGGCAGAAACCAACCGTGCCCCCTTTGACGTTTCTGAAGGGGAGTCTGAAATTGTCGCCGGTTTTCATGTGGAATATTCTGGCATGACCTTTGCTATATTTTTCTTATCTGAATATGCCAACATGATTTTACTCTCCACCTTGGCCACGATAATGTTCATGGGTGGGTGGTTATCTCCTTTTGAAGGCATTCCCTTGATACAGAATAAGCTCCTGTGGGTGCCGGGTATTGTTTGGCTGGGTTTAAAAGTGGGCTTTTTCTTGTTTTTGTATCTGTGGTTTAGAGCGACTTTTCCGCGCTACCGTTACGATCAAATTATGCGCTTGGGCTGGAAAGTGTTTATCCCTGTCACCTTCTTTTGGATAGTGGTGGAAGCGGTGGCGATTAAATGCCATTGGGGACCTTGGTTTACGTGAGGGTGAATATGCTAAGAAAACTTAAATTTACGATTAAAAGCTTTGCGCTCTGGGAGTTAATTCAAGGTTTAAGGTTAACCGGTAAATATTTGTTTGCCCGTAAAATCACGGTGCAATATCCGGAAGAAGAAACCCCGCGCTCTGTACGCTTTAGAGGATTACATGCGTTGCGCCGTTATGAAAATGGTGAAGAGCGCTGCATTGCCTGCAAATTATGTGAAGCGGTTTGCCCTGCGCTTGCTATTACTATTGATTCAGACCAAAGAGCCGATGGGACGCGCCGTACTACCCGTTATGAAATTGATTTATTTAAATGTATTTATTGTGGATTTTGTGAAGAATCTTGTCCGGTGGATTCCATTGTGGAAACGGATCTTTCCAATTATGCCTTCCTGAAACGGGGAGAAAATATCTTAGATAAAAATAAATTACTGGCCATTGGTGACAAATATGAAGCACGTATTAGTGCGTACCGCGAAGAAGATCACCCGTACCGATAGTACTGAATAAGGACAAGCAATGACGGCGCAACAACTGATTTTTTATTTCTTTTCTGCTTTAGCCATTCTTGCTAGCACCATGGTGATTGTCGCGAAAAATTCAGTGCGGGCAGTGCTGTCTTTGGTTTTTACTTTTTTCTGTGTCGCCGTATTGTGGATGTTATTACAATCTGAGTTTCTAAGTATCATCTTAATTTTAGTTTATGTGGGCGCTGTGATGGTCCTATTTTTGTTTGTGGTGATGATGCTGGATATTGAAGCCTCAAAACACAAAGATCCTTTTGCCAAATTTTGGTTCTTAGGACTCTTTGTGGCTGGTGTCATGATTGGGATGATGGTGTTGGTGGGCAGATGGGATTTTGGCTTGAAAGAAGCATTAATTTTAACCAAGCCTGCAGATTATAGTGAAGTAAAAGCGTTAGGCACATTGCTTTATCAAGATTATCTCTTACCCTTTGAAATTGCGGGGGTTATTTTGCTGGTTGCCATGGTCGCCGCCATTGCCCTGGCCTTTAGAGGGCCGCATGATGTGAAGCGGCAAAAGCCTGGGTTGCAAGCACAAGTGCGTAAAAGTGATCGCTTACGCATTATCACCATGCCTGCAGAGAATGGAGAACAACCATGATTGCGTTATCTGATTATTTAACCGTAAGTGCGATTCTATTTGGCATGGGCGTTGCGGGTATTTATATTAACCGCAAAAATATGATTGTCTTGTTAATGTGTATTGAATTGATTTTGTTAGCTGTGAACACTAACTTTATTGCCTTTGCGCGTTTTACACAAAATCAAGTCGGTGAAATATTTGTTTTCTTTATTTTAACGGTCGCAGCCGCAGAAGCGGCTATTGGCTTGGCCATTTTGGTAGGGGTTTTTCGTAACCGTCAGTCTATCAATGTTGAAGATCTAGATTCATTGAAGGGGTAAATTGTGCAACACCATGTTTTAACCGAGTGTTTACTGGTTGTATTGTGTCCCCTGGTGGCCGCCATTATCGCCGGACTCTTTGGGCGCAAAATTGGACGCGTCGGGGCGCAGACTATTACCATTGCCGCAGTAGGCGTTAGTTTTTTGGTTTCTTTGCTTATCGCCAAACAAATGTTTTGGGACAAAAGCATTCCTGAGTTATTGGATTTCACCGTTTACACTTGGGCCAATGTGGATGCGCTGCGGTTACAAATTGGGTTTTTGCTAGATCCGTTAACGGTTCTCATGATGGTGGTGGTAAGCTTTGTTTCTTGGATGGTGCATATTTATACCGTGGGTTATATGCATGATGACCCGGGCTATCAACGATTCTTCAGTTACATCTCTCTGTTTACCTTTGGCATGTTAATGTTAGTGATGGCCAATAACTTTTTGCAGCTGTTTTTTGGCTGGGAAGCGGTTGGTTTGATGTCTTATTTATTGATTGGCTTTTGGTTTAAACGAGAATCTGCGATTTTTGCTAATTTGAAAGCTTTTTTAGTGAACCGCGTGGGTGATTTAGGTTTTTTATTAGGCATTGCGCTGGTGCTCTGGATGTTTGGCACCTTAGATTATGCGCAAGTCTTTCAGCAAGCGCCCACGTTAGCCGCTACGCAACCTAGTATTGAAATATTGTCTGACCGCCCTTGGTCTGTTTTTAGTTTGATGGGCATTTTATTGTTTATAGGTGCCATGGGTAAATCTGCACAAATACCCTTACATGTATGGTTACCAGATTCTATGGAAGGTCCGACGCCCATTTCTGCACTGATTCATGCTGCGACCATGGTCACCGCGGGTGTATTTATGGTTGCGCGGATGTCACCTTTATTTGAATACTCAGAAACTGCCTTAAATTTCATTTTGGTGATTGGCGGGGCAACCTGTCTTTTCATGGGTATTTTGGGTATTGTGCAAAATGATATTAAACGGGTCATTGCCTATTCAACCTTATCGCAGTTAGGTTACATGGTGACTGCATTAGGCGTCTCTGCCTATGCGGCAGGGATTTTCCACTTAATGACCCACGCCTTTTTTAAAGCGTTATTATTCTTAGGCGCAGGCTCTGTTATTATCGCTATGCATCATGAACAAGATATTCGGCAAATGGGTGGTTTACGTAAATACATGCCCATTACGTATATCACCATGCTGATTGGTTCTCTGGCGCTGATTGGCTTTCCCTTTTTCTCAGGCTTTTATTCTAAAGATACGATTATAGAAGCCGTCCATTTAAGTGAATTACCCGCAGCAGGGGTGGCTTACTGGGTTGTGCTGGGCAGCGTTTTTGTAACCGCCTTATATTCTTTTAGAATGTTTTTCCTCGTTTTTCATACGCAACCGCGGATGGATGCGCATACGCGCGCGCATTTGCATGAATCTCCCTGGGTAGTTTGGCTGCCACTCGTGTTATTAGCTATCCCTTCCGTATTGGCGGGAGCGCTGTTTGCAGGTCCCGTATTTACAGGATATTTTGGCAAGTCTATTTTCGTTTTACCGAGTCATCCTATGATGCAGGAAGTAGCACAAGAATACCACGGTGCGGTGCAAATGGCGTTGCATGGCTTTCAAACGCCTGCATTCTGGTTAGGAATTATTGGTATGGTGGTTGCTTGGCTATGGTATGTACAAATGCCACAACTGGCAGTGAAAACCAAAAAAATCTTATCTCCGTTATATGCGGTGTTAATTCGTAAATATGGATTTGATGACTTTAACCAAACGGTTATTGCCGGCGGGACACGCGGTATTGGTTGGTTATTTTGGCAAGTCGGAGATAAAGCTTTGATTGATGGCTTAATTGTAAATGGGGCGGCGCGCAGTATTGGCTTATTTTCAAGAGTATTGCGTCATCTTCAATCAGGATATGTTTACCATTACGCTTTTGCCATGATTACAGGGTTAATTGCCTTGGCATTGTGGTTGATGTTGCGTTAACGATAAGGGTTTTACTATGCCATTATTAAGTATTTTAATTTGGCTCCCTATCATAGGAGCCATGCTCATCTTTTTGCTGGGTGGAGATAAAAATCCGGCACGTGCACGCTGGCTGGCCTTAGCAATTTCACTCATCGCTTTTGGCTTTTGTATTCCCTTATGGCAAGGTTTTGATTTACAAACCATTGGTTTTCAATTTGTAGAGCAAAAAGCCTGGTTCCCCGCCTTAGATATTCATTATAGTTTGGGGGTTGATGGCTTTGCGATGCCATTAATAATCCTGACCTGCTTGTTTACGCCTATGGTGGTGATTGCTGCTTGGCAAGTGATCCAAGAACGTGTGGCGCATTATATGGCGGCGTTTTTAATCATGCAGGGTTTAATGTGTGGTGTGTTTGCCGCCTTAGATGGCATTTTATTTTATGTATTTTGGGAGGGGATGCTTATCCCCATGTTTCTGATCATTGGCATTTGGGGCGGCCCCAACCGCATTTATGCCACGGTGAAATTTTTCTTGTATACTTTTTTAGGTTCCGTCTTTTTACTGGTTGCATTGATTTATCTGCACTTACAAGCCCGCACTGCAGGGGTGACGGATTCTTTTGCTTTAGCTACCTTTGCCCATTTACCCTTATCGTTAATTTCACAAAAATGGATCTTAGTCGCTTTCTTATTGGCCTTTGCCGTTAAAGTGCCCATGGTGCCGGTGCATACCTGGTTGCCAGATGCGCACGTAGAAGCGCCGACGGGTGGTTCCGTAGTGTTGGCGGCCATCATGCTAAAAATGGGAGCATATGGTTTCTTACGCTTTATGTTACCGATTGTGCCGGATGCCAGCCGCGAGTGGCAGTGGTTCATTATAACTATCTCATTGATTGCCATTGTCTATATTGGCTTTGTGGCAATTGCCCAAAAAGACATGAAAAAACTGATTGCTTATTCTTCCATTGCCCATATGGGATTTGTCACCTTAGGGATTTTTATTGCGTTTATTTTAATGAATGCCGGAACCCCGGGTGCGGCAGTGATGGGAATTGAAGGCGCTTATGTGCAAATTATTTCCCACGGCTTTATTTCTGGCGCCTTATTCTTATGCGTGGGCGTATTGTATGATCGCATGCATACACGGCAAATTGCCGATTACGGCGGGGTTGTGAATACCATGCCTATTTTTGCCAGCTTTTTTGTGTTATTTGCTTTTGCCAATGCCGGCTTGCCAGGAACTTCAGGCTTTGTGGGAGAATTTTTAGTTATTCTGGCCACGTTTCAAGCCAATCCATGGTTTGGTTTCTTTGCAGCATTCATATTAGTCTTGGGCGCTGCATACACCTTATGGATGGTGAAACGGGTTGTGTTTGGTGAAGTTGCGAATCAACATGTGGCAGTACTTAAAGATATCAATGGTCGTGAAGCCCTCTTTTTAAGTGTGCTAGCTTTTTTAGTCTTATTATTTGGCGTCTGGCCAGCACCATTAATTGATGTGACGCATAGTGCAGCAACAGAATTATTACAGCAAATTAGCCGGCCGAAATTTTAAAAGGAAGCGTGTGTGAAAGATTTATTCGTGATGATGCCAGAGATTGTGCTCTTAACCTTGAGCTGTTTATGCTTAATCGTTGATTTATATTTACCGAAAGGAGCACGCGTTGTCACTTATATGCTTAGCCAGTGCACATTAATTGTCACTGCCATTTGCTGTGTGTTTTTTGCGCATAGTGAAAATTTTACGGCGTTTAACCAATTTGTCGCTGATCCCTTTGCGCAAACTATAAAGATATTTATTTTAGGGTTAGTCTTTTTAGTATTTTTGTATTCCCGCAGTTATGTGCGTGATAGAGATATGAGTTATGGGGAATTCCATATTTTAACGCTTTTTTCTACCCTGGGCATGTTGTGTCTGGTTTCCGCCAAAAGTTTACTCATAATTTATTTGGGTCTTGAGTTACTGTCATTGCCGTTATATACCCTAGTCGCTTTACGTAAAGACTCAGGACTCGGGGTTGAAGCCAGTATGAAATATTTTGTAACCGGGGCATTGGCTTCTGGGATGTTGTTATATGGGATCTCCTTATTGTATGGCTTATCCGGCAGCATTCAGCTCAGTGACATTGCCACCTTTGTGCAAAATGCTCAGCAGGGCGCACTGCAAGCAACCCTCTTTGCATTAGTATTTATTATTGCAGGTTTTGCTTTCAAATTAGGCGCAGTACCCTTTCATATGTGGCTGCCAGATGTTTATGAAGGTGCGCCTACCAATATTACCTTACTTGTTGGCTCTGCACCAAAATTAGCAGCCTTTGGTATGGCATATCGCTTGTTACATGATGCTTTGCCAGGTGCTGCTGTTCAGTGGAGTCAGGTATTGATGGTGTTGGCGTTATTATCCTTAGCCATTGGGAATATTGTCGCGCTGTCACAAACCAATATTAAACGGCTTTTGGCTTATTCTACCATTGCGCAAATAGGTTATTTTTTATTGGCGTTATTAGTAGCGCCGCACATTGGCTATGGGGCGGCCATGTATTATCTAGTGGCGTACACCCTCGTGTTTGTGGCTGCTTTTGGAATAATTTTATTACTCTCTCGTCAAGGGTTTGATGCGCAAAAATTGTCAGATTTAAAAGGGCTAGCGCAACGTAGTCCATGGTTTGCTTTTATTATGTTACTCGTGGCATTTTCATTAGCCGGTGTGCCGCCCACCATTGGCTTTTATGCTAAATTTATAGTGCTCAGTGCCTTAGTGGATGCCGGTTACACTTGGCTTGCTGCCACTGCCGTGGTTTTCTCCATTATCGGCGCCTTTTACTATCTTAAAATTATCCGTGTGATGTATTTTGAACCTGCGGAATTACCTTATCCGGTTACCGGTCCCCTGGATTTCCGCTGGGTGTTATCTCTGAATGGCATTGCCATTTTAGCGTTGGGCATGTTTCCAGCATCGTTATATATGATTTGTCAGGGTGCGTTTTAGATAAAATAAAGGCGCATCCGATCCCTGGTATGTAACTAAGATTTAAATCCCCCCCTCGCTACGCTCGGCGCCCCCTTTTAAACAAAAGTGGGCTGAAGAGGAGCACTTCTAGGTATAGAAATAGCAACTAATATTATAGATTTCATTATATAAAATATAGGGGTTAGTGTTACCTTCTTAAGCCCACTTTTGTTTAAAAGGGGGCGCCGAGCGTAGCGAGGGGGGGATTTAAATCTTATTGAGAAGTTACAAGATCAAGCTGTACAAAATGGCACGTCAAATTTCATAACGTACTTTTATAAACGCAGCGTTAGCAAAGTAATCTTTTTGAATGTCCAAATCGTAGCTAATGCTAAATTGTAAGGGCGTGATACTGAAATAGGTTAAACTCATGCCAAAATTAAAACTGGTTTGTTCTGGTTTCAGGCCATGTGTTGAAAAATTGGCGCCACTGTCTGTAAATTGTGCGGTATTGGACATCGCATCATTCACAAAAGCGTAAAATAGATTAAAATGTGCTTCTGGCTGCAAAACGGAACTAGTTGAAAATTCGCAGCCTAACCCACCTAATAATTGATTAAAGTCACCGCCCATAACATGCAAATAAGAATAATACAGCGAAGCTAAAGGTATGATATGCAAACTTTGTTGGGCAAAATCATAACCTAACTCAGTTTTTACGCCACCTTGCCAGCCTTGGTAAGGGGTTTGTGCGTTATAATAATTGTAAGCAATCGCGACAAGACCATTGAGAAAAGCGGGATTATCAAAAAGCGTTTGACCATACAGCATTGCTTGATAACTATCAATGTTGGTTCTCGCATTGGGCTGTTGATTATATCTTACACGTGTTTGCGCCCAACTTGCGGCAACTCCAGCAAAGGTACTTTCACTCACTAATGCATCTGTGCCAATCGTAAACCCTAAAGTATTGTCTTTATATCCCGGAATTCCCAGGCGTTCTTGTTGATTGGCTTGTTGGCCAAAGATTTTTGTCCAAATGCCAACATTGGAAAGACTATCACCACCGGCAAAGCCAAAATATTGCTGGTGCAAGCGTTGCTCGGTTGCGCGCAGCACATTGCGTTGCGCGTTTAAGACGGATGGTATTGGCAAACTTGGAACCAATGCTATGGAGGTAATGACTAAATCTAAGATATTATTATTCACTTGTGTGGTAAAGGTGGTGGTTGCCGTTGAGCCATTTACTGCAATGGGATATAACCCGCTGCCGCCACCATTACTGGTGATAAGCGGAATAGTTGTTGTGCCTAAGGGAATATTGGCTGGCAAATTGATGATATTAACGGTCGCAGCACTATTTAATGTAGTAATACTTGCGGTAGTAATGGTGCCGATAGCAGAGGTCCCCGCGCTTAAATCCAGTTGCAGAACGGTTTCTGCATCTAAAGAGAGTGTACCGGGGGCCGTGGTGTTAGTTATATTTAATTGGGCGTTTGGTGCAAGACTGAGCGTTGAATTATTAGTCAAGGTTAAGCCGCCATCTATATTTTGCTGACCGCTGATGGCTAAGGTGCCCATATTGTTGACATTGACGGAGGCATAAATATGCTGATTGTTAAAACTCACACTGCTGCCAACGGGGCTCATAATATTAATAGTGCGTAAATTATTAACGGCATCACCCACAGAATTACTAAAAGTGAAATTGTTATTAATTGTTAAAATTCCTTGATTAGGAGCAGTAGTGGTAATGGCGCCACTAATGGTATTGCCTCCAAAGATTAAATTATGATTTCCTTGAAATTGAACTTGGCTTGCAAAAATATTACCAGCAACATAAGTATCCGCATTAGCACAAACTTTTACTAAAGAAAAATGACTTTGTGTGGAGCCTATACTCAAAATACTAGATGCTTTTTGCACATCTAAAATATTGATATTGTTGGTTTGAGCGGTAATGGGATAAAATAAGGTCATAGATTGATTATTGAGTGCTAATGTTGTTGCATTACCGCCATCTGTAATGGTAATGGGCGTATTAATTGTCGCACCACTCAAGGTGACAGTTTTTCCGGCGCTACCCAAGGCATTGATGGTTAAAAGATTTAATGGCAAGGTTTCACCAATTGAGCCGGAAATGCTGCCGCCGCCTTGCAGTTGTAAAATGCCCATTTGAGACGTGCCAGCCAGAATATCAATCTTTCCGTTAAACGTGGCATTATCAGGAAAAATTGCGGTTGCATTGTTATGAAAATGTAAAATTCCAACTTTGCTAAGCGCACCGAAGGTAACGCTTGCATTTTTACCCTGGATTTGAATTTCTGAGATTTGACTATGCGGGGCAATATTGCCGGTGATATTGGCCGAGCCGGCAAAAATTAAAACATCTTTACTAAAAACTGTGGCGCTGCCGAGATTATTTTCAATGGAAACATTATTGGTGGCACCGATGGTAGCGCCATCCCTGATGGTAAAAGTTATATTGCTACCTCCAAAGTTATAACCGTTGGTAGGAGGATAAGCGCTAACCCCAGAATCCAGCCCGTTTACGCCAGCGCCCAAATTTGTTAGCTGTGCACTTGCAATCTGAGCATGCGTGGTTAAAGCGTTAACGCAAAGGAATGAACCAAAGATGAGTTTAAAAACTATGTTATTCATGTACTTCAATGCCGATGTGAGGAACCCACATCGGCAAAAGTAAGATGTGCATTAAATTAGCCGGTTGTGCTATTTTAATTAGGTCCGTTAGGTCCGACAGGAGGAGCAGCGGGTAAAAATTGTATATTGTCGAAAAAAGAACCCGTTTGATAGCTAACGGTTTGCAAGCTATAATCACCAACGCTTGGCAGCGCACTAACTGCGGAGGTTAGTTCGGCAACAGTGGTAATGGTGCCGTTAACAATATTAGCTAACAGAGTAGCTACATCGCCCGCGTTTGCGGAAGGAACTGCTACAACGAGGGATAAATTGTCGCCGCCGGAAACTGCTTGAACTTCTGCTAAATTTAATGAATACATTGTAAATCTCCTTATCTGTTAAAAGTGCATATACAGCAATTGAAAGTGTATTGATAATTTTTATGGCATGCAAGAGGAAAATTCAAATGTAATGGTGTTAGTTAAAGCGAACTCATTATTCACGTATTTAATAGTATTTAAGGTGAGTTCATTAACATACATTGACATATAGAAATGTTTCAAAAAACGATTTACTGACATTGAAGTTGTTCCACTCAAAGAATCCAGCAAAAAAAATGCCTCTTGCCGAAGATTCTCCGGTACATTGAAGCTTAAAGTGAGTGTGTCACCACCTGAAATAGTTTGAAGCGCTTCTATATTTAATAGTTTCATGATTAACTCCTTTTAGAGTATGAGGTGTAATTACATCCTTAACGATTATAGTTTATTAAAATTACTCAATTCAAGATTTTAATCGTAATACCTTGCTTCATTACTTCGTTTCCCCTATCATGTGTCCACCTGACGCGGGGTGGAGCAGTCTGGCAGCTCGTCGGGCTCATAACCCGAAGGTCGTAGGTTCAAATCCTGCCCCCGCTACCAATATTTAGTTGTACAAAGCCCCTTATGGGGTTTTTTGTTTTTGAGCAAAAGATTATATGCAAAGGCAAGAAAAATGGCAGACAATTATTAATCCACTGTTGGTGGATACGCCATTTGAATTAGTCGGCGTTGAGGTGGTTGGCGGTGGTAAACACACGGTGCTGCGTATCTATATTGATAAGCCGGGTGGTATTACTATTGATGATATTGTGCGCTTAAGTCGTGAAATCAGTGTAGTATTTGATGTTGAGGAGCCTATTAAGGGGCATTATACCTTAGAGGTTTCTTCACCTGGGCTAGACAGACCCTTATTTTCACCGCAGCATTATGCGGTGCAAATAGGCCAGAAGATTGCAATGAAGACGCGCTTTCCACAAGAAGGGCGGCAAAATTTCAGAGGGATTTTGCAACAAGCGAATGACGAGGGCATCCAACTGCAAGTGGATGAAGCCGTGCTGTTTTTTGCTTATGCAGATATCGACAAAGCAAGAGTAGTACCGGATATTCCATTTGGAAAGGGGTAAAAAGAGGCAACAATGAGCACAGAAATTCGTTTGGTCGTCGATGCGGTTTCTAATGAAAAAAATGTTCCCAAAGAAATTGTCTTTGAAGCATTAGAAGCAGCATTAGAATCGGCCAGTAAAAAGCGCTATGGCGCAGAGTGGGAATTTAAGGTAGTGATTAATCGCAATACGGGTGATTATGAGACCTTTAGAGCGTGGACGGTTATTGATGAAAATGCGCTCAATGAAGAAGGTGAGCCAATGGTTCAAAATCTTCTAGCCGAACTGACTTTAGCACAAGCGCAAGAGAAAAAAGCGGATGCCAAAATTGGTGATGTGATTCTTGAAATGATCCCTTCCGTTGAGTTTGGTCGCATTGCGGCCCAAACCGCTAAACAAGTCATTATGCAAAGATTACGTACGGCTAAGAGAGACCAAATTGCGGAAGAATATCGCGCACGTATTGGCGAATTGGTTGCTGGCACCGTTAAAAAAGTTACGAGAGAGAACGTCATTATCGAGCTTGGCAATAATGCCGAAGCCTTATTACGTCGCTCGGATATGTTACCACGAGAAATTGTGCGTATTGGTGATAGAGTACGTGCGTATTTACAAGATGTGCGTCCGGAATTGCGCGGCCCACAGCTGGTGGTGAGCCGTACCTGCCCTGAGATGTTGATTGAATTATTTAAAATCGAAGTTCCTGAAATTGGTGATGGTTTAATTGAATTAAAAGGGGCTGCGCGCGATCCGGGCGTGAGAGCGAAAATTGCTGTTTTAGCAAAGGATAATCGCATCGATCCTATTGGTGCTTGCGTGGGTATGCGTGGTTCGCGTGTACAAGCGGTTTCGAGTGAACTTGGAGGAGAGCGTGTCGATATTGTGTTATGGGATGACAATCCGGCACAATTTGTCATTAATGCAATAGCGCCAGCTGAAGTTGCTTCAATTATTATTGACGATGATGCTAGGTCTATGGATGTTATCGTTTCTGAGGAACAACTATCTGCTGCAATTGGCCGTAATGGTCAAAATATTCGTCTAGCAAGCCAATTAACAGGCTGGGAGCTTAATGTGATTTCACAAAATCAAGCGCAAACGCGTGATCAAGAAGAATTTGAAAAATTTTCGCAACTATTTGTAGACCATCTGCAAGTTTCTCCAGAAATTGCGGGGTGCTTGGTAGAAGCAGGTTTTACCAGCATAGAAGAAATTGCGTATGTTCCACCTCAGGAATTAATGGAAGTGGAAGGAATGGATGAAGCTTTGATGGGTGCTTTACGCCAACGCGCTAAAGACAGTTTATTGACCAAAGCCATCGCAGAAGAAGAACGCTTAGGTGAAAATGCGCCCGCTTCTGATTTATTAGAGATAGCAGGTATGGATAAGCAATTGGCTTATACTTTAGCCAATCGTGGCATTGTTTCAAGAGAAGATTTAGCCGAGCAATCGATAGATGATCTCTTGGATATAGAGGGAATGAATGAAAAGCGAGCTGGTGAATTGATAATGGCTGCTCGTGCCCATTGGTTTGTTGAACAATAAAGCAGCGATTAAGCGAGGGGCCATGTCGGAAACCGTAAAAGAATACGCTGAGAAACTAAAAATTTCACCAGATTTGTTATTAAAACAATTAGAGGGTGCGGGTATAAGATGCGAAGAGGGTTTAAAGCACCGCGTAACAGATGATCAAAAGCAAAAATTGCTCGAAAAGCTAAAAAGTGATCATGGTGAAAAAGATAAAGCGACCAGTAAATCTGTTACACAATTTACTATGACGTGTCAGCAAGTCAGTGAATTAAATGTAAAAGTGCCTGGTACTTCCAGCAAAAAAACGGTTAAAGTTGTTACCAAAAAACGTCGTAAGTTTGTGAAGCGGTCAACACCCCTGGAAGCAGGTGAAAGCACAAGCATTGAGGTGTCTACTGAAGTTGCTACGCCACTGGAAGAAATCCACACTGAAGAATCCCCCATTGAAGTTTTTGCGCAAGAAGCAGTCAGTGAAGAAACAGTACTAGAATTGCCCATAGAGGAAATTGCTGTAGAAGTAGTGAGTGAAGAGGTGTCAGCCGTAGCAGAAACGGTTACCCCAGATAAAAAGCAAGAAAAACCTCGCGCGCGCAGTAAGCCGGGTGCTACGAAAGAAACTTATGTTGAAGATAAGCGTGGGCAGCGTGAATCGGCCGCTAAGAAAACGCTAAAACCTGCGCCTAAAGGTGGCAAAAAAATTCGCGATATTCAGGATGCCGAAACGGAAGAAAGCCGTCACCGTCGCAAGAGAAGAGGGGGCTTTAGAAAGACGGAAGAAGCAATTAAAAAGCATGGCTTTGAAAAACCCACTGCACGGGTTGTAAAAGAAGTATTAATTCCTGAAACGATTAGTGTGAATGATTTAGCGTTACGCATGTCTGTTAAAGCTGCAGAAGTCATTAAAGTGATGATGAAAATGGGTGCCATGGCAACCATTAATCAAGTGATAGATCAAGATACTGCCGCCTTAATTTGTGAAGAAATGGGACATCATGCCATTTTACGCAAACAGGATTCAGTAGAAGACACTATCAATGTTATCTATGAAGGTGAAAAAATAGCGCGAGCGCCCATTGTGACCATCATGGGACACGTTGATCATGGTAAGACTTCTTTACTGGATTATATTCGCACCACCAAAGTGGCTGCAGGAGAAGCGGGGGGTATTACCCAGCATATTGGTGCTTATCATGTGCAAACGCCCCGCGGCATGATTACCTTTTTAGATACGCCAGGCCATGCGGCATTTAGTGCCATGCGTGCGCGTGGCGCAAAATGTACGGATATCGTGATACTCGTGGTTGCAGCAGATGATGGCGTCAAACCACAAACGATTGAAGCGATTCAACATGCGAAAGCGGCGAATGTGCCTATTATTGTGGCTATTAATAAAATAGATAAAGAAGGGATAGATCTCGATCGCGTTAAAAACGAACTTGCACAACAAAATGTCTTGCCGGAAGATTGGGGTGGAGACACCATCTTTGCACTGGTTTCTGCTAAAACCGGAGCTGGGGTGGATGAATTATTAGAATCCATTTTGTTACAAGCAGAAGTTTTGGAGTTAAAAGCGGTTAATGATTGTCCGGCGACAGGCCTGGTGATTGAATCACGGTTAGATAAAGGTCGTGGACCGGTTGCCAGTATTTTGGTGCAAAATGGCACTTTGCGCAAAGGGGATATTATTATCACCGGCCTTGAATATGGTCGCGTGCGGATGATGCTAGATGAAAAAGGCCATCAAATTAACAGTGCTGGTCCTTCCATTCCGGTTGAAGTATTAGGATTATCGGGTACGCCTTCTGCTGGCGATGAAATGTCAGTGGTTGCCGATGAGCGTAAAGCACGAGAAATTGCTTTGTTTAGACAAGGAAAGTATCGTGAAGTAAAATTAGCCAGACAGCAAGCCTCTAAACTTGAAGGCTTTATGGATAGAATGCAAGAAGGGGAAAGCCGCCAATTAAACATTGTACTCAAAGCCGATGTGCAAGGTTCTATCGAAGCATTAATTGAAGTATTAGAAAAACTTTCTAATGCAGATGTGTCGGTAAAAGTGGTTGGCAGAGGGGTTGGTGGTTTAAATGAATCTGACGTCAATCTTGCTATGGCATCCAAAGCTATTATTGTAGGCTTTAATGTGCGCGCAGATAGTGCTGCACGTAAATTGGCCGAGCAAGAAGGCATTGAGATCCATTATTTCAGTATTATTTATGACGTCATTGATACCATTAATGCAGCAATTTCTGGCATGATTGGTCCTAAGTTCAAGGAACAAATTGTTGGTCTCGCAGAAGTGCGCGATGTGTTCCGTTCTTCTAAATTTGGTGCTATTGCAGGTTGCATGGTGGTAGAAGGGGTTATTAAACGTAACTTACCCGTACGTGTTCTGCGCAACGAAATAGTGATTTATGAGGGTACTCTAGAATCTTTGCGTCGGTTTAAAGAAGATGCCGCATCTGTGCGTAGCGGTATGGAATGTGGTATTGGCATTAAAAACTATAATGATATTAAAGCCGGTGATATGGTTGAAGCCTATGAAAAGGTAGAAGTGATAGCGCATGCCACGTGATTTTAAACGTACGGACCGAGTTGCAGATGTGATGCAAAAGGAAATTTCACAAATTATCCGGCAAGAGATCAATGATCCGCGCGTGGGACTGGTGACAATTTCCTTGGTTCAAGTATCTAAAGACTTATCCCACGCAAAAGTTTTTGTCAGTGTCATGTCTGAGACACAAGCAGTAGAAACCTTGAAAGCTTTAAATAAAGCGGCAGGATTTTTTCGTGGCGTTTTAGCAAAACGGCTTAAAATGCGCATCATTCCAGCATTAAATTTTGTTTACGACGATACGACGTTAAAAGCTATTCGTTTATCAAAAATTATCGATGATGCCATAGCTGATGATCTTTCTTTTAGATAAACCCACGGGGATGAGCTCGCATCTGGCTTTGCAAAAAGCCAAGCGATTATTTCAAGCAACCAAAGCAGGCCATACCGGCAGTTTAGATCCATTAGCCACAGGCATGTTACCGTTGTGTTTTGGGGAAGCAACAAAATTCTCTCGTTTTTTATTCGATGCGGATAAGTGTTATGTGGTTACCATCCGCTTAGGCGTGACCACCACCACGGGCGATAGTGAAGGGGAAGTACTAGAGACAAAGCCTGTTCCAGCCTTAACCTTGGATGATTATAATGACATGCTGGCGCGATTTCACGGCCCGCAGCTCCAAATACCCCCCATGTTTTCTGCACTTAAACACCAAGGCAAACCCTTGTACCAATTAGCGCGTCAAGGCAAGGTGGTTGAGCGTGCTTCCCGTGAGATTAATATTAAACGCTGTGTTTTAGAGGGCGTAGAACATAAGGAAGACGGCACATTTTTAACCTTAACCATAGAATGTAGTAAAGGAACTTATATCCGCACCTTAACGGAAGATATGGGACATTATTTGAGGTGTGGGGCGCATGTCGTGGCTTTAAGACGTTTATGGGTAGAGGCTTTTCAGTCCTATCCCATGATGACACTTGCGGCCTTAGAAACCCTGCCTTTAGTCCAGCGTACGCAACATTTATTGCCCATAAAAACGGTCTTGTCTTATCTTCTGCCGGTGATTGAATTATCTGTCGAACAAGCCTTTTGCTTAATGCGTGGTCAAATCGTGCAGTATGTGGCTGGGGCAATAGAAGGCTGGGTTACTTTAGTGACTTTGGCTGGAGAATTTTTAGGGGTGGGAGAATTGTGTACGGATGGGCGCTTGATCCCAAAACGCCTTATCCAGCAAGTCTGATTGTGGTAGAATGCCCGTTCGCTAAGTCGGAGCTTGATTTGGCGCTTATTTGTCTAACTAATTTTGGAGTTATTTATGTCGTTATCGGTAGAAGCTAAGGCCCAGGTTGTTGATAATTTTCAACGGTTTGCTGGCGACACCGGATCTTCTGAAGTCCAGGTTGCTTTGTTAACAACACGTATCAATCATTTGACTGGGCATTTGAAAACCCATCCTAAAGATATCCATTCCCGTCGGGGGTTAATGCATCTAGTTGCCAAGCGACGCAAGCTACTGGATTATTTGAAAAAAACCAAACCAGAAACTTATAAGAGTTTGCTTGAGCGTTTAGAATTGCGTCGTTAATCGTATAGAAAGGAATTTGCTTGTGACCTCATGTGTAAAAATATTTGAATATGGTAGACATACTGTCAGTTTAGAAACCGGTGTTATTGCGCGCCAAGCGACAGGTTCTGTCTTGGTCAACATGGATGGTACGGTCGTATTGGTAACCGTTGTTGGCATAAAAGATGTTAACCAAGAACGTGATTTTTTCCCGTTAACGGTAAATTACCAAGAGCGGATGTACGCTGCAGGCCGTATACCCGGTGGCTTTTTCAAAAGAGAAGGTCGTCCTTCTGAAAGTGAAACTTTAGTTTCTCGCTTAATTGATAGACCTTTGCGTCCTTTGTTCCCCAAGGGATTTATGCACGAAGTGCAGATTGTTGCTACCGTGATGTCTATTAACCCAGAGATTAATCCGGATATTCCTGCAATGATTGGTGCTTCTGCTGCCTTGGCTATTTCCGGGATCCCTTTTGATGGTCCTATTGGTGGTGCACGAGTAGGGTATGTGAACGGTGAATATGTTCTCAATCCTAACAACAGCGAAATGATAGAATCTACTTTAGATTTAGTCGTGGCGGGCACAGCGACTTCCGTCTTAATGGTAGAATCAGAAGCTGGTCAATTGCCTGCGTCTGTGATGCTTGAAGCCGTGATGTTTGGTCATGAAAAGATGCAAATTGCGATTAAAGCCATTGAAGCATTGGCTAAAGAAGCGGGCAAACCGGCTTGGGATTGGCAGCCTCCCGTTCCTTTAACAGAACTTTATCATCAAATAGATGGTGCGATTGGCACACAAATTAAAGAAGCCTATTGGATTGCAGATAAACAACAACGCCAATTAGCTCTCAAAAAACTCAGAACAGAAGTAGTTGAACGTTTAGCCACGGAGACTTCCGGTTATACGGCAGCGCAAGTCAGTAATGTGATGGGGGAGTACGAGAAAAAAGTAGTGCGTAGTCGTATTCTGCAAGGGGAACCACGTATTGATGGTCGTGATACAGAAACCGTCCGTCCTATTTCAGTGCAAACCGGTGTTTTACCCAGAACCCATGGTTCTGCATTATTTACGCGTGGGGAAACACAAGCCATTGTGGTTGCAACGTTAGGCACAGGTCGTGATGCGCAAGTTCTTGATAGCGCATCCGGTGAGAAGAAAGATCCCTTTATGTTGCATTATAACTTCCCTCCTTATTGTGTGGGAGAAGTGGGCATGATGGGCAGCCCTAAGCGTCGTGAAATTGGCCATGGTAAATTAGCACGCCGTGCTATCCAAGCTGTTCTTCCTGATATCAGCAAGTTCCCCTATGTGATGCGCGTGGTATCTGAAATAACTGAATCCAATGGCTCCAGTTCTATGGCCAGTGTGTGCGGTAGCAGCCTTGCCTTAATGGATGCTGGTGTACCGTTAAAATCACCGGTGGCCGGGATTGCGATGGGTTTGATTAAAGAAGACGATAAATTTGCGGTATTGTCAGATATCCTGGGTGATGAAGATCACTTGGGCGATATGGATTTTAAAGTTGCGGGTTCCAACAATGGCATCACAGCTTTACAAATGGATATTAAAATCAATGGCATTACGCGTGAAATTATGGAAGTGGCTTTAGCACAAGCGCGTGATGGTTGCTTACATATCTTAGATATTATGAATCAAGCTATTAGCCAACCGCGTACGGAAATGTCAGAGTTTGCGCCACGGTTCTACAGCTTTAAAGTCAACCCTGACAAGATTAGAGATATTATTGGCAAGGGTGGCGCAACCATTCGCGCCTTGACAGAAGAAAGCGGCACTAGCATTGAAGTGAGCGATGATGGTACCGTGACTATTGTTGCCAATGACAGAGAAGCCGGTGAACACGTTAAACAGCGCATTGAGGCGCTCACTGCAGACGTGGAAGTGGATAAAATCTACGAAGGAAAAGTTGCTAGAATCGTTGATTTTGGTGCCTTTGTAACCATCCTCCCCGGTAAAGATGGCCTTGTGCATATTTCTCAAGTTTCTCATCAGCGGATTGAAGACATGAACGAAGTACTCACCGTGGGCCAAATGGTTCGCGTGAAAGTGCTTGAAATCGACCGACAAGGTCGTATTCGTTTAAGTATGAAAGAAGTGGAAGAAGCGCCTGAAACGGCACCGGTGTCTGAGGAGTAATCCCCCCGACGCTATCGCGCCGACCCCCTTTGATTCCAAAGGGGGTTCATGCCGGCAAGCCGGCCTACCTATACCCGTTCTACTTTAAAATTAGGAGTTTCGTCATTGCGAGCGAAGCGAAGCAATCCAGTCTTAAGAAATTAAATGTCCATCGAAATATTGAAATTCATCATTAATAATAGGCATCAACCATTCTTCTTTTTTGGTTTTTAACGTCTTCTTAAAAAAATTCTTAATACTATCTTTAAAATCAGAAAATGTCTCATAAAATGAATTACCAATCAGCGCTCTAAGACTGGATTGCTTCGCTTCGCTCGCAATGACGGAACTCCTAATTTTGGTGTGGCTTGAGTATATCTTTATTCCGATCCCTTCTCCCTTAGCTTGAATTTTCCGAAGCTGAATTGAGGTTATTTGGGAGAAGGTTAGGATGAGGGCAATGACTACCTTTTTGGCCCTTTTTTTAGCGCATTTTTTGTTGTGGTCTTTCCTTAAGATTTTTGATTGACTGCGCAACATCATGTTTTAACTGCGTAGTGACTTTTTCTAAACGTGACTCACCCAAAAATCGGGTTTCTTTGCTCAAATCCTTCAGAGTGCTGTCAATGACTTTGGATAAATTATCCAAGGCTTTACCCAATTCTTCTTTTGTAGCGCATCCAGCAGCGATATTAACCGCTTGTTGAAGATCTTTGATTTGACGTTCCCGGTTAGGGTTTACGAAAAGATTAAAGCTTTTTAGATGCGATGAGAATATATCACCTAATGAAGCGTGTATTTTCCCTGCATGCTCAACCAGATATTTTATATCAACTCTTTCAAATGGTGTAAATTTCTCAGCTACAGGCGCAGGTGTTATAGGTGCACTCGGCTGCTGTGACATACTTGACCTTGCCGGTGTTATTGCAGCAGGAGTTGAAGCTGGAGCGGGTGGTGCTGCAGGCCGCTGAGAAAGCTGCTTGTTTAGAGCATCTCTTGCGTCTCTAGCCTTGACAAAGTTCTTCATCTCATTATTATGCATTTCTGTCAGCCTCTGAAGTTCAGCAAAGTCATTAGGGTTCTGAGATTCTGCATATGTTGCTGCAGCTTTCTTTCGATCTGCATCTATCTGCGCAAGAGCCGCACTCGACTTATTAAAAGCGGCCAGAACATCCGCTTTTCTAGCTTCTAGCGTAGCAGTACGTTGCGGTGTATATTCTTCAGTTTCTACTTTAGGCTCTTTTATTCTAACTCGCGTTTCTTCTTGTGCAGTATGGGCTTGATAAGCTTTTGCTTTTTCTCGCATTTTGCTTTCTTCAGGTGTTGCAAGCACTGCAGGCTCTTCTCTCTCTAGTGCTTTACTAGGTGTGGGTGCTGTAAAGGTAGGTAAAGGTTCAGCACCGGTTTGCGGGATTACTGGTTTTGCTTCAGGCACGGATGTTACGTTTGGTATTTCTTGTATTTCTTGGAACACTTTTTCCCGTTCTTCAAGTACGGCTTTCTCATCGTCTCTTTCCAGCACTTTAGCCCTGAGCAATGCAACAACCTCCTCATTACCACCATTTATTGCTTCTTGTAATGGCGTATTACCGTCATTATTTAACAGTGTTCTATTAGCGCCACTTTCAATAAGTGCTTGAACCACTTTAGGATGCCCTTGATTTGCAGCTACATGCAAGGGTCTTTCATTGTTATTATCAGCCATATTAACATCTGCACCTCGTTCCAAAAGTAATTTCACGACAGCAAGATGCCCTCTACTTGCGGCAAGAAGTAATAACGTTTCGCCTTTACTATTTTTTTCATTGACAGATGCACCATTGTCTAACAATATTTTAACTACATTAGCTTGTCCTGCGATTGCTGCATATTGTATGGGCGAGAGACCAATATCATTTTCAATTTTTTTTATGCCGGCTCCGCCTCTTATAAGCATTTCAGCTAAATCTTCGCGTCCCATAACTGCCGCAAGGTGTAAGGGAGTATTTTCATCTTTATCTTGTCTATCTAAATCTACCTTGTCGATGATGTATTGCTGCAATTTAGAGACATCCCCACTCTTGACAGCTTCGTGTACTTGTATCGCTCTTGCTGCGATCATCGCCTTTATCCCTTCCGCTTGCTTTCTGGCAGCCTTCTGAGCTTTTCTAGCCCGCTTTTCTTTCAGAGCTTTATATTCAGCTAATGTCATATCCTCCCTAATGCGTTTATCTTTTGCTGGGGCTGCAACAGCTTTCGTTGCCACTTTAGAAGGAGTATTTTCACGATATATTTGAATAAGCATTTTGAAAACATCATCTTCTGATAAATCAAGATTAATATTGGGATCATATTTTCTCAATGCGCTTTTTACTTGTTCTAAAGTAAATTGATTTTGTAATGTTGCTAAAATAATTGGACTTGAAAAGTCAACATCTTCAAAATCAGGATCTCTCTTAAATTGCGCGGGCTTTGCTTCTTTATCTTTTGCTAAAAGCTCCTTGAGAGTGATTTTTTTGGGTCTGCTTGCTTGTTTAATTTGCTTTGCAATATCGTCGTGACTTTGGTGCTTAGCTAAATCTTCTGCAGTATACCCTTCTTGCGTTTTTATATTTACATCAGCCCCATTTTCTAAAAGTGCTTTCACTATCGCTAAGTGCCCCATGACTGCTGCAAGATGTAAGGGCGTGCAATTTATACCATGTACCATCGTTTGCATATTTACATTAGCACCCTCTTTAATGAGTGATAGGACAGTATCTAGATCGCCATCAGCAGCAGCTCTATGTAGTGGTGATATTTCTGCTTCAGCTTCTGCTTCTGTTTCTACTTCTCCTAAAGCATCATGACGCGTGATTTCTCCTGTCATGCGTTGTTCCATTTGCTGCAATAACGGTATGATTGTTTCCAAACGTAACACATTTGCTACTTCAAGCGGGGTGATTTCTTTGTCTGGTTTGTCTGGGGAAATAGGAATAGCTTTAGATAAGTCAAACTGCGTGTTTTGAAGGTTTCTTTCAATAATGCTTACAAGTTCTTGAATTAACGCATCATTCTCAGAAGCTTCCTTTTTTTGATTGGCATAAATTTCTCTAAATAATTTATATGCACGGTTTTCATCATTTTCTGGACCTTCGGTTGTCATAAAATTCCCCTTAACTGCTAAGGATACTTAAGTGACAGGAAGGCGCTTATAAAAGTTCAATTTGTACTGTAAATTTAAACAGGAGGCTAGATTTTCTTTAAATAGACTTTGGTGAGAACATTATTATCTTGCTGCATGGTCCCTAAGCAATCAAAACTCATTTTTTCATGAAAAGACATAGAGACTTTATTTTCAATAGGCGCATAAACAACATTGGAAAAGATATACTGATATTCTTGATGTTTAGCTTCTTTAATCAGCGCAAGCAGTAAATCTTTGCCAACACTTTTTTTGCCGGGGGTTTTTGCAATTTGGCGCAGATAAAGTACTTTAGAAGACGAAGCGATTTTATCCAAGGCTGCAAAAGTTTCCATAAGATGCGCTTGATAGGTGGTATTGAGTTTTTTCATATCACAGCTGGTGGCAAAGGCGATGACCTGCGGTCCTTCCTGTGTGATTAAAATGATAAAATTTTCTTTGTCATTAATAGCGTTGGTAATATCGTCTGCGGTAAAACGGTTAATTAAAAAACCGGTTCTTGCAAGCTGGTCTTGCGGGACATCTCTTTTTTCAGAAAGTAAATTTTGCTGTAATATATTCAGGATTTCTGGAATATGTTGAAGTTCAGCTAATTTTATTTCTTTTATCATATCTTAAGGCGCTCCATTTACAAGAGATCAGCAAAATCAATAATATTTGCGAAATAATCTCGTGCAACAAGTTCATCACTAACTCCATTGATATGCACTAATACAGGTCTGACTGAAAAGCCTCTTGGTATTTTCAAACGAGATATTTTTTTCTCGACTTCAGAAATTACTCCAGGAGGTATTTCATGTTTGCTAAATTTAATTTCACAAACATATAAAACATTAAATTTAGTTTGCACCATATAATCAATTTGGCAGCCTGGAATTAGCTTTGTTTCACGTTGAAGATAAGGATTTGAGAATACAACTTCACTCGCGGGAATTTGCAATAGTCTATGTAATGATTTTCTGTTATTAATTACTAGATTTTCAAATTGTAGTCCCAAGATGCTTTCCCAGCCGGAGGGTAGATTTTCCATCTCGCCCATTTCAATGCGGTGCTTATAGGGTAGTATATATTTAATATAAAACCTGAAATAATTATCAACAACACGATACTGGCTAGTCTTTTCTATTTGTTTACAGCTTTTAATGTTCCAACGGTAAGAGCGACTAACAAATCCATCTTCAGATAATTCTTCTAATGCATTGCTAAGATCACCCCCTTTTTTACGATTTAATGCCTCAGCAATTGAATCTACGTTTGTATTTCCATCGACCAATGCTTTGATAATATCTTTGTAACGTACATCTCGTCTTTCAAATAAATCTTTAAATAGATCATCAAACTCATTAAACAATAGTCCTTCTGGTTGAAAACATAACCGATATATATTTTCTTCAGCTGTTTGTTTAGGTTGTATTTCTTCAAGATAGCGTGGAATGCCACCGGTTACCGTCAATATTTTAAGTTTTTCATATGCAGATATTTTATCTTTTAAGTTACCCCAAAATTCATTGCATTGATGCAGTGATAACTCATCAAGCTTGCTACGGTATGATATTCTGCCGTAAAAGCCTGTACTACAGAGTATGTTTCGTTTTATCCAAGCTGAATTTGATCCGGAAATAATGAAGACGAGATTATCATTTTTTTTAAACTGGGAGTCCCAAGCATTTTTTAGTTTTGGCAAATAGGTGACATCATTCATGCACATCCAAGTGATTTCATCAAACACTATTAATGTTTCACCCATTTGGCAGTGCTGCGCTAGTTGCGTAAACAAATCCCCCCAATCGTCACTGGGAAAACAGGGAATTTTCTGCTCGACCATTTGTCGCAAAAATTCTTTACGCTGGTCAGCTTGAGAAATGCCAGGTTCAGGCGCAAGTCCCGCAAAGAAATATTTTTTTTCAAAAGTATGGCTAAATTCTTCTGCAAGACGGGTTTTCCCTATCCGCCGCCGACCGCGTAATACAACTAAACTTGCGCCACGGTTTTTGCGTAGTTGCATTAAACCCTGTAGTTGACGTTTTCTGCCTATGAATTTGGTCATTGATAAACCCTAGCACAAATTTTATCAGTACCATTTTACACACTATTTTAATGAAATTATAGTTTAGTGTGGAAATTTTTCTAATTATTTCCACACTATAATCATATTTTCTGTTCACTATCGTAGTGGCGGGCCATTTCAGACTTTAAATCTCACCAATCTCACCAATTTCTCAAATACCTTACCAATCTCACCATAATCACACTATTTTAAAGAAGTTATAGTTTAGTGTGGAAACTATGCGTGTAGATACAAGTTTCTAGCATGAAAGATAACTACCATAAGCGTAAAAATCGTACATTAAGTTTTATCTGAGCTTAAGTGACGTCTGTCGATATAATATTGCCAAAACTGAGTTATTAATGTAAATTTATCTATCTAATTATTTTATTTAGAGCATATATAATGTTAAGCGGTGCAAAGGGAAAAAAGCGTAGATTGAAAAGCGATGACACATCATTCGCTAAAAGAAGAATGCATAGACGTGATGAGAGCGATTTGCCAACAGCAGTTGCGGCTGTTGATTTTGCTTCAATTTTTATGGACGCATTAATACGTAATACAGAAATTCCTTACGATAAACTAGGTCCTTTTAATGAATATTTTACATTTCTTTATAATCAGCCTTTAGGAAGCTGGCAAAGCGAATTGTGTAATAATTTATTAAAACACTGTGATGTACGAGAGGACTCAGAAGAGATTGACTTTAGATCAAAAAATAACTTGCTTCGACAGCAAAGTAAGTTTCGTTTATGGCTGCGCATTAAATGTGAGCAATATATTAATGAGCCTTCTGTTGAAAAGAGAGAATTATTTCTAGAAGAAGCTGAACGCTTGATTATAATTCAAAAGGAAAAAGATTTCCCAAAATCTGGGGCTAAATTACCATATTCAACTCTTGATCATAAATTGATTGCAATGGTTTATTTTTCTGAAGATGAAGGATTAATACGATTATTTGCAAAACATCTCCCTATTCCTCGTGCGGATTGCTTTGAAAGCGCCCGTATACCTAGATATATTATGAACCGGGAAGAACAAATTAATGAGACAATAAAAGGATTTCTTGAAAAAAATAAACCAGAAGAATATCTTTCTATCGAAAAGCAAGTAATTGAGCTGCAGCGATTATATCGATCTAAAAAAAGGCAAACAGAAGAGAGATATCGTATTCCTGAAGTTTATGATCGTGGCAAAGCAAAAGTAGAAATAGAAAGAGATATGCAAAGTCAAGGAACAATTAATAATTTTGGGACTCCTTATACACCTGAGAAATGTAGTTCCATGCTTGCCAATAGGATAGTTTTAGCAGCGAGCAAAATACGGTTTTTTAATTATATTCGCCATGAGACCAGGAAGAATGCTATAACAAGCATGTTTGATGGTGCCATATATGGCCGTAAATCATTATTAATGTTTTCACTTCCTTTCAGTCCCGCTGCATTAAGACGTTGTGACATTGATAATGGTGATAGCAATGTTGTTTGCTTTGGCTCTGATTATGGGACAATCGATCCTATAACGAATGGAGATGTTGAGCTGAAATTTCAATTTGATAAGCTTGACTTTGGCCCTGAAAGATTAAAGCATTGTGCTTTTTTCAAACAGCAAGACTTAGGATATGAGAATTCAAAAATTCGATGCGTAACTCTTAGCGAAGGAAAAAATCTTATTTTTAGGCATACTGTTAATGACCGGTGCAGCGTGGGCTTTAAAAAGCTGCGGCTTGAATATCAAACTGTTGGCCAGCGCAAGCCAGCCTTTAATTTCGCTCTTGTTGGTACCGTTCCCAACTATAAACTTATTTCTTATGATATTCAAAATATTGAATCTGTACTAATATTAAACTTTTTTAGATATCTTGATGCATTGGCTATTGATGATCAGATTGAAGCATCTGATGTTATATCAGCCATTTACCATGATATTGAAGAAATGGATGATGCACAACTTGCTGTTTTCTTAGAAGATATTGGACGCAATTTATCTGATACTATGGAGTTTAATTTTTTTGGCGCATACCAAATTGATTTTAATGCGTTAACACATATAAAAGATAAAGAATATTGCTTAGATATGGCCGAACTTATTTCTGAATTGCAAAATGGTGAATTAGATATATTATTAACAGCAAAAGAGAAATTTCCTGCCATATTTAAAAGCTACAGATTTTTGGATTATTTATCAACAAAAACAACTAGCGTTAATGTATTAATAGAGCTTTCTAATCTACGCGCGCTTTGTAAAACGCCAGGATGGTATCCAATGAATGAAAAACTTAATAGGGAAGATAAACCTAGCGATTGCGAAGAAGTTGCAGCAATGGATGAGGGATTACCCGGGCCTAGGTGATATTTTCTTTCAACTGTACGAAAAAATCGTACAGTTGAAATCCAGAATATAGTCCGCGTTTTCCTCTACCGCAAGAGAGGGAGCAAGAAAGCGAAATTAAGCCACTGCAAAATCCTCTTTTAATTCTTTGGCGATGAGCTGATGGGGCAAATGAACATATTGCGGTAAACCATTATGGTCATAAGGGGGATACGCTTCACCGGCAATCAGTGGTTCCAGATAAGCGCGACAGGCTGGGGTAATACCATAACCATCTGCACTGATGAAATCTCGCGGCAAAGTTTTTTCAACGTTTGCAACTTTGCTCAACGCCACATCACTCAAGTGCCAACGATAAGGACTATCACTTTCACGCACAATAATAGGCATCACTGCATTTTTACCAGCAAGTGCTAATTCAACCGCATGTTTGCCCAGCGCATACGCTTGTTCAACATCCGTTTGGGAGGCAATATGGCGCGCTGCGCGTTGCAGATAATCTGCCACAGCCCAGTGATTTTTTAAGCCCAATTCTTTTTTGACCATTTGCGCTAAGAAAGGCGCAACACCGCCTAATTGACTATGGCCAAAAGCATCTTTTAAGCCAGATTCTGCCAAGAATTTACCATTGGCATCTTGAACGCCTTCAGAAGCAACAATAACGCAATAACCTTTAGTGTTCACCGTTTCTTGCACACGTTTGAGAAAATCTGCTTGGTTAAACGGAATTTCAGGGAATAAAATTAAATGCGGTGCGCCAAGCGCTACCGGTTGCGCCAGACCACCCGCTGCGGCTATCCAGCCGGCGTGACGTCCCATCACTTCCATGATAAATACTTTGGTGGAGCTGGCGGCCATGGAAGCAACATCTAAGCTTGCTTCAAAAATGGAAACCGCGACATATTTAGCTACAGAACCAAATCCTGGGCAGGCATCTGTGAAAGGTAAATCGTTATCTACGGTTTTGGGGATCCCGATGCACGTGATAGGATAACCCATTTCCTGGCTTATTTGAGATACTTTGTTTGCGGTATCCTGAGAATCACCGCCGCCATTATAGAAAAAATAGCCAATGTTATGGGCTTGGAATACGGCAATCAGCCTTTCATATTCTTCGCGATTTTCTTTGAGGCCCTTGAGCTTGTAACGACAAGAGCCAAAAGCCCCCGCAGGGGTATGTTTGAGCGCACTAATGAGGCTAGGCGCCAGGGTGGAAGTATCAATGAGCTCTTCCTTTAAAGCGCCGAGAATACCATTGCGGCCGGCAAAGACTTTATGGATTTTAGTAGGATGCAAGCGTGCCGTTTCAATAACGCCACAAGCGGAAGCATTAATAACTGCGGTAACACCGCCGGATTGTGCATAAAATGCATTTTTGACTGTCATAATATTGTGGGCCTTTTCCGAGTAAAATTGTTAGCAGGGTACAATTTTTGCGGAATAATTACTAGTACTGAGGAGGCATTGTGCATATTCATATTTTAGGCATTTGTGGCACCTTTATGGGCGGGATTGCGGGTTTGGCTGCAGCAAAGGGTTATCAAGTGAGTGGCTCGGATGAAAATGTTTATCCCCCGATGAGCACCCAGTTGGAAAACTTAGGTATTACTTTGCAAGAGGGCTATCGCCAAGAACACCTCATTGCTACCAAACCGGATATGGTGATTATTGGTAATGCCCTAAGCCGCGGGAACCCTGCGGTTGAATATGTGTTAAATGCAGGGCTACCCTATCAATCCGGACCACAATGGTTAGCAGAAAATTTACTCAAAGAACGTTGGGTAATTGCCGTGGCAGGTACCCACGGTAAAACCACTACTACCAGCATGGTAGCGTGGATTTTAATGTATGCCGGATTCGATCCCGGATTTTTAGTGGGCGGGATCCCGGCCAATTTTGGCGTTTCTGCAAAGTGGGGTAGTGCGCCCTATTTCGTGGTAGAAGCAGATGAATATGATAGCGCTTTCTTTGATAAACGATCAAAATTTGTACACTATCGCCCTAGAACCTGTATCTTAAATAATCTGGAATTTGATCATGCGGATATTTTTAAAGATTTAGATGAAATTAAAAAACAGTTTCATCATTTGGTGCGCACGGTGCCTGGAAAAGGTGCCATCATTGTGCCAGAGGAAGATTTGCATTTAAAAGCAGTGCTCAATAAAGGCTGTTGGAGTGAGATAATATCCTTTGGCGCGTCCTCTGCTCAATGGCACGCGGTGAAAAAAGCGCCTGATGGGTGTGTTTTTGAAGTATGGTATCAAAAGGAGCTGATGGGCACGGTTGCTTGGGATTTAATAGGGGATCATAACGTCCACAATGCTTTAGCCGCCATTGCTGGCAGCGTCCATGCCGGAATATTGCCCAGTGTGGCCGTAGAAGCACTCAATAGCTTTCAATCCGTTAAACGGCGAATGGAAGTGCGCGGACAGGTGAAGGGCGTGACGATATATGATGATTTTGCGCATCATCCCACGGCGATTCGTACTACTATTGCTGGCTTAAGAGCCAAAATTGGTCAAGCACGCTTAATTGCAGTTTTAGATATTCGGTCTAATACCATGTGCATGGGAACCCACCAAGCAGAATTACCCTCCGCGTTAATAGAAGCTGATCACATAATAGCGTATCAATCTCCCAAAGTAGCATGGGATGTGCATGCACAATTAAGTACCCTGCAAAAGCCGGCGCAGGTTTTTCAAGATACCGGCCAGCTTATTCAGGCATTAGTGCCACAGCTTAAAGCCAATGATCATGTATTAGTCATGAGCAACGGTGCTTTTGATAATGTGCATCAACAGTTATTACAGGCATTAAGTGCTGAGGTTGTGGCATGAGTGCACCCTCTGCAATCACTTTGGCTTTTTCCGGTGCTTCTGGCGCCCCTTATGCTTTTAGATTATTAGAACAGTTAGTGCTAGCACAAGTGTCTGTCTCTGTAGTGATTTCAACGGCAGGACATATGGTTATTCGGGATGAAACCGATTGGGAATTACCCGGCAACCCACAAAAATTAACGGAATATCTGACCGCGCATTTTAAAGCGCAGCCAGGGCAAATTAAAGCCTATGGCAAAGATCAATGGTCCTCTCCCTTAGCAAGTGGAAGTGCTGCGCCTAAAACGATGATTGTGTGCCCGTGTAGTGCCGGTTGTTTATCTGCTATTGCCACGGGGGCGAGCAATAATTTATTGGAGCGTGCCGCAGATGTGGTGTTAAAAGAGCAAGGTAAGCTCGTCTTAGTGATACGGGAAATGCCGCTTTCTGTGATACACCTTGAGCATATGTTAACGTTAGGACGTTTGGGGGTTTGTATAATGCCCGCCAACCCAGGGTTTTATTTTAAACCGCAGGCGGTGAATGATCTGGTGGATTTTGTAGTGGCACGCATTTTAGATCAAGTCCACGTGCCACATACCTTAAGTCAGCGTTGGGGTTTAGGTGATTAGCTATGCGCAGTGGATTCACTTGCCAAAATTTGACTCATTTTGGCAACCACGGTTGCTGGGCAATTGGTTTTAAGCTCACTAATAACCGCTTGCATGACGGCAGCTTCTTCGTCATTAAATCCTTGCGTTTTTTGACAGCTGGCTTTAGGGGTAACTTCCTGGTAAAAGAATTTATATACTTTCTGCATAGACTGTACACATTCATCCGATAATTCTGCAGCGTGTACATGGCTTGAGATTAAGATCATAATCAGTAATAGCGCTCTTTTCATCAGAAGATCCCCTTCTTATAGTTAACTAGCTTAATTAATTTTCCTTAATTGCTTTAATCTGGTGCTTAAAACCGATATCATATGGCAGTAATTTAACTTTTTAATGCAAACTCAGGAACACGTGTAGTATACCTATGTCATATCATTTTTTACGGTACCTTAAAATAATTTTTTTCATGCTGTGCTGTTTTGCTGCCAAGGCCAATGAAACGCGCGATGAGTCGGAATTTTTTGCGATTGTGAATGAGACAGGTGGCTATATAAGTCAGTCGCTCCACACAGAATTTTGGGAGATGATGAAGGCCAAGTACAAAGAAGAGCAACGGGCCATTATCGTCGCAGATACACAAAGCGCCCTGGAAGCCTTAAAAGAGTTTCAATTGCAGACCTGGAAAAGTGCTAAAGAAAGCTATTATGCTAAAAAAGTTGAAAAGACCGCAGAATATCTCCCCCTGAAAAAAAGACTGGAACAACAAAAATCACAATATTTTTCCCCCTATTTATTAATTAATAACGCAGAGAAAATGATTGAAGCGGCTGCAACCAGAAGTGCGCTAGATTTGGGGGCGGGTAAATTTTATATTACTCCTGAATTAATTGAAGAAAATATTATTGGAATGAATGGCAGCTATGAGCGGCTTAAAGTCCTCTTGGCGCCGGTTTGGAAGGCAGAATACAAAGAATATCTTTTACCTAAAATTAAAATCTCCTTATTATCACTCTATGCTCCGGATGAGTATCATGAAATCATCACGCAAGGCAATGAGACTATTGATATGCATATTGCGCAACTCAGCGTGGATAAAAACGCCATGTATGAAATTGGCGCCATTGATTATCAAAAGGAAGATAAGAAGTTTACCGATTTAACCCCACAGGAACGGAACATTTACCTGCAAGCATTTATCCAGCAACAATTTGCAGGTTATAAGGTGGATGAACCTTCTTTAAGCAAAGGCACCTGGCGTGGCCATGAGTTTACCAAAGGCGTGGCGACCGTCGATGATTACAATATTGTGATCATGGGTCTGTTTGTCAATGATAAAGCGCTTTATATTAAATATGTTACGGATGCCAATCTCTCTAGTGCCAATTCAGATTTTAATGAGTTCACTAAACGCATCCAAATCTTAGAAAGGATCTAACTTTTATAGAATAATGCAGCATGATTTTGATTCTTTCGTTTCTATAATCAGCGCGGCTTTTGCTTTTAACGCGCTATTTTCAGGTAAAAAATTCTTGTTAAGATAAGCGAGCTCATCATCATTTAAATAGGTTGGATCTGCGTCAAGTTTTTCTAATAGTTCCTTTTTCTTGTCAAAGCCGCCCATTATAGCGCTGATAACTTCAGACCTAACATTATCAGGAGGTGAGAAAAACAGGCTTGGGGGCGGTGCGTTGGGAGCAAAGGGATTAAATGCTCTTTGCTCTTTTGTTGCTAAAAGCAATTCAATTATTGGAAAGAAAAATGGACTCAGGGCCATTGTCGTATTCAGGGTGGTGAAATAATCATCAAATAAGCGCGCATAAGCGCCAATAGTGCGTACACGAGAAGTGGGGTCACTATAATGACTATCCGCAATTTTGTTCCAAGACGTCACAATTTCGTTTGCCACGATGTTAGGGTTAGTAATGGTTGGACTGACCATGGAGATTAGAGAGCCGACGAGTAAGTCATCCGTATCTGCTTTTTTGCCGGGAGTGATGCCTAAAGTTTTTGCACAGGTAAACAGCAGGTTAGCGTTGGCAAAATCTAGTGGGGAAGGATCTTCAAGCCCTTCAATCTTATCAAATAGAATGGCGTCAATTTGCCCTTTTTCATTAAAGGCTAATACGGGCATACATGAAAGTAAGTTATCTTTATTAATTGATACGTTCAAAAGATGATTAGTCTTTTTCGCTTGTGTTGCCATTTTTAACCTAACTTGCTAACAAAAGATATATTGTAGGTAATTAACTAATAAATTGCAACAGAAATGATTTAACTTTAAAACTGAGTTGCTTTAGGATCCGGGATCCCAAAACGCTGACGATAGGTTGTCACATCCGTTATGGATATATCTTGTGGATAGCAAAGCACTTTGCCGGAAGTTTTAAAATACTCACTATTATCACCACAGGTTTTATCTTTACTATCTTTGCTATAAGGGCAAGGACACTCACCCTCAAAAGTCTTTAAGTTACCTGACACAATTATTGAGCGTATTTCTTCATCCGACATTGGCTTTATAGCCGCGCATGCGGTCATGGAAATTAAAAATAACAGGGTGCTTATGAATAGGTTCTTTTTGTGCATAACATAATTCCAATAATTAATAATTATCTTTTCTGTTGATTTCCCAAGGTGATTGCGTCTTGGAAATACCATACTCTTCCCGGTAAAGTTCAATCGCACTTGCTGAAATGTCTCTGTGATAACAGGTTACCCCACCATCGGTTTTAAAGTACTCGCTGTTTTCACCACAAATTCTGTTCTTTTTGTCTCTGCTATAAGGGCAAGGACATTCACCTTGAAAATCACTAATCATGCCGCGAATTATCGCATCTCGGATATCCCCATCTGTCATGGGCTTAACATCAGTGTCTGCATAAGAACCCACTGGTAAAAACAGCATAACCATGATAAATTCACGCAAAAATTTCATTACTTACCCCCTTTGCTGGGTTATCGGCATTTTTTCAAATTGCTTCAATATGAGGATAGTGTGGCTCCCACATAGTATTTTTTACTTCCTCTTCAAGCCGCGCTGCTGGGGTGTGTGATTTTCCACCCGCAATAGCCGCTTTGCCTACGGCAATGGCAACATTGGCGGAAACACTGCGCAGTTCTTCAATACTGGGTAAAAGGGAAGCACCTTTGGTATTGAGCTGCGCGCTATTGGCAACGGCAAGAGCCGCCGCCCAGAACATTTCATCACTGATTTCAGTAGCCTTTGTCACAATGGTACCTAAGCCAAGCCCTGGATATAGTAATGCATTATTGGCTTGTCCAATGGTAAAGGTGGTGCCGTTAAACTCCACGGGGGGAAAAGGGGAGCCGGTTGCTATAAGTGCTTGACCATTGGTCCATTTAATTAAATCTTGTGGTGTGGCTTCTGCTAAAGCGGTAGGATTAGATAATGGTAGAATAATGGGGCGCTCAGTATGGGCTGCCATGGTTTTGACAATGGCTTCCGTAAAAGTATGCGGTGTGGTTGAGGTACCAATTAAAATGGTTGGATGGATTTGTGCAACAACCTCGGCAAGCGTCATTTTACCATTATGGGTATTATCTTTACGCGCATAAGGTTTTTGATAATCCCGCAGGGTATCCATCATCTCATGGGTTAAGAGTCCTTGCTTATCAATGAGCCAGAATTGCTGGGTTGCGGCTTCTTTTGACAATCCTGCACGCACCATTGCGTCACGCAATTGATCGGCAATGCCGACACCTGCTGTGCCTGCGCCAAAAATTACAATTCTTGCAGCGGTTAAATCGCTTTTAGCCACTTTAAGCGCATTTAACACCGCAGCTAAAGTAATAGCCCCAGTGCCTTGCATGTCATCATTGAAAGTTGCTAGCTTCTCTCGGTACTTTAATAAAATGCGTCTACCATTATCAGGTCCAAAATCTTCCCAATGCAATAAAGCCTGCGGGAATAATTTTTGCACTGCCTGCACAAACTTTTCAATAAACGCATCATACAATGCGCCGCGTACGCGCGCATGACGATTTCCCATATATAACGGATCATTAAGCAAACGATCATTATTGGTGCCAACATCTAACATCACCGGAATAACGCGATTAGGATGTACGCCAGCAATGGCGGTATAAACAGCCAATTTTCCAATGGCAATGTCAATTCCGCCTACCCCCCAATCACCAATACCTAAAATTTCCTCGGCATCTGTGCAGACGAGCAAATCTACCTCTTGTGCGTACAGGCCGGCATGGCGTAAATTGTTTTCAATGTTTTGTGGCTCATCAATGGATAAATAAATGCCTCGTGGACGGCGATAGGCATGACTATAATTTTGAATGGCTAAGCCTACCGTAGGATCGTAAACAATGGGCATCATTTCTTTTACATGCAGAGTAAATAATTTATAAAATAATACTTCGTTTCTATCATGCAATGCAGTCAAATAAATATTTTTTGCTAAATCACTGGTTTGAGCGCGATATTGTTCATAGGCACGCGTCACTTGTTGTTCCAGTGTCGTGAAACCCGTAGGAATTAATCCTTCTAGCGCAAGCGCCACTCTTTCTTGTGGTGTAAAAGCAATACCTTTATTGAGGAAGGGATTGTGCAGCACCTCAAAACCCCGCGCGCGCGTTTGTAAGGTCTGAATTTTACCTGTATTTTCAGGCAAGTTGTTTTTTTGAAATGGAAATTTAAACAGTTTTAGCATCTGGTTCTCTTTTTTCTGTTGTGGCGTACAACCAAGTTTAGACGCACAACTTGAAAAGTACTGTTGCATTTACACTTTTTTATAAGTGCTTTTACGATTATATTTACAAATCGTAATATTTTAAGGATGAAAAAATATGACCAAGGATGAAATTAGGGATTTTGTCATTTATTTAGCAGATGTTGAATATTGCCGCAAAACCCAAGAACCTGTTTTGCATTTACAATATGTGGGTAAAAAGGACATAGTAAAAAAACACCTTTCCGATTTTAACCAGCATATACCCTTAGCAGCATTCAGCAAAAAGCACATAGAAAAGATTGTAGAATTAAAGACACGTTGGGCATTATCGCCCAAAACTCGCTTAATTGCGCATTTTGATGAAAATCAAATAACATGGGTTGTTCTACGAGATAACACCGGTAATACTTTGATAGAAAAGGTTATGCTCCTGGCACGTAAAAAAGAAGTGGTGCAACAACTATCACCTAAGGATGCTTATCTTCTCGGGTATTTGCTGGGATGCGAAGAAATGCGCTAACACAAGTCAAAAAACTAGTTTTGCTTGGATCACTTTCCCTAAAATAATAATATTTTTGGTTAAGAGTAATGGCGGATACGTGGAATTGAGGGATTTAGCATAAAATTTGCCTTCACTTTGCACTAATTGTTTAAAGAATGGCATTTTTTTATCGTTACACATGAAAAGGGTAAAATCTTTAGGGCGGGGCTTTTGTTGACTATCCGTAATAATGATGGTGCCTTGTGGATAACGAGGTTCCATGGCGTCATCCTGCACGGTAAGCCCAAAAGACTGTTGATGTAAATCCGTATCTGCATGGGTCCACGCTTTATGTTCTAAAGTTTTTCCTTGTAAGAAAAGAGGGACTTCCTGCCAATCAATAATCGGCACCACTCTGGTGCGCGATGCTTCTTTAGGACCCACTCCCGTCAGCAACCAGCTGCTATTGATGTGCAGTAATTGTGCATAGCACTCAATGACTTCCAATGACATGCCGCGTGTGCCCGCTTCATGTAAGGCATAAGTAGAAATTTTTAAATCATTACGCAACGAAAATTCTTTGGCCGAAGCAAATCCTGCCTCAATGCGTGCGCGTTTGAGCCTTATGCAGACATGTGATTTTAAGTCAGGTTCCATAAGCTTCATATCAAGTATTCTAAAGACTTGTTTTAATAATAACAATCCATTAATATCCTGCGAAGTGCAGGATGACGATTGGAAAAGCCATGGATATTAGAGAAATGTTGCGTACTTTACGCAAGGCAGGCCATACAGAGCAAGCAATTGCTAAGGAAATTAAAGTACACCAATCAACCATTAGCCGGATTATTTCTGGAAAAATTCAAGATCCTAAAGGATCCATTGTCAGCGAGATTAAGCAATTATTTGAAAGAGAGTATATCTACTATTTAGTTGAATCACACGACTAAACATACACTAAAACATTGCCGACCCCTTTTCCCGACCAAATACCCTTATTTACTGATAAAAAGTTCATACTTTCAATAAAGTTAGCTTGTTGTCTTGTTAGGTTTGGCCTAAAATTGCCGATAAATATATTGTGTTAGTTTTAAAACTGTTCAGATATATACTATGGCAACACAAGGTCCAGAAACCGAAGAAGAGATACGAAAGCGTATCTTAGAAACAGCAACCGACGATCTTTCGGCGTTTAGTTATGAACAATTAAAATTAGCTTTAGATAGTTCCATCTTGCCTTATGAGAATCAACCCTACGATGAGCCACTTCTAGATAAATTGTTATCCTGCAACCAGCTTTTAGTTAAGGATTATTTGGAAGCGTTTATCACTGCAGATGCAAATCAGAATGTGGCTGTTTGTGCAAAATTAACATCAAGCGACAAATTAAAAACGGATATATTGGCTTTGGCATTTGTCAATTTAGAAAATTATATCACCAGTTTTATTATAAAACCTCAACCGACTGTAGAAAAAGCACAGGAATATCTCCAGGACGTAAAATTTTATTTTTCTTGGATATTCTATTTTGAACCGAGTTTAGCTGCTAAACGCCCTGCCAGCATACAAGAAAACATCTTAAGCGAGAATTCTAAACCAAATTATATAAATTGCAAAGAAATATACGATTTTTTTGATGAGAACTTAACCGATCCCCAAAATGAAGCATTTAACACAAAAGTGAAATCCATTACAGAAAATTTACATAATACTTTTAGGCAAGCAACGAAGGAATATCTTGAAAATCCGGTAGCATATCATCAACATGACTGGTTTCAAAAATGTTACAACATTTATAATTTTTTAATCTATGCATGTGCAAGAGAAGATACAGCAACGTTAGCAGCATTGCTTCAAAAAGATCTTACTCAGTATCTTTTGTTAAGTGAACAAGGTGGAACAGCTCGGATTTTATATTTGTTAAATATTATTTGTCGCAACAATAGTGCCAGTGTGTTCAGGGTGCTGCTTGAACATCAAGAAATTTGTCAAAAAATATTACCAGAAAACTGGTATGAAGCATTAAGAACTGCAATATCACAAGACCCTGAAAAGAACTTTGAAATGGTAAATGAATTTATAGCGGTCGCATATAACGGGTTAATTTCAGCAGAACTTCCTGTGGTAATTGACATAGAGCGCTCTTTCAAAAAAGCAGATGCATTTAGAAAAGGAAGCGGCGATAAGATTTTCTCTGATTTTCCAGCAGCCTCTTCAATGCCTGAGGTGGGAGAATTAATAGAGGGTCCAAAGATTAAAAATCAAATGACTTTCAATTTAGAATATATTGTTCAATCACTCTTAAAAGATCCAGAGAGTGTAACCTTGTCATTACAAGGTGAAAATTATATTGCCACCGTGGGGGGGCGATCTTTTTATTTAAACGAAATGCTACAAAAAGCAGATTTAACACAGTTATCGCTTTCACCGGAAGATTTTTTATTATATGAACATTTTTTGGAAACAGACTCAACAATTAAGCCTTCGTTAATCTCGAATTCCCAGGATCTGATAGCTGACCGGGAAACACTCATGCGCTTGGCAGAGAAAACCTCTTTGGAAAAATTACATTACGCAGAATTAGCAGCTATCAATATTTATACACAGCCATCATTCTTTTCTGACATGAATGCACTATTACGTGATGGGCGTATTGTATCCAATCCAAGCGATGTATCTTTAGTCAAAGAAATCCTATTGCATTGCGTCATGGCAACATCTGGGTTATCTCATACACCCGATCAGTTACTTGATAATTTTACTTATCGATATGATAGGGAGTTACCAGAAGAAGTACTCCAATCGCGTATTCAATCTGCGGAAAGTTTAAAAGGATCTCCAGCAGTTGCTGAAGAGTCAGCGTTTTTTAGTTTTGCAATAGGTAACCCAGCGCCCAATTTTGAAATAAGATGTAGCTCCCGTACCATTTGCTATGGTCTACAGGGAAAGGATGTTACACCCATTTCTTTTTATCAACATGAAAAGGAATATCTCATTCCACCCACACAAATGAGATGGCTTGCGCATGAAGAAATTCAGGGGGAGCATTATTTTTTTGCTGTCCCCGTGAATACACCTATAGGATTAAAAGCGGATGCTGGACCAGGTCAAGTAATACCCAGAGAAGAAGATTTTTTCACACAAATTATAGAGACAATGAGAAAAGTCATAACAGAAGAAATCGATACTTCAGAGCCTTGGGTAGCAAAAAAAATAGCAGAATGTAAAGCAATAAAACATGCTGCCATCAAACTGCAGAAAAATACTGATCTATCTTTTGAGCAAAAGTTTTACGCAATCATGCCGTTGTTGGCATCATTTAATCATCAGAATATGCCAAACATTTCTGAAGAATACTCAATGACCGCTCAGGTGAGAAGCAGTCTATACCTCTTTAAGCGTAATTTGCAGAAACTTCAAAAATTTGAAGAAAAATTAAAAGATTCTCTGCATTATAAAAACGCTTTGCCAGAATTGACGGGCGCCATGAAGGCAGTTAATTCGCTATTACAAGAACCTTTTGGCACGGGCGAAAATATACCATTAGAAGATGATAAATATTATCAAGCATGCCCCTGGGATTGGGTTCTCTCCATGCCAGACGGAACCGCCATTCAGCGTCCCAATCATGGGTTAGCACATACTTTGCGCACGGCGCAGTATGTTCCTATCGTTGCGCAGTATCTAATTGAAAGCAATCCTGAACGATTTCAATTTTCAGATCAGGAAATCAAGAGGATGCAATTTATTCTTTTGTTTTTTATTGTAGGACGAAAAAGCGAGATAGGTCACTCTATGAATGCAGAAATGTATGATGAATTTAGAACTCTGTCTGCAGAGGCTTTTAAGAAATATTGCCGTGAACATAGTGATGAAGCTACTAGTTTATTTGAATCGGATAATTTTGAATCATCTGAGTTGTTTCAAAAATATTATCAACTTCTAAAAATTGGCACACCACCTCCTGGAGAAACCAGCAAAGGTATTGATTGGGTATTATATATGGCTCATAACTTAGATCTATTGCGATGTCGCGGTCCAGATGAAATTGAAGAAATTAAGACTAAATTTGCAGAAGTTATACCGGATAGTAAAAAAGTAGATGCGTTATTTAATTATGCTCAAGCGCTTATTGCGCAAACGGGCGATAGAATTCTAGGTTCTCAATATTATAATAAAGAATATGACTTACCTATTTTTAAAGCTTGCAGCACTTCTCCTGATGCCTGTTTAAGAGCAATGAGCAATATTGAACCACCGTTACTTTCTGTGCCTAAGAGAGTACCTGGATAGCCTTGCTTAACTTTATGAGGTTGTTCAGAAATATTCAATCAAGTCGATATAGCTATATAAGCAAATATTTAATTATATGCAGTGTATATATTGACAGAGCGGTGGGCATAACATGATAAATATTAAATTGCTCAATACATTCATTAAAAAAGAAGATTTACATAACATTACAAAAATGCTTGCGCATGCTATTAGTGAAAATAATATAGAAAATGTAAAAGCAATTTTAACCAAGTTAAAATCACATAAATCACTATTAATAAAATCTTTGAATAATGACATGCCCCCTTTGTTATTCCAAGCAATTAACATGAATAATATTAATATGGTAAAAGCCTTGTTGAAAGCGGGAGCAGATATTGAAGCTAAAGATTTAAATGATTCAACTGCACTGATGTATGCTACTGATAGAGACATAGCACAAGTCTTGTTGAAAGCAGGAGCAAATATTGAAGCTAAGAATTCAATGGGTTGGACTGCGCTTATGAATGCAGCTTATAACAATGATATTAACATGGTGCAAACCTTGCTGGATGCAGGAGCGGATAAAAATACGGTGAATCCAGATGGTACTACCGCATTGGGAATTGCAACTCAATATAAAAATATTGATGCCATGAGGATATTAAGAAAAGCAGGGATTAGAGATATTCCATCTCAAGAGAAAATTAATGCTAAGCTTTTAAAATTTAATGAACTTAATGCAGCAAAAGGTGGGGAGTGGAAAAATTTTATAGATAAAGATGGAAATTGTAATGGTTATGCCTTTCTTTTTGCATATTATGCAACTAAAAAAAAGTTACCTGAATTATATGATATGCTTGACTATTTTATTGATTGGGATGAAGATTTAAATTCTTTAACCACAGACTCATTGCCAGAATCCTTAAAAGATAAATTTACTCCCAAAAATCCTAAGCATGTAACGCGCGGCGGTGAGGAACTCTTTAACTATTTTACTTCGCAATTGGCATTATTTCAAAACTCCATGATATCTGAAGTTAATATTAATGTTGGCTCAATTGAAAGGTCAAAGCTATATAATATTGTAAGAAGACCTGAAGAAGACCCAGAGCTCCATAATATTTTTCAATTATATGGTGTCCATATTAATTTAAACAACGTTAAAGATTTAATTGGCTTTTTTAAAAGATGGCGGTGTGGTTGCGTTGATTTGTATGTAAATGTACCTAACGACATTATGCATGCAGTAACCCTTATGGTAGATCCAAATAACGGTGCAATATTATATTATGATTCTAACTTTTCAAAAGAACCTGTGCCGATTGATTCTGTTGAAGATGTCGTAGAATTAATAGCGCACACTGCGAAAATATTTAATCCTGGTGGAGAATTAAGTGATAGTTACATTAGTACTATTAGCGCTTATCAATTTGGAGAATCTACGTTTAAATTTACCATGACACCTGAAGAAGCCGAATCGGATTGGGGCAGGATATTTATTGGTGCGCTTCAAGAAGAAAAAACGGAAATTCTATATGGTATTAAGGAAGCATTAAAAGAAAAACCAGAGCATTTTGAAAAACTTATAGATAACCAAGATTCAAATGGTACTACTTTGCTTATGTATGCAGCTTATCAAGGTGATATTAACACTGTGCAAGCTTTGCTGAAAGTAGGAGCAAATAGTGAAGCTAAAGATTCAGATGGTTTAACTGCGTTTTTATTAGCTGCAGATCGAAATTATCCCCTTAACGCCGATGGTAATTATCTCGATACTGTTAAGGCATTGAAGGAAGCAGGAGCAGATATTGAAGCTAAAAAGCCAAATGGTTCTACTGGGCTCATGTGTGCGGCAAGCAAGGGCGATATTGACATGCTAAAAACCTTATTGGAGTTAGGAGCAAATAGAGAAGCAGTGAATAAAGATGGTTTAACGGCAATGATGCTAGCTACTCGATATAACCATCCCGATATCGTGAATATATTGAAGTGGTGGGAGGTTTGTGACAGGCGTATTCAAGAAAGTAATTTACCTGAAATTAGAAGAATGCTTGACATTGTTATTCATGAAAATGATATAGAAAATTTACATATCATTTTAGCCGCACTAAAATCAAATAAACCCTTATTAAGAGATGCTTTGAATGCGATAGATAATAATGGTTTAACTGCGTTGATGTATGGAAATGGGGCAACAGTAAAAATCTTGTTAGATGCCGGAGCCGATATAGAGATTAAAAATCCTTATGGTTTCACAGCGCTTATGATAGCGTGCCAAAAATGTGATATTCAGATGGTGCAAGCCTTGTTGGCAGCGGGAGCAGATAAAGAAGCTAAAGAACCAAATGGTTGGACTGCATTTATGCTAGCCGCAGAACTAAATTATCTAGATATTCTTAAGATATTGAAAGAAGCAGGAGCAGATAGTGAAGCTAAAGATCCTAATGGTTTCACTATGCTGATGCGTGCGGCTGGCAATGGTGATATTAACATGGTACAAATCTTGCTGAAAGCAGGAGCAAATAGTGACACCGTGAGTTCATCTGGTGTAACGGCAATGATGCTAGCTACTCAAAATAACCATCCTGATATCGTTAAACTATTGAAAGAATCAGCTATGCAGCAGAACGTAGAGCGGAATGTTGAGAATCAGCGAAGTTTTTTGCCTATGCATGAGAGCAAGAAACATGAAATTAAAAAGGTAGATATAGAAACTAAAAGTCTAGAAGAGAGCAATAAAAATAAACCAGACTAAATCAGAAAACCAAGAGGAATTGATGCGTTTACTATTTAGTTTAACAGTTTTTATCAGCGCTTTTTTATTGTTTTTTGTACAGCCGCTATTAGCTAAACGTTTATTACCCGCTTTTGGTGGGTCATCCTTTGTATGGATTGCGAGTATCTTATTTTTTCAACTAGGATTATTGCTGGGTTATACGTATGCCGCTCTTTTAGTTAAATTTTTCTCAGACCGGCAGCAAGCTATTATCCACTTTATTTTACTGGGCGTGTCATTTTATTTTATACCCCTTAGCCTAGAGCCTACCATTATCGTCAATACGCCTTGGCCACCGTTAACGGTAATATCTTTATTAACCTCCAGTGCACTATTACCGTTTATGATGATATCTGCCTCAAGCCCACTGCTTCAGCAGTGGTATTGCCAAATTTGTCGTACAGAGTTTCCGTATTTTTATTATGCCATTTCAAATTTTGGCTCTCTTTTAGGTTTGTTGGGATATCCCTTGTTATTAGAACCTTTATGGGGCCTGCGGTTTCAAATGAAAGCCTGGTCATTATTGTACGCCATTTATGCGCTTTTATGTATAATGTGTTTAGTTCCTTTGTTTAAACTTCAGCAAAAACCCCAGACTGTAGCGTCTCACACAAAGGTAATACAAGTAATACCCTGGTTGGGCTTAACTTTTTTAAGTAGTACATTACTATTATCCATTACGCAATTTCTTACGCAAAATGTTATTAATATGCCTTTGATTTGGGTGCTACCTTTGGCATTATATTTGATTTCCTATATTGTGGTTTTTTCTAAAGATAAAAAATATGACCGTGAATTCTGGTCTGCGTCCTTTTTAATTTGGCTTGCATTGGCAACCATGCTCATTTATTTCAATCAACAAAATGGCTGGCAAGCGGTAATTGTGGTTTTAAGTTTATTGTATTGTGCATGCATGATATGTCATGGAGAATTGATTCGTTTGAAACCGCAGCAGAAAGATTTAACCTTGTTTTATCTGTTTATAGCTTTGGGCGGTGTGCTAGGTGGTATTTTTGTTAATATTGTTGCACTAGGATTCTTTAAGGATCGCTGGGATTTTTATATTCCCATTTTAATAGTCAATGGGTTTGTGATGTTAATCACTTTAAAAATTTATCAAAAAACATTAAAAAAATGGGATTTTGGTGTGGCGCTTTTGAGTGTGTGCACGGCAATGGTTTGGATATTGGTGACTTGCTTTCATTTTTATGCACAAAAAAATACACTTATTGCCCAATACCGAAATACCTACGGACTTATTCGTATCTATGATATTGATTATCAGGACTCAACAAAGAATATCAGAATATTAATGCATGGGACTATTATGCATGGGTTACAATTTAAAGGGGATAATAAAAAATTATTGCCCACTACGTATTATGGGCGGGGTTCTGGTGTATGGTTAGCTGCTGAATTTTTGCATCAACATCATCAGCCATTACACATGGGGGTGATTGGTCTGGGAGCAGGGACGCTGGCGGCCATTGGAAAAAAACATGAGCGCATTACCTTTTATGAAATTGATAAAGACGTCAAAGAGATTGCGCTGCAAGATTTTAGTTACTTAACGGATTCTCCAGCTGAAACGCAGGTGATATTAGGAGATGCCAGAATTCAACTCCAAAAAGAATTAATGGCGCAAGGTTCCCGCCAATATAATTTGCTTGTCATTGATGCGTTTAATGGTGATGCAACGCCATTTCACTTAATAACAAAAGAAGCAATGCAATTGTATATGGCACATTTGGCCAAAAATGGCATTTTAGCGTTCAATATTAGTAATAATTATGTAGATTTTCTACCGGTCACTACCGCCTTAGCCAATGCGCAAGGCTGTCAACTGTATTGGGTGAAAAACGGCTCTGATGAAGAAACTGCCGTGACAAGATCAATGTGGGTGCTTATTTCCTGTAATGCGCAGTTAGGTCCCTGGTTAGCCCAGCAGAAAATCCAATGGGGAACCGATA
This sequence comes from Gammaproteobacteria bacterium, assembly GCA_013288185.1. GTDB lineage: Bacteria > Pseudomonadota > Gammaproteobacteria > Berkiellales > Berkiellaceae > Berkiella. The sequence continues at coordinate 58,198 of JABDCK010000001.1, forward strand.
AGTATGTTATTCCATATTTATGGACAGATGATTTCAATAGTGTATTGCCACTATTAAAGTAATGCGCTATCCTGCTTTTCGCAGGATGTGGTTGAGATCTATTTCTTCTGGAATATTATTATGCAAATGGAAAAGCGTAGTGATATTTTGCCGTAACTTAAGAAAAATGTTTTCAACCACCTCATGCAAATTATCTGATTTTTCCAGCCATTCATCAGAATTCACGCCATAAATGTTGCATTTATTTTTGGATCTCCATTAATATTAAGTTCTTTAAATAACATAAAGAGGAATCCATTATGCCATTATTAAATATACGTAAACATGCCGCTGATCTTGCTGCTGCACGTGCAGCAGCAGCACCCGCGGCAGTGCCAGTTGCACCTGCAGCTGCACCCGCAGCACGGGTTGCACCACCTGCTCCCGCAGTACGGGTTGCACCACCTGCAGCGCATGTTGTACCAGCTGCTAGACGCCAGGCAAACGCCGCACAAGCTGCACGCTTAGCTGCAGAGTATGCAGATAGAGCAGTTGCAAGACCTGCACCTGTTGATGATTTAGCGGATGATTTACAAGAAGTAGCGGATTACTTAACTCGGCTAGCAGAGGATCCTTCACTTAGGCAGCGAGCAGAGCAAGAAGCCATGGATCGCGCACTTGCACAACAGCTTGATGAAGAATTGAATGCTGCACCTGAACGACCAGCACCAGCTGCACCTGCTGCACCCGCGCCAGCCGCACCTGAACGACCAGTACCTGCTCCGATGTTAGATCCTATAACAGGCACGATAATGGTTGATCCCGTATTATTGCCAGATGGTCAATCGGTTAGTAGAGTGAACGCGCCAAGCGGCGCACATGTTATACCGAATCGTGCATTAGCAGATGTTATTGAATTATTTAAAAATCAGCTTCCAGATGATCTGCTTCCAGATGATCTGCTTCCAGATGCTGCGATGCCACAACAAGCACCCGAGCCCTTGTGTGACATGTTTCTGCAAAATGTAATGGAAAATCCTGTTACAACACCTTATGGCTATACTTATGAATATGCTTCAATCATGCAGCATCTTAACAACGATCAAGATTTTGATCCTAACAACCGACAGCCCTTACGTGCTGATCAACTTATCCCAAACTTAGCAATAAAGGAGTTATGTCGGTTGTGGATGCAAAATGAACAACAGCCAACACCCGCTGCTGGTTTGAGAGCGCGTCCTTAATCGCGGATTCACAGAAAAAAGCCACTTAAATAGTGGCTTTTTTTTCGTCTGATTTTTACTACCACTTATCGCATTTTTATTGAATATCAGCGTGAAATTGAATTAATATGGATTACGTTATTTAACCAACTAACCTTAAGGGGTAAATTATGCCATTACTTAATATTCGTAAACATGCTGCAGAAGTTCAAGTAAGACGTATTATGGAAGCAGCAGCTTTGGAAGCACAACGTGTTCTGAATGCAGCTACTGCCATTCAAGCGGCTTTCCGTGGATATCGTGAACGTCTAGAAAATCCATTAGCAGCTCGTCGCGCTGCTGTCGCACCTGCACCAGTTGTTGCTGTTCCTGATTTTGATACACCTGCACCAGTTGCTGCTGCTGCAGCTCCTCGATCTTTAGTTGCTGAAAGAACCGCAGCACTTACTGCACGCACTGCTGTTGCTACACCAGCACCAGTTGCTGCTCCAGCACGTAGGCCTGCAGTGGCTGCTAAGCCTAAGCAGTCTCCAGTAGTTGCCGCTGCCGCACCTGCGCCCGCTCCTGTTGCTGCCGCACCTGCACCCGCACCTGTTGTTGTCGATGCACCTGTTGAACAAGTACAACCTTCAGCAATTCGTGCACGTGAAAGGGCTGCACAAGCTGCTGAAAGACGAGTTGCTGTTGCTGAAGAAGCTGCTGTTCCCGTCGCTGATGTTGCTGAACGTGTTGCTGCTCCAGCTTTCGCTACTGTAGAAATTGTTGAGCCTGTTGCTGAACAAGCACCCGTTGCTGCAAATTTAATGGATATGGAAGTGCCTCCTACTCTTGATGCATTATTACCTGCGCAACCTGCTGTTGCTGAAGAAGTTGCTGTTGTTGCTGAACCAGCACCCGTTGCTTCAAATTTAATGGATATGGATATGGAAGTGCCTCCTACTCTTGATGCAATATTACCTGCGCAACCTGCTGCTGTTGCTGAACCAGCACCCGTTGCTATACCATCAGATGAAGTAGGTGCACGGTTAGAAGCTGCAATAGGACAACTAGCAGCAGCTGCTGTTGCTGAAGCTGCTCTTGCTGTACCAGCATTAGATGGTTTTGTTACACAAGGCCAATTGGTCCAATTACAAGTGGAGCGTATTCGTGCTGCAGAAAGAGCTGCCGCTGAAGCAAGAGCTGCCGCTGATACGCAGGCGCGAGCTGGTGTAATTGGTGGAATCATGAGATTATTTGGAAGAAAATAATTCTTCCTTAGGATATGTAAAAAGCCACCCTCCTCCGGTGGCTTTTTTTTGTCCAAAATTTATCCAATTAGCCCTTGACAAGGGTATTTTTTTGTTATATTGTATTATTGTAATAGTACATTGTTACCTAAAGGAAAAAGCGCATGAAGACTCGTCATGATGATTCAGAAAGTATAGAAGCTGAGCATCGACTTTATGAAGCCATAGTATCGCTCAAATCCGTTGAGGAGGCGAAGCAGTTTTTTGAAGATTTGTGTACCCCCACGGAACGCCAAGCCATGTCAGACCGGTGGCGTGTCGTGGAACCTGTTAAGCAAGAGATCCCGTATCGTACTATTTACGAACAAACGGGTGTGAGTGTGACCACTATTGGTCGTGTCGCGCGTTGTTTATCGCTTGGAACAGGGGGGTATAACCTGGTTTATGAACGTTTAAAGAGGAAAACCCATGCAGACAAGCGCAAGACTTACGATAGCAATTCAGAAAAAGGGCCGCCTGAGCGATGAGTCCATCGCCTGTCTTAAACGTTGCGATCTAAAATTTCCCTCTCTTCCTGCTACCTACGTATATTCTGCTGAAAACACCCCCATCGATTTACTCCTGGTTAGAGATGATGATATTCCCTTATTAATTCGTGATGGGGCATGTGATTTGGGTATTGTGGGTGAAAATATCCTCGAAGAGCAAGAAGATAATAGTATATTTGAACGCATAAAATTGTTAGGTTTTGGACGCTGCCGGCTTTCCATAGCCCTCCCGAAGGAAGTTCCGTTTGACAATCTCAGTATTTTACAAGGCATGAGGATTGCCACCAGTTATCCCAATTTGTTGCAGCGCTATTTAGAAAAAAATCAAATTGACGCCAAAATTATCGAGATTACGGGCTCTGTGGAAATTGCGCCCCGCTTAAAATTGGCAGACGCCATTTGTGATCTGGTGGCAACTGGCCGGACGCTGGCGGAAAATAATTTAAAAGAAGTTCATGTGCTTTTAGAAAGCCAAGCGGCATTAATTAAAAACCACAAACCTCTGTTGCCAACAAAGCTTGCGATTTACAATCAATTATTACAGGGGCTCAATAATGAAAATTAACTTTTGGAATAAATTAACACCTGAGGAGCAAAATCAGCGGTTGCTGCGCAAAACGCAATATAATCAAAGTGCAATGTGTAAACAAGTGGCAAATATTATGGCACAAGTAAAAACACAAGGTGATGATGCACTTTTTGCTTTGACAGAGCAATTGGATGGGGTGAAATTAACATCTTTAATGGTAAGTCCAGAAGAATGGGTTCAGGCAGAAAGTTTGGTTTCAGATGCAGAAAAGGAAGCTATTTTTCAAGTAGTCCAAAGAGTAAAAAATCATCACCAAGCGCAACTTCCTGAAAATTGGCTGTTTGATAGTTTGGATGGGATTGTTTGCCAGCGGTTGGCGCGGCCTATTGATCGTGTAGGTTTATATGTTCCTGGCGGTACTGCGCCTTTGGTATCCACCGTCATTATGCTGGCAATACCGGCAAGTGTGGTTGGCTGTAAACAACGGGTATTATGCACACCGCCAGATAAAATGGGTAAAATTAATCCTGCTATTTTAGTGGCCGCAAAGACTTGTGGCATACACCAGGTATGTAAAGTGGGGGGTGCGCAAGCGATTGCTGCCATGGCGTATGGTACCACCACCATTCCAAAAGTGGATAAAATTTTTGGACCCGGTAATCAATGGGTAACCCAAGCCAAAATGCAATGTGTGCAAGAAAATATTGCGGGAATTGATATGCCGGCAGGTCCCTCAGAATTGTTAGTCATTGCAGACCATGATGCAAACTGTGACTTTGTTGCTGCAGATTTATTATCACAAGCAGAACATGATGTTTGCGCCCAGGTGTTGTTACTCACCCCTAGTTTAACGCTGGCAAAAGCAGTGCTTGCAGCAATAACTCGGCAATTAAAAACGTTATCCCGCCAAGCCATCATTACGCAAGCCTTAGAAAATAGCAGCATTATTATGGTGGATGATATTCTAACTGCTATTGCGCTGAGTAACCGCTATGGACCTGAACATTTAAGCTTGCAGGTAGAAAATCCAGAACAATATTTGCCACATATTACTTGTGCAGGGACTATTTTTATGGGGCCTTGGACACCGGAGGCATTGGGTGATTATGCCACGGGTGCCAATCACGTCTTACCTACTGCCGGATTTACACACTTGATGAGTGGACTAACGGTGCAGGATTTTATTAAAACGATTGGCGTGCAGCAGGCAAGTGCACAAGGGTTATTAAAAATTGGTCCGTTAGCCAAGCAATTGGCGCAAATGGAAGCACTTACTGCCCATGAAAATGCAATACAATGTCGCTTAAATGCTTGTCAAAGGAGTTTGTCATGATGCCAGATATCCGTGCGTTCATTCGCCCAGAATTAAGGGATCTTAAACCCTATGTGAATTTACGGCAAAGCCATGATTTGGGTATCTTATTAGATTTAAATGAATCCCCTTGGGATAGGGAGGATAAAAGCAACCGCTACCACAGTGATTTTTCTGCATTAACCGCACAGCTGGCAACGCTTTATGGGATAGCGTCTGATGAGATTTTATTAACGCGTGGCAGTGATGAAGGGATTGATTTATTAATTCGATTATTTTGCCGACCCTATTATGATGCAATATTAATTTGCCCGCCCACTTTTTCAATGTATCGCTTTTATGCAAAATTACAAGGCATCACGGTCATGGAAACGCCCGGTGATTGTGAAAATATTAAAATACTTTTTTTATGTTCACCCAATAACCCTACTGGGCACACTACTGCCCCAGATGAAATATTTGAATTATGCCAAAAATTGGCAGAAAAAGCGATTGTGGTGGTAGATGAAGCCTATATTGAATTTTCAACTACAGAAAGTATGACTTCTTATATCCAGCGATATCCCAACTTGGTGGTGTTGCGTACTTTATCTAAAGCCTTTGGCTTGGCAGGATTACGTTGTGGAGCATTAATTGCGCATAAGCAACTGGTGCAATATTTACGTGCTGTTTTAGCGCCATACCCTTTTTCTACCGCCACCATTCAAGCCGCGATGGATGCAACCAAACCGGCATGCGTAGTAGCATTAAAAGAGCGGGTGCGCTGTATTTTAACGCAACGCAAAATAATGCAAACGGCACTTACGGCATTGTGCTGTGTTAAAAAAGTATGGCCCAGTGAAGCCAATTTTCTCTTGGTAGAATTTAATGATGCTAAGAAAATTTATGCAACCTGTTTGGAAAATGGCATCCGCTTGCGTGATGTAAGTAATGAACCGGGTTTAGAAAATTGTTTACGTATTAGTATAGGGTTGCCTGAACAAAATGAATCCTTAATTAACGTGTTGAGAAAATGTGTATGAAACAAAAAATCTTATTTATTGACAGAGATGGCACTTTAATTGTTGAACCAGAAGATAAAAAAATAGACCGCTTGGATAAGTTAGAATTTATTCCCGGCGTTATTGCTGCTTTGCTCAGTTTACAGCAAGCAGGGTTTACGTTGGTTATGGTAACCAATCAAGATAGTTTGGGAACCCCCAAATTCTCACAACAAGATTTTGATGTGCCACACCAGTTTATGATGGCAGTTTTTTCCTCCCAAGGTATTCAATTTGAGGCGGTGCGCGTTTGCCCCCACAGTGAGGCAGATGGCTGCGCCTGCCGCAAACCGCGCGTGGGATTAGTGTTAGATTATTTATCAGCACAAATTATTGATATACCGTGTTCTTATGTGATTGGGGATAGAGAAACGGATAAGCAATTGGCAGAAAACATGGGAATAAAGGGGATCCGTATTGGAGAGCCAGGGTTTGAAACATGGGCACAAATTAGTGCTAAAATTTTAAACCAAGCCAGAACGGCAACCGTGGTGAGAGAGACGCAAGAGACCCGTGTTACCACTTGCGTAAATTTGGATGATCCACAGCCCCAAACTATTGATACGGGTATTGCCTTTTTTGATCACATGTTGGCGCAATTGGCTAAGCATGGCATGTTTGGTTTGCAGCTTTGTATCAAAGGCGATTTAAAAGTTGATGATCATCACACGGTGGAGGATGCGGCGCTATGCATAGGCCAAGCTATTAACCAAGCCTTAGGCGACAAGCGTGGGATTGGTCGGTATGGTTTTGTGTTACCCATGGATGAAGCACTTGCCGCCGTAAGTCTGGATGTATGTGGCAGGCCATATTTTAATTTTTCAGGTAATATCCCGCGCGAGAAAGTAGGCGAATTATCAACGGAATGTGTGAGCCATTTTTTCAGATCATTGGCACAAAGCCTAGGCGCAGCTTTGCATATTACCGTAAATGGTGAAAATGCGCATCATATGATAGAAGCTGCTTTTAAAGCAGTAGGGCGGTGTTTGCAGCAAGCGATTCGTCTGGATGACAATAAGCATATTCCCAGCACCAAGGGGGTATTATGATAGCGGTTATTGAAGGCTGTGGCACCAATCTTGCTTCCATTGTTTTTGCTTTGGAGCGCTTAGGCCAAAATGTGCAGGTAACCTCCAATGCGCAGCATCTTCAGGCTGCAAGCCATGTGATTATTCCGGGTGTGAGCACTGCACAGCGTGCCATGGCGCAATTAAAACAACAGAACTTAGTAGAAACGCTCAGGTCTTTAACGCAACCCGTATTGGGAATTTGCTCTGGGATGCAAATTCTTTTTGATTGGTGTGAAGAAGGTGCGGTGAATGGTTTGGGAATTTTTACGGGCAAGGTTATAAAGTTGTCGGCAAATGTGTTACCGCACATGGGTTGGAATACCCTACAATTACAAACGGACTGCAGGTTGTTTGCGCATATATCTGATAATAGTTATGTGTATTTTGTGCATAGTTATGGTACAGAGGTTAACGCCCAAACCATTGCCAGCTGTAATTATGGTAATCATTTTTCTGCCATGGTTGCTAAGGAAAATTATTATGGGTTCCAATTTCATCCAGAGCGTTCTGGCAAAGTGGGATTACAATTATTGCGTAATTTTATTGAACTGTGAGGTAACATGCAAATATTGCCGGCAATTGATATAAAAGAAGGTAAGTGCGTTCGCCTTTATCAGGGTGCTTTTGATAAAGTGACGGAATATTCTCATTCTCCATTAGCGGTTGCAAATGCATATATTGCTGAAGGTGCTACGCAATTACATATCGTAGATTTAGATGGGGCTAAACGTGGCTGCTGTGCGCAAATGGAAATAATGGCGCAGCTGGGTCAGTTGCCCATTACCATTCAGGTGGGTGGTGGCATTCGCACCACATCACAGATTGAATCGCTATTATCTACTGGAGTTAGTCGTGTTGTTATTGGGAGCATGGCCATTACGCAACCACAAACCGTTAAAGCATGGTTGCAAAAATTTGGTGCAGAGAAAATAATTTTAGCAATGGATCTACGCTTAAATACGCTAGGCGAGCCATGGTTAGTCACCCAGGGTTGGCAGCAAGCTGCGCAATGTAACTTATGGGAATTATTAGAATTTTATACGAAATATGGTTTGCAAACTATTTTATGTACTGACATCAGCCGAGATGGTACTTTGCTTGGACCCAATTTTTCACTGTACGCCGCTTGTCAACAACGGTTTCCAGAACTGTGTGTGCAAGCATCCGGCGGTATTAGCTCCATCGCAGATCTGCAGTATTTAAAGCGTTTAAATCTGTCTGGTGCAATTGTTGGCAAAGCGTTATATGAAAAGCGTTTTAGCTTAACGGAGGCGCTATTATGTTAGCACAGCGTTTAATTCCTTGTTTAGATGTCAAAGACAATCAGGTGGTCAAAGGCATACAATTTCAGGCGCACCGTGTGGTAGGGGATATTTTGGCTTTGGCAGAATATTATAGCTTACAAGGGGCAGATGAATTAGTTTTTTATGATATTACCGCCAGTAGTGATAAGCGCACGGTGGCTAAAACATGGGTTTCTCAAGTCGCACGTATTATTGATATCCCCTTTTGTGTGGCCGGCGGTATTACCTGTTTACAAGAGGCAGAGGCGTTGTTAAATGCAGGTGCAGATAAAATTTCTATTAATAGCCCTGCTTTGGCTTGCCCAGAATTAATTAATGCGTTAGTTCATGCATTTGGCAGCCAGTGTGTGGTTATTGGGATTGATAGTTTACAAATGGGTAATGAAAATTGGGTTTGTCAATATACCGGGGATGCCAAAAAAACGCAGGTTACGGCTTGGCGCACCGAGGATTGGGTGAAAGAAGTGCAGAGCCGTGGTGCGGGAGAAATTGTTTTAAATTGCATGAACCATGATGGTGTACGTCAAGGATATGCCATAGAATTCCTTAAAGCATTACGTCCCACGGTGCAGGTTCCTTTCATAGCGTCTGGTGGTGCGGGCAATAAGCAACATTTTTTACAAGTTTTTCAGGAAGGCCAAGTCGATGGGGCATTAGCCGCCAGTGTGTTTCACTCCGGTGAAATATCCATTCCGGATTTAAAAAATTACTTGTGTGCGAAAGGAATAAGGGTGCGACCATGGGTGTAGTGATAGAAAATCTTGCCTGGGATAAAATGGCTGGGTTAATTCCGGCCATTGTGCAGGACCAAGCATCAAAGCAAATTCTGATGTTAGGGTATATGAATGAAGCTGCACTTTTGCAAACCTTGCATTCACAAAAAGTGACTTTTTTTAGTCGCAGTAAAAATCGCTTATGGACTAAAGGAGAAACTTCCGGTAATTATTTACAATTATGCGAGATTTTACCGGATTGTGATAATGACAGTTTATTAATCACGGCAAAACCCCTTGGACCTGTTTGCCATCAAGGCAGCCAAACCTGCTTTAATAGTGGATTGCCCATTTTGGAACAATTGGAACAAATTATTATTCAACGCCAAACAGAGCGCCCCGAGGGCAGCTATGTGGCTGCTTTGTTTGCTCAGGGTATTGCCCGTATGGCCCAAAAGGTGGGTGAAGAAGGGGTGGAAGTTGCCTTAGCGGCAATGCAGAATAATCCTCATGCATTAAGTGAAGAGAGTGCGGATTTGTTGTTCCATATGTTGGTTTTGCTGCAAGCCCAAGGCCTCTCTTTCAATGCCGTAGTCCAAGTGTTGCAAAAAAGAATGTTAGCTATCAAAAAATAGTAACTATTTATTAGATGCATTGCTCGTAACTATGCATTCAGGTAACATGAAGCGCACTAAAAAACTTCATTACTTGGGCTGGTACAGGTAATTTCAGATAACTATCCAATCGTTCAGAATCGGAGAGACATATGCTTCCAAATGAAATTCAAAACTATCTAAATGAAGCAAAACAATTTTTAATAGACTATCATGGTTTTTTACAATCTCAGATTAATGGGACACCCGAAGGGCAAGCTGCATCTAATTATGTTTCTCAAGGGATTGCCATCGGGGGACAAGCAAATGTAAAAAGTGCTTTAGTAAAACTGGATGAACTTCAGCAAGCATCACCTGCAAAAGGTTGGTTTTCTAAAGTGGCACCACAATGGTTGAAAAAATTCTTTACGCGTCCTAAAAATGCCGCGGATATACTGGTTGAGGAAGTGCGGCATCAAAAGACAATCCGAATAATTACGACGCAGCTGCACCGTGCGCAAGAGTTCATAAAAGAACTTAACTTTAATTCTACCATGAGTGCACAATTTATTCCTGTTCCACCACACATTGAGCAAGCGAAAAAGTCTACAGCCCTTTTAGAACAGGTTGAAGCTATTTTGTTGAGGCATCAAGCTTTGATAAGCCAGGTATCGCTATCAACACTTGGCAAAAGTTGGTACGACGCTAAAATGCGTATGGGTAGTTATTTGGTTGGAATTCGGGTTGCGGCGCATGGCTTATTCAGTGTATCTCCAAAAATAGGCATACCAAATAAAATAGACCAAGATAAAGCTCTTGAATATTTGCAAAAACTCGAACGTAAAATTGATGTGCTTGAGCTTGAGGATGATAATAGCCATACTAAAACAACCGCCCGATTTGCTTCAAACGAACATCGTTATATTCCTAGTGAAATAAAAACGGCTTTATGGAGATTTACGCAATTAATGCAAAATACGGATGAGCCACTTACCAAAGAGCGTGTTTTAGAAGCGGTGAAGGTGAATTTTCCAAGGCCGGCATAAAGGATGGCAACGTGCAGCAAGATAAACAAAAGGAAGTGGATTTTTTTGATAAGCACGCAACAGCGCAAGAATATAATGTATTTACGGATGCAGCAAATAAGAAAATACTGGATACCATAGAAAAATTGTTTACCCCAATGCATGATGTCAGCATCATTGATTTGGGGTGTGGCTCTGGTATCTTTACGCAATTGTTGCAACAACGCGGTTACCCTTGTGTGGGGGTTGATTTAAGCCAGCAGTTATTGCGCATTGGTCATGCGCAAATGCCCACCGTTGCTTTTATCCAGGGAGATGTGGAAGCGCTCCCTTTTTTAGATCATAGCCTTGATAGAATTGTGCTCAGTTGTTTATTGCATCATTTACCCAATCCTGAGCGTTGTGCGCGGGAAGT
>JABDCK010000002.1 GCA_013288185.1 Gammaproteobacteria bacterium
TAATGCATTTGCTAATACACTATATCTTTTTGTAGCAGGACTAATTTTTTGTGCTAATAGAAATTTAACCATATTATAGCGGTTAAATTGCGCTGCCTTTTGTAATAACCAATTAACATCAATACCTTGATTTAGAAAATCTATTAAGACCTCTTTATTTAAATCATTTTCTTTCAAAAGATTAAAGCAGTTGATGGTGTTAATTGTTTGTTGATTTATTTTTCCAGATGCGTGTAAAATCTCTTCCATTTCATTAATATGGCGATTGCGAGCTTCATCGCTCCCATACCATGCGCGGTATTCCTGTAGTTGATAAAAACTATTATCAACATCTTCCTGAGCGAGAAGGCCAGAAGACAAAAGTTTTGTAAACGGAGTTACAAACGCTTTCCATTTATCTTCATCAGCTACCAAGATCTCAATCTCAAAACTATGCGAAAGCATGGTTGTATAATTAGGAAAATGTTCAATTACTTGATTTAGTAAATCTGTTTGATTATCAATCATCCAGAAAGTTAGTTTTTTTGAAATATTAGCAAAATTTGGTGTACACAGGTGGATAATAAGATTAGCCGCAATCTCCTGTTCATCCGGTGTTTTAATTTCAGTTAAAAATAATTGCAACGCATTTAGTGTGTCATCGCTATAATAGATATTTTCCGCATCAAGATTAAGCATTATTGCTTTTATCTCTTCTGCTTGCTCGTTGTTTCCTGCAGCTTTAGCTGCGCAGTATTTTTCTAGCAGTGGTAGTATATCTAAAATTGGCATAACTACACCTTTTGCTTGCCATTAAATAATTTATTAATATATTTATGACAAACAGTGTAATTATTTAGTTCACTCTAAAAACAGTATTTGTAGCGGCCATTTAGAAATGTCCGCTTTCGGCAAATTAGGAATGTCTCCTGTAAATCAAATAGTTATCCATAATAGGAGTAGTTCAGCTCATTATGGAGAATGAAAAATATGCAGGAGACATTTACTATGACCAACAACGAAATAGACCGACTTACTCTCATTCGTCAATGTATTGACAAAAAAATGACCCAAAATCAAACGGCTGCTCTTTTAGGGTTGAGTACGCGCCAAATAAGACGACTTATCCGCCGCTACGAAAAGGAAGGTCCAAAGGGAATTATCTCCCAAGCGTGCGGCAAGCCTTCTAACCGGCAATATGCAGATAGTTTAAGGAAAAAGGCTGTAACCTTAATCAAACGCGATTTTTATGATTATGGCCCTACGTTAGCAGCTGAGAAATTACTGGAATATCATTCTATAAAAATCAGTAAAGAAACTGCTCGGCAATGGATGATAGGGGCGCTTGTTTGGCAAGCGCATAAAAAACGTATACCTAAAATACATCCTCTACGAGAAAGAAGACCATGCCTTGGTGAGCTAATTCAAATTGATGGCTCAGATCATGATTGGTTTGAAAATAGAGGGCCTCGGTGTACTTTACTCGTTTCAATAGACGATGCAACGAGTAATATTCAAAAATTATTTTTTTGCAATGCAAATAGCTATTTGAATCAAATACAACGCTTGGAGAGCTCGCGCCCTTAGAAAGGAATCTACTATTGCTGAACGAAACCTATGGTATTCATTAAGAGATAAGCGCCTAAGTGGTTATAAATTTCACCGTCAATATGTAGTAGGATTCTATATTATCGACTTTGTATGTTTGAAAAAGAAGCTTGCGATTGAAATTGATGGTGGACAGCATGCACAATATATAAGCTATGATAATGAACGCACAGTATATTTGCAGTCAAGAGGATTTCAGATCCTTCGATATTGGAATAATGAAGTACTAACCAATCTAAATTCTATATTAGCAGATATTTTGTATCATCTTGAATCCCGTATGTAATCCGCGTTTTCCTCACCCCAACCCTCTCCTTGCTAACCTCCCCCATTTTTTTCAAGTCCTACCGTAGGAGAGGGGGAAGACAGTGTACAAACCGGGTTCATAGGTAACACGTAAAGATCGCTTATGCTGATTAGGACGGTTGCCAGTAAACTACACTGGGCAACCGCCATATTAAAGCGTGAATAAAGCCCTGCGGCCGGTCAAGTAGCAAACAGCGCAACTTAACAGTCCTCGGGTTCAAAATGGAAGATGTTTTTATATCCACGCATTATTTTTTTATTTATGGTAACCTAAAGTTACTATCAGGGGACATTTCTACTTTGCCCTAACAGGCGTAATAGGGTAGTTCAGCGCATTGATTACCAGCGCGCACTTGCCGGATGATCTGCAGAAACTGCTACAAATAACCCCTCACAAGTGGCACAAAGTACCTCTTGAGAGTAGAGACTCGCTTGAATAATCGCGCCTCTTTTTGTGAACTCTTTTAATTTTGCAACTAAATATACCGGCGCTTGACTGGGGGTGGGACGTTTTAATTTTACGTTATAATAAGCAGTTACTACACAAGGCGCTTTAGTTAGCCCCTGTTTTTGCATTAAAAAATATGTGGCGGCCCAATTTGCATGACAGTCTAGCAACGTGCCAATAATGCCACCATTTAAAACACCCGGAAAAGCTTCATGATAAGGCTCTGGCTGCCAATGGGCAACCACCTCATCACCTTTAGCAAAACTGCGAATGCGCAAGCCTTTTTCATTGGCGGGGCCACAACCAAAACAGGCGCTATGAGGACTATATTCTTCTTGTAAACTTTTGGGTGATTCCATTTTATAAGCCGCTTTTTTTAATTCCTTGCCTTTTGCTGCAACGGGATAATTGACGAATTGCTTTTAATTGAATTTTACGAACTTCTGCTGGGGTTAAATGGGTATTTTTGCTAATATTATCACAAGCCGTAGCATCATAGCCATTCATGCCATATCTTTTTTCAATAATTTCTTTTTCTGCTTCATCTAAGGTATTTATCCAATTCTGCAAAAGTGTATGTAGATCATAGGCGTGTACGCAATCAATAGGATCTGGGTTATTTTCATCCGGAATGAGATCTAACAATGTGCTATCTGTGCCGTGGTTAATCATTGCATCTAAAGATATTTCTGTTCTGTCATAAGAAACCAATTTTTTGACAGTATCCTCACTTTGCCCCATTTCAACGGCAATTTGCTGCAAAGTAGGTTCATCATTTCCGCGTTGCATTAATCGTTGCTGCGCACGAAAATACTGCCGTTGCATTTTAGCAACATGCACCGGCAAACGAATATCATGAGCTTGATTCATTAACGCTCTTTCTATAGATTGCCTAATCCACCAACCAGAATAGGTTGAAAATTTAACATTAAACGTTGCGTCAAATTTTTCAACCGCATGAATTAACCCCAGGTTACCTTCTTCAATTAAATCAGATAACGATAAACTCCGATGAAGGTAATGCTTGGCAATACACACCACTAACCGTAAATTTGCTTCAATCAACTGATTTCTGGCTATATTATCACCCGCACGAATACGGTGTACTAATTGGATCTCTTCTTCATGGGATAATAATTTTATTTGCCCAATTTCTTTAAAATACTGATTTTCACAAGAAAATGATGGCATTCAGCAACCCTTATTTTACTTTCTATAAGGGTTTGAACTTTGACGCGTCAATATAGTTCCAAAAATACTAGTTTTTTATACAGCTATTCGGGGCAATAATTGCAAGGGATTAATCGGCTGGCCATTTTTTCTAATTTCAAAATGCAAACTAGTGAATCCCGCATCTGTTTGCCCCATTTTTGCAATCGGTTGTCCTTGGGTAACCGTATCCCCTTCTGTGACTAATAAGTGACTGTTGTGACCATAGGCTGACAAGTAAGTATCATCATGTTTTATAATAACTAATTTGCCATATCCTCTTAAACCAGAACCACTATATACAATCTTACCACCGGCACATGCATGGACGGGTGCACCTAAATTACCGGCTATATCAATTCCTTTGGGCTGTTTCGTCACTTTACCTTTTGCCGGCCAAATCCAACTACTCGCTTGCTGAGTTTTAATTTTGCTGGGTACAACCGCGACAGGTTGCGATTTTACAATCGGCGCAACCGGTGCTGGGGCTTGCGCTAAAAATATTTTGGGGCAAACTAACTTTTGACCGGGGTATATTCGGTAAGGGGAAGGAATACGATTCGCTTTAGCAATTTCCCGATAGTCAATGCCATATTGCCAAGCTATGGCATACAGGGTTTCTCCTTTTTGCACCACATGGCGTTGATGCGTCAAGGGAACATCACTATTCACCGTTACCACTTGTGCGGGTTCATTCTTTGAGAATAATGTACAACCTGCCAACCACAGTATTGTGAATAAAACCAATATTCTTTGCCACATAAAGCATAACCACTTAAATAAATTTATAAATTATCACGGCTAGGATTAATAGGCCAAGCACCAGCCAACCCATGATATCAATATATTTAACCACCAATGGCTCCATTTTGACACCAAAATGTTTCACCAAGGCTGCCACCATAAAAAATCTCAAACCCCGGCCAACGATGGACGCCATCACAAAAGGCAATAGTGCCATTTGCGTCGCACCCGATGCAATGGTAAATATCTTATAAGGGATAGGCGTAAAGCCTGCTAACAAAACCGCATAAAAACCATACGCTTTAAACCATTGTGTGATTTGTAGATACGCAGCTTGATAACCCATTGCTTGAATGATTGGCTCACCTATCATCTCAAATGCAAAAAATCCTATGCTATAACCTAACACTCCCCCAAAGATGGAAGCAATAGTGGTAATAGCCGCGTATTCCCACGCCTTTAAAGGCTTACTTAAAACCATGGGGATTAACATCACATCCGGTGGAATTGGAAAAACGGAAGATTCCATAAAGCTCACGCCCGCTAAGTAGTAAGGCGCATGTTGGTGTTTTGACCAGCCTATAAGGATGTCATAGAGCCGTTTAAATACTGCCACTGCTTTAGGCCATCCATAAGTTATTAGACCAGTTTGAAATATTTTCCATGGCCTGATGATCCGTCAAATCAATTTTAATGGGCGTTATAGAAACATAACTTTGATTCACTGCATAAAAATCAGTACCTGGCCCCGCATCTTGTTCTTTACCAGCAGGACCAATCCAATAAATAGGATGTCCATAAGGATCGGTCTCAGTAATAATTTGTTCCGCTAAATGTCGATGTCCAAGCCGCGTAACTTGAAATCCTTTAATTTCACGCCAGGGCTTATTGGGAACGTTCACATTTAAAATAGTATCTTTCGGTAAGGGTAGGGCTAATAACTGCTTTATGAGCATTCCAGCCACTTTAGCAGCCGTCTCATAATGGCAATCTTCTTTGGACTGATGCACCAATGAAACGGCCATGGCCGGATAGCCTAAAAATCTTCCCTCCATGGCACAAGCAACCGTACCAGAATACAACACATCATCCCCTAAATTTGCACCGGCATTAATTCCTGCCACAATCATATCTGGATGTTGATCAAGCCAGCCAGTGATAGCCAAATGCACACTGTCTGTGGGCGTTCCAGTCACCGCATAAAAACCGTTAGGCTGCTTTTTGATCCGCAATGGTCTATCCAAGGTAAGTGAATTACTTGCAGCACTTCTATCTCTATCTGGTGCAACAACCGTTACCTCTGCGATGGCGGATAACGCTTGGGCCAGCAATGCTAACCCTGGCGCATGAACCCCATCATCATTGCTAACCAGAATTTTCATGCGCAACCCCTTTTTTTAGCAAAGCAACGGCATGGACCGCAATCCCTAACTTTTGACCAAGAGCATCTAATTGTTCATTAGTAGTTGCTTTAATATTGATAGCATTTAGGGATACTTGCAAATCTTGGGCGAGATTTTCACGCATAGCCTGCGTATAGGGTGCTAATTTGGGCGCCTGGGCAATGATGGTTACATCCACATTGGCAACGGATAAATGCGCCAGATGCACCAAGTCAACTACATGGCACAAAAGCGTGCGACTATCACAATCTTTATAACGCAGATCCGTATCTGGAAAATGTTGCCCAATATCCCCTAAAGCACAAGCACCCAACAACGCATCACAAATGGCATGAATGACAACATCACCATCAGAGTGCGCTAATAATCCTCTTTCATAAGGAATGTGCACCCCCCCTAATACAATAAACTGACGAGTAGGCTGCGTTTCAAAACGGTGAATATCATAGCCATGACCAATTCTCATGATAATAAACCCTCAATATAAGCTAAATCCTTAAACGTGGTTAATTTAGGATTTGGAAAATGCGCTTCTACAACGATAGGCTGATGACCACTTTGCTCTATGGCACTGGCTTCATCGGTTACCGTAAAGCCCGATTGTTCACAGTGTTGCATGGCGGCTATTAACGGCGCTAACCGAAACATTTGTGGCGTTTGCGCATGCCAGATTTGTGCACGGGGTATGGTGTGCTGAATGTGGCTTTCAACAACCAATTTCAAGGTATCCTGTGCGGGCATGGCTAAAATTCCACCAACGGGTGAGTGGCTTACCGTTTGGACAAGACGCAATAAATCTTCTGCATGCAAACAAGGTCTCACCGCATCATGCACTAATACCCAATCATCCGGCGCCGCCTGATTTTTCAGGTAAGTCAAGGCATTATTAACAGAAATATGACGCTGCAAACCACCTGGCACGCGCACAATTTTAGGATGCTGGGCAATGGGTAATTGAGAAAAAACCGTATCATTCTCAGCCAAGACCATAATGATTTTTTTAACCCAAGGTTGCGATAAAAAACAATCAATACTATGTTCAAGAATGGTTTTTTCTACTACTTTGACATATTGCTTGGGTTGATGATGCGCAAAACGAGACCCCATCCCTGCGCCAGGAATTATCACCCAATAGTGCGCATCCTCATTTTTCATGATGAATCCTCAGGAGAAAATTGAAAAAATGTTTCACCTTGACGAATCATACCCAAATCTGTGCGTGCCCGCTCTTCTAATGCACCAGATTGATGTTTCAAATCCAGCACTTCTGCTTCTAACATTTGATTACGTTCTTTTAATTTGGTGATGGTCTCTTGTTGCAAAGCCACTTCTTTTTTTAAGGTGCGCACTTGCATGATAGAACCATCACCCAGCCATAATCGCGCTTGCAGTAAAACTAAAGCGATAACCAATGCGAGCGTAACTGGTTTCACACAACATTCCAACGACTAAAGACTTTTTTGCCGGTAAACGCTGCTTGGCTTTGCGCTTCAATACGTAATAGCTGATTATACTTTGCAGCTCTGTCAGAACGGCAAGGCGCACCAGTTTTAATTTGCCCAACATTCAAGCCCACCGCCAAATCCGCGATAAAAGTATCATCCGTTTCGCCTGAACGATGCGAAACAATGGCATTATAGTGTGATTGCTTTGCCAATTGGATACAATCTATCGTTTCCGATAACGTGCCAATTTGATTTAATTTAATTAAGATAGCATTGGCAATGCGCGACTGAATACCCTCTCTAAATATAGAGGTATTGGTCACAAATAAATCATCCCCTACCAATTGCACCCGAGAACCGAGTTGTTCCGTCAGTAAAGCCCAACCCTCCCAATCACTTTCATCTAACGCATCTTCAATTGAAATAATCGGATAACGATCAACCCAGCGGGCCAATTCATTAATATATTCTTGGGCACTCAAAGTTTTATTTTCAGAAGCGAGAATATATTTTCCATCCTTATAAAATTCACTGGCCGCTACATCTAACCCCAAATAAACCTCTTTACCAGGCGTTAAGCCAACTTTTTCAATCGCTTGCATTATCATGACTAAGGCAGCTTCATTGGAAGGTAAATCCGGTGCAAAACCCCCTTCATCACCCACATTGGTATTAAGTCCTTGGCTTTTGAGTACACTCTTTAAGCTATGATAAATTTCAACGCCCATCCGTAAGCTATCCGCAAAAGTCGCCGCCCCACAGGGTAATACCATAAATTCTTGCACATCTACCCGATTATCCGCATGGGCGCCACCATTTAAAATATTCAACAGTGGCACAGGCAGGGAAATTTCGCTTTGCGTGAGTGCCGCTAAATAAGCATAAAGCGGGGTTTTTTGGGCTTTCGCCGCCGCAACGCTACAGGCCATAGAAACTGCCAAGAGCGCATTGGCACCCAGATTTTGTTTATTCGGTGTACCATCTAAGGCAATCAATAAATTATCAATCTCTTTTTGCGCAAAAATATCATGGCCTTTCAATTTAGGATAAATTATATGGTTAATATTATTAACCGCTTTTAACACGCCTTTACCCATATAGCGGGTAGCGTCTTTATCCCGTAGTTCTAAGGCTTCGCGGCTACCCGTTGAGGCACCGGAAGGTACGCAACTGCGACCAATAATCCCCGACTCTAAAATAACTTCCGCTTCTACCGTAGGAAACCCGCGCGAATCTAAAATTTCTCTGGCTAAAATTTGGCTAATAGTAGACATGGTAAACCCTTATATTTCTTGTAAAGGATGTTTTTTTACGGTTTGATCAATTTCTTTTAAGATGATCAACAGTTGTTCTATCTGCTGCAAGGGCCAGGCATTGGGCCCATCACTTAAGGCTTTGTCAGGATTAGGATGCGTTTCCATAAACAATCCTGAAATACCCGCAGCCACGGCACATCGCGCTAATACCGGAATAAATTCTCTTTGCCCCCCAGAAACATTGCCTTGCCCTCCCGGCAATTGCACAGAATGCGTGGCATCAAACACTACGGGACAGTTGGTATTGCGCATAATGGCCAACGATCGCATATCAGATACTAAATTGTTGTAACCAAAACAAACCCCACGCTCACAGACCATAATGGATTCATTACCCACCGCTTTGGCTTTAGCCACCACCCGTTGCATATCCCACGGCGCTAAAAATTGTCCTTTTTTAATGTTAACGGGCAAATTTTGTCTGGCAACATTTTGAATAAAATTGGTTTGTCTACACAGAAATGCGGGTGTTTGCAGAACATCCACCACCGCAGCCACCTCATTAAGCGGCGTGTCTTCATGCACATCTGTTATGACTGGCACGCCAATGCACTCTTTTACTTTTTGTAAAATTTTTAATCCTTCCTGCACGCCAAGCCCTCTAAAACTTTCATGTGACATGCGATTGGCTTTATCAAAGGAAGACTTATAAATAAAAGGGATCCCCAAACGGGTGGTGATTTCTTTTAACATCCCTGCAGTTTCAAGCGCCAAGCCTTCGCTTTCAATGACACAAGGTCCTGCAATCAAGAATAACGGTTTATCTAACCCTACTTGAAAATCACATAGTTTCATCAGATACCTCTCTTTTTAGACTGATGATAGTCATTCGCTGCTTGGATAAAATCAATAAATAACGGATGCCCTTTACGGGGTGTTGACGTAAATTCTGGATGAAACTGACAACCAATAAACCAAGGATGATGTGGGATCTCAATCATTTCCACCAAATTATCATCTGCCGAACGACCTGACACAATTAAGCCAGCCGCTGTCAAAGCATTTAATAATTGGTTATTAACTTCATAACGGTGACGATGCCTTTCAATAATAGCATTCTGACCATAGCATTCTTGAGACTTAGTGCCCGGAATCAGTTTACACACTTGGGCGCCGAGTCGCATACTGCCCCCTAAATCAGAATCTGCAGAGCGCTTTTCTTTTTGGCCGCTAGTATCCATCCATTCTGTAATCATGGCAATAACAGGAAATGGCGTATGTAAATCAAATTCAGTGCTATTCGCTTTGGGCATTTGTGCTTGATGGCGTGCAAATTCTATAATGGCAGTTTGCATCCCCAAGCAAATCCCTAAAAAAGGAATTTTCTGCTCACGCGCAAATTGTGCTGCCAGAATTTTACCTTCAATGCCACGATTACCAAAACCGCCAGGAGTTAAGATGGCATCTACATCTTTCAATTTATCGATACCATTGCGTTCCAGCTCTTCAGATTCAATGTAAATAATTTCGACTTTGGTCAGGGTATGAATACCGGCATGCATTAACGCTTCATTTAGTGATTTATAAGCATCGGTTAAGTTAACATATTTACCAACCAAACCCACTTTCACATGGGTTTTAGGATGATTTAATTTCTCAACCACGTCTTCCCAATCAGACAAGTCAGCATTTTTTACTTGCAGGCCAAGCTTTTCAACCACAATTTTGTCTAATCCTTGTTTGTGCAACATTTCAGGAATAGCGTAAATCGTGGGTAAATCCATTGAGGTAATAACCGCTCTTTCTTCCACATTCGTAAATAAAGCAATTTTTTTGCGTTCACTTTCCGGCAAGGGACGCTCACAGCGACAAATAAGAATGTCCGGCTGAATACCAATAGAACGCAACTCTTTCACGGAGTGTTGTGTGGGTTTTGTTTTAATTTCCCCTGAAGTGGGTAAATAAGGTACTAAGGTTAAATGAATAAATAACGATTGCGCGGCCCCTAATTCAACCCGTAACTGTCTGATAGCTTCCAAAAAGGGCAATGATTCAATATCGCCCACGGTACCACCAATTTCTACCATGGCAATATCTGCGCCATTGGAGGCATTTAAAATTCTAGATTTAATTTCATCCGTAATATGCGGGATGACTTGAACGGTTGCACCCAGATAATCACCGCGGCGTTCTTTTTGTATGACGTGTGCATAAATACTCCCGGTTGTCACATTACTTTTGCGTGACATCGTGGTATGCACAAAGCGTTCATAATGCCCCAGATCTAAATCTGTTTCTGCCCCATCCTGGGTCACATAGACTTCTCCATGTTGATAAGGACTCATCGTCCCAGGATCGACATTGATGTAAGGATCAAGTTTAAGAAGAGTAACTGATAATCCCCGAGATTCTAGGATAGAAGCAAGCGAGGCTGCAGCAATTCCTTTACCAAGCGAGGATACGACGCCACCCGTCACAAATATAAAACGCGTCATGGGAAACCTTGTTTTAGACTACTAGACGGGAGAGTATTGTAACAGAACCCCCTTCAAAACCCAAGCAAGAATAAAGTTAGCAAACTTTTTCAATTACCCAGCCACTTTGCAAAGGATCTTTCACTTGCCACCCTTCGCAAACAAAGTGTTCACCTACCCCTACTAATGTTTCTTGTTGGTAAAAAAGCGGGATATTTGCGCGCTGCCAGTATGGAATTTTCAGCTCCTGAAATATTTTTTTTAAAGGACGAGAAAAATTTTTACCTGCTAGTTGACAGACTTCCCCACCCTGCCTAAATCGAACTTCCAGGGTATTATGGATTTTCCCGGCATCAATCCCGCCCCCTTTCACCAGTCGTGCGCGCCAATTTCCCCCTGCTAACGGCTGCAATGCCATATCCGCTAAATACCACTTTATCCATTGCGCTTGGTTGACCGTTTTTTTTTCAACTTCTAGGTAAAGCAAATCTTGATAGCGCGTTATTTGACTATTCCCCCAGGATACACAAGGATTCGCATCTTGCTTTGCCGTTAGCATTTGGTGTAATAAATCTTGTAACTTTTTTGTCGCAGGACAGGGAACCTGATGGAACATTAACCATTGACGTAATATATAACCCTGTTTGAGAGGAGAAAACCGTTTTAATTGGGCCAGATTTAACGTTTTAGGTTCTTTTCCCATGAGCATTTGCAAATCTTGCATAACATATTCATCTAATAATGCCTGACTACTTGCGCAATGCTTTGCCGTACGTGCAAGGCAATGTGCCAACCCTGGCACGACCTTTTGCAGGGCGGGAAAAATGTCGTGGCGCAAAAAATTACGTCTAAAACGTTTCTCATTATTGGAGGGATCTTCCACCCACTGTAAATTATGCATCACTGCAAAATCTGCAATGTCCGTTTTAGCAACATTTAACAAAGGCCTACCTAACTTACCCTTCCCTAAACCTTTCAATGGAGCAATGCCTGCAAGCCCCTTGGGACCTGCACCACGCATAAGCTGCAATAACACGGTTTCTGCTTGATCATCCAGGGTATGCGCCGTGAGTAAGAGTTCATCCACCGCCAAGTGCTGAGCAAATGCCTTATAACGGGCTGCGCGCGCGACTGCTTCAACGCTGACACCTCGGCCAATGCAAAGAGACATGGGGATCACCTCTAACGTAATGCCGTAGCGCTGACAAACTTCCTGGCAATGCTGTGCCCATAAGGATGCGTGTGGATGCAACCCATGGTGAATATGCACAGCGCGCAGGTGCAGTGGATATTGCTGGCGCAATAGCCAGAAAGCATGCAGTAAAACATGAGAATCCCGACCACCGCTATAGGCAATAACCAATTGCTGGGGAAATCCTTGTTGCGCAAACCACTGCGTAATCGCTTCAATCATCTTCGCCCAATTTCATGAGACGCTTATAGCGCAAGTCGACCAAGTTCCCTTTAGGGATATTTTTAACCAGTTTGAGATTACTCAGTAGATGTGTTTTAAGAATGCTTGCCATTTTATCTGGGTCGCGATGTGCGCCACCTAAAGGCTCTGGGATAATACCGTCAATCAAGCCCAACTTGAGCAACCTTTCGGGGGTAAGCCCCATGAATTCTGCGGCTTCTGGCGCTTTTTCAGCGCTTTTAAATAAAATCGAAGCACAGCCTTCTGGAGAAATAGTTGCATAATAACTATATTGCAACATCAAAACCCGATCGCCCACGCCAATACCTAATGCGCCGCCAGAATTTCCTTCTCCGATGACCACCACAATGATAGGCGTATTGAGCTTAGCCATTTCAAACAGGTTGCGGGCAATTGCTTCACTTTGGCCACGTGCTTCTGCATCAATACCTGGATATGCGCCAAGGGTATCAACCCAGGTAATTACCGGGAGTGAAAATTTTTCCGCCAAATGCATTAATCGCAGTGCGCGTCTATAACCTTCTGGATTCATCATACTAAAATTACGATAAATTTTCTCTTTGGTGTCTCGTCCTTTTTGTTGCCCAATAAGCATAACGGGTTCACCCTCTAAATAGGCAATTCCCCCTACCAGCGCATGATCATCTGCAAATGCTCTATCACCATGGAGTTCATCAAAATCGGTAAAGATCCTGGTAATATAATCAAGGGTATAAGGCCTTAAAGGATGGCGTGCTAACTGAACAATTTGCCAAGCAGTTAAGTCGCGAAATACTGAAGCCGTTAATTGGCGGCTTTTGGCTTCAAGTCTGTTAATTTCATCACTTATATTGATTTCATTATCTGAGTCTACTAACCTGAGCGCTTCTATTTTAGCGTCAAGCTCTGCAATAGGCTGTTCAAAATCTAAGTAATTAGGATTCATGCATTTTTTCCTGGATCTGTATGAATATTCGGCAGGATTGCTTGCGTGCCAAACAAAAGTGGCCGCTTCCTAAAAAGATGGCATTTTAGCACTTCGACAGCAATCCAACCAACATTTTTGTTAATTTTAAAAAAAAATTATTAAAGCCTTGTAATCGTTCCATAATATTGTGCTATTGTTTTTATGAATACGGAAGAGCATAAATAAGTTAATCAGCTAATCAATGCTGGATGCAGTTCTGTATTTAGGTTTAGTACTAACAAAAACATGATTTTAGGAGTTTCGCGATGAAACGGACGTCCAAAACAGCTCTCGCTCTCGCAGCAGCAGCCGCTGCTTTATTAGCCGCTGGTTGTTCTTCAATGTGTGGTGAATCACGTGAAGCACTCGTTAAGTGTGCTGGTTCCAACGCATGCAAAGGATCTAGCGAATGCGCTACCCCAGATAACTCTTGCAAAGGTCATAACGGTTGCAAGGGTGCTGGCTGGACCTATATGGGCCGCGGCGAATGCGTTAGCAGTGGTGGTAGAATCGTAGAGTAATCTTCGGTATCTATCATTTCTAAGGCAGTAAACATTGTTTACTGCCTTATTATTATTTCTTTCTCAGCCCATGAGATTTACTATGCAAAAACCTCCTTTTCTGGGTTTTGGATTAGGTTTGAGAACCGATCACTATCACGATATCTTAGCGCAACAGCCCGCTTTAGATTGGTTTGAAGTCCTGACAGAGAACTATCTGATCCCTGGCGGCAAACCGCTTTATTACCTTGATCAAATCAAAGAGCGTTACCCAATGGTTATGCATGGGGTCTCCATGTCGCTTGGCAGCACCGATCCGCTAGATTGGGACTACTTACAACAGGTCAAGAACCTTGCCCAGCGAATCAATGCCCAATGGCTTTCCGATCACTTATGTTGGACGGGCGTGCAAAAAACTAACATGCATGATTTACTCCCGCTGCCTTATACCGAAGAAGCTATAAAGCATTTAGTAGATAGAATTAAACAAGTACAAGATTTTTTAGGTACTCAACTTTTAATTGAAAATGTATCTAGTTATTTAACCTATTCCTCATCGCAAATGACAGAATGGGATTTTGTGCGTGAAATTGCACAACAAGCAGATTGTCTTATTCTCTTAGACATTAATAATATTTATGTAAGTTCATTTAACCATGGATTTGACGCGCAAGCCTATCTTGAAGGGATCCCGGTTGAACGCGTTCAGCAATTCCACCTGGCGGGACATACTAATAATGGCTCCCACATCATTGATACCCATGATGCACCCATCATCCCTGCGGTCTGGGATTTATATGAAAAAGCCCTACATCGTTTTGGTAAAGTCTCTACCATGATAGAGCGTGACGATCATATACCGGAATTATCTGTTTTAATGCAAGAACTTGAACAAGCCAAACAAATTGCCCATAAGGTATTTTCCAGCAAACATGAGTACGCTTAAATTATTGCAAGCAGAATTTCAGGATTATCTCACCCACGGTTTTATTCAGGATATTCTCCCAGAAATCGCCCCTGATGAACGCTTTAATGCCAATAAAAGATTAAAAGTGTATTATGATGCTTATCGCATCCGCTTATTGGAAATTTTAAAGCTCGATTTTAGTAAAACGCATATTTTGTTGGGGGATGAAGATTTTGATACAGCGTTTTATGCTTATCTAGAACAATATCCCTCACGTCATTTTTCTGTGCGTTATTTTGGACAATATTTTAGCCAATTCCTTACCCAAACTGCGCCTTTTAAAAATTTTCCTATTTTGGCTGAAATGGCTTGTTTTGAATGGTCGATTAATCATACTTTGGATGCCAAAGATAGTTCTGTATTGAAAATTGAAGCACTGTCAACGCTTTCATCTGAACATTGGCCACAAATGCGTTTTGCCCTTCATCCTTCTGTCATCAGTCATTATTTTCACTGGGATGCACCTCAAATTTGGCAACAAATTGAAAGTGAAGGCCCGCCGCGCTTACCGGTCAAGCTAGAAACCCCGATACGTTGGATATTTTGGCGCAAAGGGATCCGTTCTTTTTTTCAATCCTGCACCGCCCCAGAAGATATTATGTTTAAATCGTTACTGGCAGGTAATGATTTTGCCCAAATGTGTGAAGATTTATTAGAAGTACTCCCTGAAGATCAGATCCCTTTGGTGGGTGCCCAAACCCTTTCTAAATGGATCCATGAAGAAATGATTGCACAAATTTTATAACCTGCAAAAACTCCAAATTAAGTTAGTTGACTATGTTGTTATATTATAGATTATAGCTAGACAATTAAATCTCAAATTGCTAGAATACAAAATCAAGCTTCATAACTAATTATAGAGGATTTTATGCTCACCTCCGTTCCCAATAAAGAAAACGACTCTGAAACACGTTCAGAAAATGAAAATATTTCTGAATTAGAAAGTCAAAAACAAAAAAAAGCGAGAAACAGAGAAGCCTCAAAGGGATATCGCATACGAAAAAAAGCAAAATCTGAAATATTACAGAAAGAATATAATGCCCTTAGAGCAAAATTAAATGCGCTAGAAGGAGAAAATGCTATTCTTAGAGAAAAATTTAATGGGCTAAAAGGAGAAAATGCTGATCTTAGAGTAAACCTTGATGGGCTAAAGAAAGAAAGAGTTTATTATATAAACGAAAATTTTAAATTAAAAATAATAATTAAAGAGAAAAGTGAAATCATTTCCCGTCTCTTGCCGGCGGCCCCTCCAGCCCCTGGTTCCCAACCCATTTTACCTGGATTTCAGCAATACCAACAAAGCGCTTTACCACAAAATACTCCACCTCCCACGCAAATCGCGCAAACCAACGAAAATATATATTGTTGCTTAGCACCGGAATATCGATAAAGATAAATGTGTCTTAGCCTGGAGCCGGCGCCTCTGCCGCCTTGCTCCAGGCTACTAATGATTTTGCCCAAATGTGTGAAGATTTATTAGAAGTACTCCCCGAAGATCAGATCCCTTTAGTGGGTGCCCAAACCCTTTCCAAATGGATCCATGAAGAAATGATTGCACAAATTTTATAACCTGCAAAAACTCCAAATTTAGTTATTTTACTATATTAGTATATTATAGATTATAGCTAGACAATTAAATCCCAAATTGCTAAAATATAAAATCAAGCCTTATAACTAATATAGAGGATTTTATGCTCACTTCCGTTCCCGATACTGAAAACACTACTGATTTAGAAAAAAAACAAAAACGATTGCAGGGTAACAGAGAATCCGCAAAACGTTCTCGCGAAAAAAGAATAGCAGAATTTAGCAGGCTACAGAAAGAAAATGCTTCTCTTAAAGAAGATAATGATACTCTTAAAGCTAGAATTGCTGAATTAAAAGAAATTATTAACGGGAAAAATGAAATTATTTCCCGTCTCTTGGAGCAGCAGGCTTCAGAAGCTCCAGCCCCTGCTATCTTTTTACCTGGATTTCAGCAATTCCAACAAAATACTCCGCCTCACACGCAAATAGACGTAGGCGAAGGCGTAGGCGAGGAGATATCTTGCTACTTTGCACTGTAATTTCGATAAAGATAAATGTGTCTCAGCCTGGCGCTAGCGCTTCCACCATTTGCTCCAGGCTAAGAAATTACCTAAATATACGCATGGAATCAAGACGACGCACAATGTCTAATTCTGCTTGCTCTCCTAATTGCGGTTGCGCTGCAACTCTCGCTCCATACACATAAGTAAGGGAAGGAACGGCTGGATACTCTGTACCCAATTCAACTTGAAGATCATATATTCTTCTTAGCATATTTTTCTCAACTTGCTCTAAGTCTTGAATCCTCTGTGTTAGGGCTGCTAATTTCTCTTTTGCGTCTTGCAAATCAACACTTAAATAGGCTACTTCTGCTTCAAGCTCACCATAATCTAATCTCAGGGTTTCGGAAGCTTCCTTCAGCTTAAGATTTTCTGCTTTAGACGCCTGTAGTTCCCCGTCAACCTCAGCTTTTTGCTCATGCAAAGAAGCAATCGTTGCGCGTGCATCCAATAAATTTTTCGATAAATCTTCATTCGCTGCTTCTTGCGTCCGAATAGTCTGCGCTGTGCTTTCTTTTAAAAGAGCTAGTTTTTCATTTGAATCATTCAACCCTGTTTTAAGCCGATTTATTTCAACCTCCAGGTCTGCAACCGTGTTATTCAGCACAAGATTTTCTGCTTCAGACGCTCGTAGTTTCGCGCCAACCTTTGCTTTTTCCTCATTCAAAGCAGCAATCGTTTCTCTTGCGCTCGATAAATCTTGCGATAATTCTCGTTTTTCTATATCTAACGAATGGTTTTCTGCTACTTTTTCTGCCAAATTCACAGCTGACTCCCGGATTTTTTTCTCAGCCGCATTATGCTTCGCATTATACATGTCGTTTAAACTCCGATTCTCATCAATGAGCTGCTGATTTTTGTTTTGAAGCTCCTGAATTAGGCGCGGATATTCATTTTCCTTCGTGGTGGATTCTGGTGTTTTTTCTTCAGCGTTGCGATCTGGTCCAGTTTGCATACTTCATAATCTCCATTGTTAAAACTGTCAACAATTATGGACGAAGAAACCGTAAAGTGCAACTTGGATTTTACAATAAAATGATCATATTATCTTAATCTCATGCCCTCATTATATTTTGCAGGACTATTTGCAGAATCCTTTTTTGCTGGACTTTCCTTAACTCTTTTCCAATTTGGCAATATAGAAGGATTAATTTGGCAAGGAACAAAGTTTTCATTATTCACTTTACTTGCAATAAATGTTGGGAGCGCCTCACTTAAATAAGGCACCAATTCGCCATTAACGGCTTTCTGTAATTTTGGATCATTCCTTACAACATGGCGTGGATACGAAGTCCAATCGAATGCTCTAAATTCTATGTTTGTATCTTCTGCAAATAAAACCTTTAAATCCATTACTGCGTTGTTTTGTACTTTAAACGTCACATTAAAATTCACTTTAAAATCATTTGCCTTGCCTTTTACAAGAAAAAATGAGGCGCACTCATTGCTCGCAGTTGAATGCCTTCCAAAACAACGGATTAAGCTAGGGAAAAACCATTGATATTCATCACCATTACGCGTAATCTTCGCTGGAATATCACCATGTGGAAAATACCATATTTTCAAATCAACGTTTTCGCAAATACATTCTTTTTTCTTCATTAGACTAGATTCCAGTTGCGCTGGACTGCATGCATATGCGCCTCCTAACCCACCCACAAAATAAGCTGCGCCTAAAACCTCTTTATTTTTTGTAACGCAGTTTGCACCTTCCAAAAATAACCGACCACCGGCCAACCGTCCAACGCTACCCATGGGATTATAATAAAAATGGAAAATATCTGTACTATATTTTAAAAAATTCCATCTTGCTAGAAGGTATTTATCAGCTAACGTAGATCCCAAAAGCAGCGAACCATGAAAAAGCATATTACTGACAAACGCTCCGGCACCCGCTAGTGGTCCTTGTGCTACCGCTACGGGGTATGCCTCTGAAAGTGCAGTTCCCAAAACATAAGTACCTGCCAACGCTTTGTAAGTGCGTGTGTTAGATGCCGTTTGCACGTTATCTTGATGCTTGTTAAAAAAAGATTGAATACCTTGTTTTGCTCTGGTTAAGACCTGCATAAAATTTAACATTAAAATACTCCCTACTTCCGATTCACTCATAGACTGAAATTTAGATTCTAGCGCAATCCATGAAAAATACATGCTGATTATCCTAATCTCATACCCTCTTTACATTTTGCAGGATTATTTGCAGAATCCGATTTTCCTAATCTTTCCTGGGCTTTTCTCCAATTTGGTAAAAAAGAAGGTGTAATATCAAAAGGATAAAACTTTTCATCATTCAATTCACAGGCAATAAATGTTGGGAGCACCTTATTTAAACAGGGTTCCAACTCTCTTTTAGCGGCTATCTGTATTTGTGGATTATTCAATGCTACATAGGGAGGCATTGTCATTGATGGCAAATACCATGGCCACTGCCATGTACGAAATTCGATTTTTGTATTATCTGCAAATAAAACTTTGCAATCCGCCACATCGAATCGCCCAGCTTTGTTCGGTACCAATTTAAATTTCACATTAAAATTCACTGTAAAATCATTATGACTACCTTTTTCAAGAAAGAATGATCCGCAATCCTCGCTCGCATGAGGATATCCGCCAAAACAACGAACTAGGCTAGGAAAAAACCATTCGTATCCATCACCCTTAAAAGTAATACGCGACAGGGTATCATTACTCTGAACATGAAACACTCTAAAAGCCTCATTTCGACAAATAGTTGCCTTCCTCATTGTTAATTTATTTTCAAGTTCACTCACAGGTATCGGCGGTTGCGATATACTACTCGCGTATGCCCCCCCTAATCTACCCATGAAATAAGCTGCGCCTAAAACCTGTTCATTATCTGTAACGCAGTTTGCACCTTCCAAAGCTAACCGACCACCGGCCAACCGTCCTGCCGTGCTCAGAGGATTTTGATAAAAATGGAAAATATCTGTGCTATATTTCAAAAATTTCAAACTTGTAGGAAGGTATTTAAGGACCAAAGTAGGGCCAAAATACATACTGCCATAAAAAAGCATATTACTGGTAAACACGCTAGCACCCGCTAGTGGTCCAAGTGCTAACGCTACGGGGTAAGCCTCTGAAGCTGCAGTTCCCAAAACATAAGTACCTGCCAACGCTTTGTAAGTGAGTGTGTTAGATGCAGTTTCCACTTTACGTTGATGCTTGTTCAACAAAGATTGAATACCTTGTTTTGCTCTGGTTAAAAGAGCTGCCAAAATTTTTAACATTGAGATACTTCCTACTTCCGATTCACCCAGTGATTTTTAATATTTTCAGCTTGAACTTCTTTTTCTTTGTCCTTTACCGATTTAACCGCTATTTCACCCTTTTTACCTGATTGATTTAAACTAGTATTGCTCGCATAAAATGGGTATTTGCCCCCTTCTGAAGGGATAAAATGCCATAAAACTTTACTATTGGGCGGCAACACTAAACTATCTTGATTAACATTCGCCGTGCCTTGTAAATAACGGGTAAAAACTTTCTGCCCAAATTGATCGTAATAACAAGTGATACTATCTGGTTTATCATTGATAAACACGAGTAGATATTCTTGTCCTTCATCAAAGGCTAAATTGGCAGGCTCAAACACGGGCGCATCTGATGTACCTGACACTTGAATATCAATGAGGGTGGGGGTTGAGGCTATAGCACTGCTTGCAATACTAGCAAACAGTAAGGCATATTTTCCAAGCCGCAGTAATTGCCAAGGTGCCATAAAAAGGCGTTTTAACATAACTGAATCCATACAGTTTATATAAAATATTACATATCGTTAAGACAATAATTGCAGGATAGCTTATTGCAACAATAGGATGTAAAAAGTTCATAATGCCAGAAAAACCTAAATTTGAAAATATAACCGTAATAATGATGGTGATTACCATCACCCAGCCATAACTATACGGTATACGACTCACATGCTTTGAGTTCATCAGCTCAACATGAATCACATCGACCACTGCTACTGCCAAACTCATCACCGTGGTAAGACACGCCAGGCCAATAGCCATATTTGCCACCATCGCTAATTGTGGGCCCAATAAATGCACGGCTAAGCTCGCCAATACCTGTTCTGGCGCCACGTCCACCAACGCGGCATGATGCAGTGCTGCGTTATACGTTAAACCTACATAAATCACTCCCAACAAAGCGCCGCCAATTAAGCTGGCACACATATAGGTTGGGACTAGTTTATTTTTAAGATCTGCAGAGGTTTGTAAATTGAGCTTCTCTTTTAAGAGCATCCAAATACTGACTGAAAATACAATGGAGGCCAGCAAATCCATAGTATCGTAACCCACAATGAGGCCTTCTTTGATGGCAGATAAGGGGGTATACGTGCTAATGGGTAAGGGGCCCGTATGACCCAAGCCAACCACAATAATAATAATCAGCATCAAAATCAGTAACGGGCTTAAAATATAACCTAAAATGGGTAAAATAAAATCTCTGCGTAAAATTAATAAAAAAGTCACCAATCCGGTGATACAACTAAAGGTAAATAAACTTAAATACGGTACATAATCCTTGACTGCGCCATACGCGACAATAAAGCAACGCGGCATCACGCCTATGGGGCCTAACAGCGCTAAAATTAACAAAACCGCAATATATCCAGGAACCGCGCCAATCCGATAGAAAAAGGCTTTACAGTCCCCCTCAAATAATACAGAACCAATCAAACCTAAAAGGGGTGCACCCACCGCCGTGATAGCTAAGCCAACTAAAGCCCAGGGAATTTGATGGCCCGTCACCTGCCCCAATAATAATGGGAACACCACATTACCCGCACCAAAAAACATGGAGAAAATGGCAATACCCGTTGATACCGCCACCATAAAAGAAGGTATTTTCATGTTAATATTCAACTTCTATCATTTCATTGCTAAAAAGACCTGCAAGGTTCATTAGACACTCTGCATTCGGTGTGATACTCCACTGATTATCTAATTTTAACGTTGCTTTGGCATCCTCATTTTGATAATGGATATAAATAGGACATTTTCCGCGTTCTTGCGCACGTAAACAATCTTTCAGTTGCGTAATCAACCCAGCACTTAATTTATCTTTGGGTAAGGATATATTGATTTTTTTAGCAAATAAAGCACGCGCACTGGCAAAAGTGTGGAGCGTTTGCGCGCGCACTTTCATGCCACCCGTATACGTATCCGGTGCCGCATTCCCTTCAATTATCAGCAATTGATCTTTAACGAGTAACTCTCTAAACGCCGTATACGTATCTGGAAATAGAGTGACTTCAAAACGATTAAACCGATCATCTAGCATAACCACTGCCATCCTGTCCCCATTTTTGGTTTGCAAAGTACGCAGCGAAACGACCAAGCCAGCGACAACACATTTACCATCTTTCTTATGCGTAGGGATCTCATTAAATTTAATTACCCGGAGTTTCTTTAATTCTGGCTCTAATGCCTCCAGTGGGTGACCTGAAAGATAAGTACCCAGGGATTCTTTTTCACCTTGTAGTCTTTCCTCTGTACTCCAAGGCCTAACCATAATTAAAGGCTGGCGTGGGGTGGACAGTTCAAAATGCTGGAACAAATCACTTTGCCCAAAAGATAAATTTTTAGACATTTGCTCTGCTTGCTTTAAGGCTTCATCCAAAGAGGCCATTAACGCCGCTCTTTCTTCACCAAAACAATCCATTGAACCTGATTTTATTAAAGATTCCAATACACGTCGGCTGATCTTTTTGCCATCTAAGCGTTCACAAAAATCAAAGATATCTCTAAAAGTCCTTTGCTGGCGCTGCTCCAAGATATGGCCGATAGCTGCCTCACCCACTCCTTTAATCGCCCCTAACCCATAAACAATTTCATTTGCTTCATTAACCGTAAAAGCATATTGACTTAATTGAACATTAGGTGGTTTAACGATAATGCCACATTGCCGACATTCTTCTATAAAAATAACCATCTTATCCGTATTGCTCATATCTGCAGATAATACCGCAGCCATAAACGCGCTGGCAAAATGTGTTTTTAACCAAGCAGTTTGATAGGAAACCAAAGCATACGCCGCAGAGTGTGATTTATTAAAACCATATCCGGCAAACTTTTCCATTAAATCAAAAATATAGGTTGCCGTTCTTTCTTCCACACCCCGACTCGTTGCACCACCCGTAAAAATGGCACGTTGTTTTGCCATTTCTTCCGGTTTTTTCTTACCCATGGCGCGTCTCAGCAAATCTGCACCGCCCAGGGTATACCCCGCTAAGGTTTGCGCAATCTGCATCACTTGCTCTTGATATAAAATAACACCATAGGTTGGCTTTAAAATTGGCTCAATCGCCGGGTGTGGGTACTCAACTTTGGCCCGTCCATGTTTACGATTAATGAAATCATCCACCATCCCGGATTGCAAGGGACCCGGTCTAAAGAGTGCGACTAGCGCAATAATTTCTTCAAATTCATCTGGTTGTAACCGCTTAATGAGTTCTTTCATACCACGAGACTCAAGCTGAAAAATTGCCGTGGTGGCACAACTTTTTAACAAAGCAAAGGTTTTGGCATCATCTAAAGGAATGGTTTGAATATCAATTTTAGCCATGCCCTTTTTTTCTAAGACATGATTGGCATTTTGCACTGCCCAATCAATAATGGTCAGCGTTTTTAAGCCTAAAAAGTCAAATTTGACAAGGCCAATAGCCTCAACATCATCTTTATCAAATTGGATAACGACTTGTGCGCTCTCTTTATCACAAAAGAAAGGCGCATAATTGGTTAACGCAGCAGGTGCAATCACAACACCACCGGCATGCTTACCTACATTACGTGTGATACCTTCTAATTTTTTGGCCAAATCAATTAAATTTTTAACTTCCTCTTCTTCTTGATAGCGCTTTAGTAGCGCTGGCTCTTGCACCAAAGCTTTTTCAAGCGTCATACCAATTTCAAAAGGCACTAATTTTGCAATTTTGTCTACAAACCCATAAGGATAAGCTAAAACTCTGCCCACATCCCGAATCACTGCTTTTGCCGCCATGGTGCCAAAGGTGGCAATTTGCGAAACATTATTCCTACCATAGCGATTTGCGACATAATCAATGACGCGATCTCGATTATCCATGCAAAAATCAATATCAAAATCTGGCATGGAAACCCGTTCTGGATTTAAAAAGCGTTCAAAGAGCAATTCATATTCAATAGGATCTAGATCAGTAATCGATAAAGCATACGCAACCAATGAGCCGGCACCCGAGCCTCTGCCAGGCCCAACAGGAATGTGATTGGCTTTTGCCCATTGGATAAAATCCGCTACAATTAAAAAATACCCCGGATACCCCATGGTATTAATAACTTTTAGCTCGCTGTTTAAACGTTCTTGATAAACCTCACATTCCGCGGGACTTTTATTGGCAACACGCAACCGCTCACTAAGGCCTACTTGCGCATCCCGTTGTAACAAACTTTCCTCTGTCATATTCTCAGGCACGGGAAATGTCGGCAATACCGATTCATCCAAGGTTAAGCTTAATGAACAACGTTTCGCTATTTCAACGGTATTCACCAACGCATTGGGAATATCTTGAAATAATTCCCACATCTGACTGCTAGACTTAAAATATTGCTCTTGCGAGTAGGATTGATGCGCCGCAGATTGCTCCAAGGTGGTCCCTTCTTGAATGCATACCCTTGCTTTGTGGGCATCAAAATCCGATTGTTTTAAAAACACCACCTCATTGGTCGCCACCAGCGGGCATTGCCAAGCATGAGCAAGCGTCAATAAATTTCTTTCATACGCTTTTTCAGAGACTCTGTTATTTCTCTGGATCTCAAGATAAAAACGGTTAGGGAAAATATTCATCCAGGTATTAAGCAATTGAGATGCTTTGGTGGTGTCTGGCTCGTTGACTAAAGCTTGGCCAATTTCACCAAATTGTGCCCCACTTAATGCAATGAGGGACGCGCAATAATCTTTTATCCAAGATTTTTTAACTAAAGGTGCGACACCATGCTCCCCTTCTTGATATGCTTTACTAATCAAGCGCGTTAAATTTTGATATCCTTGCATATTTTGGCAAAGCAATACAAGTTTATGAATGGGACCATTTTTATCCTCATTTTCAACCCAAAGTTCAGCGCCGACAATCGGTTTAATGCCGTTTGCCAGCGCTGCTTTATAAAACTTTACCATGCCAAATAAATTACAAATATCGGTGATAGCCACTGCTGGCATGTTTTCATTTTTAACGGCAGAACAAAGCGGTTTTACCTGCACAATACTGTCTACTATGGAATATTCCGTATGTAAATGTAAATGTACAAAAGGTGCACTCATACTTAATCCATTAAAAGGTGTTCTTTTACCGGCGCAAAGCTTTTTCGGTGTAGGGGGGTAATACCATGCGCAGCAAGCGCTTTTATATGTTCTGGGGTACCATAGCCTTTATGTTTTGCAAAACCATGATGTGGATAATGTTTTTCAAATTCCACCATCATGGCATCCCTCGTTACTTTGGCGACAATAGACGCGGCACTAATTTCAACGATAAGATTATCGCCACCAATAATGGCCTGCATGGGCAATGCAAGTTCTGGACAACGGTTACCATCAATTAAGGCTTTGGCTGGTTTAATACGTAAATTTTCAACAGCACGTTTCATCGCTAATAAACTAGCGTTTAATATATTGATTTTATCAATTTCTTCAACGCTAGCCAACCCAATGGCCCAACACGTGGCCTGTGTCTTGATAAGCGCGCAAAGTGTATTTCTTTGCTTTTCACTTAATTTTTTAGAATCTTTTAAACCTGGAATTGACGCTTGTCCCAAAATAACAGCCGCCGCCACTACCGGCCCTGCCAACGGTCCCCTACCAACCTCATCCACCCCTGCTATTAGATTGCTCATTTTCCCTCAATTAAGCTGACAATCGCCTTTGCTGCTGTTTCCCCGGCATTTTTTCTTAATGACTGATGAATTTCACTAAAGGTACTAGCCAAATCTATTTCTAGTTCAGGATGCTCCAGATAAGCTAATAATTGTTTGCCCATTTTTTCTGCCACCGCGTCTGCTTGAATAAATTCTGGCATTATTTTCTTGCCTGCTAATAAATTGGGCAAGGCTATAGTGGGAACTTGAATTAACCTTTTGGCTATCTGAAAAGTAATAGGGGACATTTTGTATGCCACTACGGTGGGCCTTTTGATTAACATTGCTTCTAAAGAGGCTGTCCCTGAAACCAGTAAAACGCAATCTGCAGCAGTCATTACTTTAGTGGATTCATTGAGAAAAATTTGAATAGGTGGCGCATTATCTACTTTACTTAATATTTGTTTAAATTGTTCCAGTCTACTTGGCAAACACGCAGCTGTAAAAACAACATTCGGCATTCGTGTTTTTAACCATTGGGCAGTCAATATAAATTCTTTGGCACAATATTTTAATTCTTGTACGCGGCTGCCAGGCAAGAGGGCAACTATTTTGGCATCCGGCGATAATTGCAATTGCTGGCGCGCCGCCTGTTTATCTGATTCGAGTGGGATTTTATCCGCTAATGGATGACCCACACAGACAATCGGAATTTGATGTTCCTGATAAATCTTATTTTCAAAGGGGAATAACGACAACATCAAATCAACTGCTTTTTTTATTTTTACAATCTTACCCTTGCGCCAAGCCCAGATCTGTGGACTGACATAATGAACGGTTTTAATACCCTGCGCTTTTAATGATTGTTCTAAAGATAAATTAAAATCAGGGGCATCTATGCCAATAAATACGACGGGCTTGTTTTTTATAAAATAATCTTTTAAATGTTTGCGAATAGAAAGAATGCGTCTTAAGCGTTTCAAAGGCTCAATATAGCCCATAACCGCAATTTCATCGAGAGGATAAATGCTGTGAAAACCTTCCTTATTCATGCGCGGGCCACCCATGCCTTCAAAGCACGCATCCGGAAAGCGCCTTTTGAGTGCGACAATTAAATCCGCCCCTAAGATATCTCCAGATGCTTCACCTGCTACTATGGCGAACCGTAAAGGAAGCGCGCTCATTAACGGATAAAGCCGCGCGTGGACTTCTTGATGAAATCAATCATAATTTGAATGTATTGGCATTCTGGCACCATCGCTTCAATTTTATGTACCGCCTCTTCTAACGATAATCCTTGACGGCAAAGTACTTTATATGCGCGCTTGATATACAAAATTTCATCTGGTGTGAAATTTCGTCTCTTAAGGCCCACCGCATTCAAACCATGTGCACTTGCAGGATTTCCTGCAACGGTTGTAAAAGGTAAAACATCTTTCACAATTGCGCTGGTCCCTGCACAAAAACAATACATGCCAATATTACAACGCTGATGTACCGCAACAAAGCCGCCTAAGTTTGCATAATCATCAACCGTGACATGACCTGCCAAGGAAGCATTATTAGAAAAAGTAGTATGATTACCGACCACACAATCATGGGCAATATGCACATACGCCATAAATAAATTATCATTGCCAATTTTAGTAACGCCACCCCCTGGCACTGTGCCACGATTTATCGTGGTACACTCTCTAAAGTAGTTATTATCACCCACTTCTAAATAAGTTGCTTCACCAGCGTATTTTTTATCTTGCGGATCTACACCCACAGAGGCAAATGAATAAATTTTATTATTGCGACCAATTTTACTCGGGCCATTAATGACCGCATGAGGCCCCACCCAAGAGCCTTCCCCTATTTCAACATTCGCACCAATAATTGCATACGGAGAAATTTCCACATTTGCAGCAATCTTAGCGCTTTTATGTATGATAGCTTTGTCTGAAATCACTGCCCTATTTCCTTCATAGCACTCAAAATATCTACTGAACAGACGATTTTTCCGTCTACTTTTGCTTCACCATGAAGTTTCCAAAAACTGCCCTTATGGCCAGCTATATGCACATCCAAAAATAACTGATCGCCAGGCAGCACAACTTGTTTAAACTTGGCATTGTCTACACCTGCCAGAAAAAACAAATGTTTTTGGGGGTTGCTTTTAGCTTTTAAATACGCGAGGATGGCGCCTGCTTGTGCTAGCGCTTCTACAATTAATACGCCGGGCATTACCGCATTTTCAGGGAAGTGACCCATAAAATAGGGCTCATTCACCGTCACATTTTTTAATGCAACGAGCGCATCTTCATCATATTCAATAACTTTATCGACTAATAAAAAAGGATACCGATGGGGTAAATAATTTATAATTTGGTGGATGTTTAACATTTTGTCACTACTCAATGCTACGCTCACTCCTAAGCCTCCTGCGCCTTTAGCTTTTTTTCTAATTCAAATAATCGCGTCGCTAAATTATCAAGTTGACGAAAACGGACGATATTCTTTTTCCAGGCTTTAATATCCGTGACAGTTAAAGCAGAAGCATAAGCCCCTGGGGTATCAATCGATTGTCCTACGTTTGAGCAACCAACAATATTAACATAATCAGCCAGTTGAATATGTCCATTAATGCGACTCGCACCACCAATTAAGCAATGCTTACCGATTTCTGTACTCCCCGCTATACCAACACAAGCAGCCACCGCGGTGCCACTGCCTATCTTCACATTGTGACCAATTTGAATAAGATTATCTAAAATGACATCATCCGCGATAACGGTATCTTCAATCGCACCTCTATCAATAGTGGTATTGGCACCAATTTCTACCCGATTGCCAATCGTAACTCCCCCTATTTGTGGTACTTTCAACCAACGGTCTTTATTTTTAGCAAAGCCAAAACCATCACTACCAATGACACAACCCGAATGAATAGTGCAATCTTGACCAATTTTACAACCATGGTAAACCGTTACATGCGGATAAAATACACACCCTTCCCCAATCTCACAGTCATCACCAATCACACATCCGGCTTGTAATATAACATTGGCACCAATTTTAACACGGTCACCAATGACACAATGGGGACCTATATGCGTTACCGGATGAATGACCGTATCCTGCCCAATCACGCTGCTTGGATGTTGTAATACAGGAACCGTTTGATGTGGATATAAAAGCTGCACAACTTGAGCAAAAACCAACTTCGGATCTGCACAGACTAACGCTGCTACTGGACAAGCTTCTGCTTCACGCGCACTGACAATGACCGCACTGGCTTGTGTATTTTCTAAATATTTACGATATTTAGGACTGGCTAAAAAGGTAATATCACCCGCTTTAGCCTGTGAAATAACGCCAATACCACTAATGGGAAGTTGCGAGTCCCCTTTGAGTGTCGCATGCGTTTGACTGGCAAGCACTCCCAAACTGATGGTTTGAGAGTCTGTACAATGGTTTCTATGCTCAATTAGCTTCATTGGGTCACTGCTTTCATAACTTTATCTGTTAGATCAATTGCTTTTGTTGAATAAGAAGCAGCTTCTTTATGAATAACGAGATCATAATTTTCTTTTTTTGCAACATCTTCAACCACCGCGTTGATACGCTCAAGAATTTTCTTGGTTTCTTCTTGTTGACGACTGGAAGCATCTTCACGGAATTCTGTTTGGAGGCGTTGCAATTCTCGTTGTCCGGCAATAACTTCTTTTTCAAGCTTTGATTTTTCAGCTTCACTCATAATCGAGCTATTTCTTTGAAACTTTTCTGTTTTCTCTTTGATGGTTTTATCTAAAGCAACAATTTTTTCTTCACGTGCTTTAAATTCATTTTTCAATTTTTCCATCGCAGATTTTGCTTGCGGAGAATTTGCAATAATTGCTCTTAAATCAATTACCCCAATTTTTGCATCCGCGGCCAATACTTGAAATGGTAATGCTACGGCTAATCCTGCTGCTAATAATAATTTACTGAATTTTTTCATAATTTTTCTCCTGAGGTTAAAACGCAGTTCCAAAATTAAATGCAAATACTTTAATTTGATCTCCACTTTGTGGATTCAAAGGTTTCGCTAAGCTAAAGTTTAAAGGTGCCATGGGTGACATCCACGTGAGCGATATTCCGGTTGCAAAACGCACGCCAGGTTGATTAACAGATTGATTAGGATAGGCTGGATTTTGTTTGTTTTGCAAATCATACGCTTGACCGGCATCAACAAATAAGGATATCCGGACAGATTTTTCCATCCCAAAGAGTGTCGGTAAAACAACGCCCGCAGTACCCGCCATTAAGAAATCGCCACCGAATGGATTCCCCAAAGAATCTTTAGGACCTAAACTATTTTCGTCAAATCCTCTGACGGTTCGTATACCACCACAATAAAAGTTTTTATAAAAAGGTAAATCGTTCGTTTTAGCGTAGCCATTACCATAACCTAAAGTTCCGGCACCCATCAAAATGAAACCATGACCAATGCTACGATACCACTGGGCATTATAGGTAATACGATAATATTCTAAATGCGACCCTGGAACCGTAGCGGTGATACCCGCACCTTGCTGCACCCCATTTTCAGGAAAAATAAAGCGATCAAAGCTATTGTGTACCCAACCTACTGCCACCGTAACTTCATCACTATTAGGACCATGCTGAAGTAGGAAATCCTCGATTTGCAGTGAGAGATTTTGTTTTGCAACTGATAAATGCGTCGATTGGGCACCATAACCATACGTAAGCTTATCCACCGGCGAAAGAGGTAGGCTATAAACCACATTTGCGCCATAAGCATCGGTCGTGTAATTTGCCAACGAGGTTGCATTACCTAAATCCGTTTCGCTATAGAAAATATTAAACCCACGGCTAATACCATCTAAAGTGTAATAGGGATCATTATAGGCAAGACTATAAGTGGTATACGCTTTACTGCGGTTAAAGTTAAAATCTACATTCTTGCCGGTACCGAGGAAATTTCGGTTGGTGACGTTGATATTAAATAGCAACCCGTCAACATCCGAATAGCCCACACCACCACCAATTTGGCCTGCAGACGCTTCTTCTACCACATAGACCAGATCCACTTCATCCGTTGTGCCAGCAACTGGACGCATATCAACTTTTACATCCGTAAAATAACCCGTACGGTTTAAACGGGCACGTGAGTCTTCAATATTTTTGGTATTAACAGGCGCACTTTCCATTTGAATCATTTCACGACGCAATACTTCATCTTTGGTTTTTGCATTACCTTCAAATAAAATGCGCCGTACATAAATTTTACTTCCTGGCTCAACATAAAATGTTAATGCCACTCGTCTTTGTGCATCTTGAATATCCGGTACAGGATTAATTTTTGCAAATGCATAGCCTTCTTGGCCTAATCTGTCGGTTATCGCTTTTACCGCATCAGCTACTTTGGCACGTGAAAAAACTTCACCCTCTCTTAAATCAATGAGCTTTTTATACTCATCCGGCGGCAAAATGGTATCACCGGCAACACCAAAACTTGACAGCTTAAAACGATGACCTTCTTCAATGTTTACCGTGATATAAATATCTTGCTTATCCGGGGTAATAGAAACTTGGGTTGAAATAATACGAAAATTGAGATAGCCACGATCTAGGTAGAAGGTTCTCAATGCTTCTAAATTTGCGCTCAGCTTTTGCTTATCGTATTGATCAGAACGTGTCATCCAACTAATAAGATTAGTGGTGGTTAAGGTAAACGAATCCAGTAGTTCATCTTTTGAAAATTCTTTATTGCCTACAATATTAATTGTCTTTATTCGCGCCGCTTGCCCTTCATCAATATTAATTGCAATGTTAACGCGATTATTAGCTTGATTTTCTATTTTAGAATCGACTTTGACGGCATACTTACCATGACTAAAATATAAGCGTTCTAATTCGTTTCGGACCTGCTCTAGGGTAGAACGATCAAAAACATAGCCTTCTGCCAAGCCTGAGGATTTTAAGGTAGATAACAGATTATCGGATTTTATATCTTTATTTCCTGAAAGAGTAACTTTACCGATAGTCGGCCTTTCAGTCACTTTAATAACCAGTATATTTCCGTCACGCGTTAATTGAATATCCTGAAAAAATCCTGTTTCAAATAAGGCTTTAATCACTTGTGCTGAACGCGATTCCGGCAATTCCTCACCAACGTGTATCGGCAAATAATTTAATACCGTTCCTTCAGAGATGCGTTTGAGTCCCTCAACACGAATATCTCTCACAACAAAGGTTTCAAATCCATGAGCAGAAATTGCCCATTGTGCTAACAATCCTGCAACTACAGCAACCAACCAACGTTTTTTCATAAAAAATATTTTTTCTTATTTGATTTACTTATATCCATGTTTTTACCGTTATGCATTTCTGACAACGGCGTAGGTGCCATACTAACACAGCACGGAGTAAATTGAATGGGAGGGCCGATAAAAACCGGCCCTAGCTGAAAAAATAACTAAGTGAATAGACTACCAGCGTGAATCGCTGCGTCTGCCGCCGCCACCACTTCTGTCACCACGATCACCTCTATCACCACGATCGCCTCTATCACCACGATCGCCTCTGTCACCGCCTGATTTACGCTCAAGCGCAAATTTAACGACCACTTTACGACCAGCAATCTCTTGACCATCCAATTTCAACGCAGCTTCTGCGCCGTTTGGCTCAGCAAAGGTAATGAATGCGAAACCACGAGGACGACCTGTTACACGGTCTTTGGGGAAAGCAATATCAGTAATTTCACCAAATTCGGAAAAGGAAGCACGAAGTGCAGCTTCATCAAGAGAATAGCTTAGGTTACCAACATAGATTTTGTTTTGCATAAAAATTTCCAAAAGATACAAAAAGTTAAAACAATGCTAATTATGACAAACGGAATACCATCACTTAGCCGGCCCATTATAACCCAGTCAAACCAAGATTGATAACTTTTAACATCCCCCCGTGAGCTACCGCTCACGGGGGGATGTCACATCAGTCTGACAATGTCATTATAAAAAGCGATAGACATTAAAAATATCAAAAATAACATACCCAACTTAAAACCAACCTGCTGCACCTGCTGGGGTATTGGCCTCTGGATAATCATTTCTATGAGGTAAAAAAAGAGGTGACCGCCATCTAAAATGGGGATAGGCAGCAAATTTAGCACACCCAAACTAATACTCACGATGGCTAAAAAGCTCAAATAATATTGAAAGCCAATGCTAACGGAGGCACCCGCAGTTTCAGCAATGGTAATAGGACCACTGAGGGAGCGTAAGTCTATGGCCCCCACAAGCATTTTGCCTATCATTTTAAAAGAAAGAACAATATATTCATAAGTCTTTTTTATTGCTTCACCAAGCGCATCAATGGGGCCCCATCGCTCTTTACGTAAGAGAGTTTCTGGCATTGGCAGCGTTTTAACTATTAAACCAACAAAGCCAATGGTTTCACCCGTATCTTTTACTTTTGCGCGTGGCGTGATAACCAGTTTTTTGGTTTCATGATCTCGTTCAATGAGGATGGTTACCGGCTTATCAATATGCTTAATAATGACGTTGGTAAAATCTTGCCATTTTGAAATGGGTTTGCCATTCGCGGCAATAATTCTATCCTCCGGTAATAACCCTATTTTGCTAGCAGGCTCACCTTCCATAACTTCATAGACAACCGGTGGAATAGGTGGCTGGTAAGGCTCAATTCCTAAGGCATGTAATGCATCTGGCCTTGTCCCTTCAAGCACCCAGGATTGCAAATTCAAATGCGTGTGTTTATTCCGTCCTTCTGGCGTTTGGGCTTGGATTTCAAGGGTATTTTTATCCCCTAAACGCTCCACAATTTGTCTGATGACCTGCTGCCATGTCAGGGTGGGAACACCATCAATAGCAATTATTTCTTCTCCTGCCATAAGCCCGGCATTTGCTGCAATGGAATCTGGCTTGACTTCCCCTATCAGCGGAATAGATCCACTGATGCCAATAATAAACATCAGCCAATATAAAATAATCGCAAACAGAAAATTGAATAAGGGTCCGGCACTCACAATAGCAAAGCGGGTTAAGACAGGTTTTCGATTAAATGCAAAGGGTTGTTCATCAGGAATTACCTCACCCTCACGTTCATCAAGCATTTTGACATACCCTCCTAAGGGTATGAGTGCAATGCGATATTCTGTGTGTTGCTTATCACGCCAACTCCATAAAGTTTTGCCAAATCCTACTGAAAAACGCAAAACTTTAACGCCACAACGACGCGCTACCCAAAAA
Organism: Gammaproteobacteria bacterium; assembly: GCA_013288185.1. GTDB lineage: Bacteria > Pseudomonadota > Gammaproteobacteria > Berkiellales > Berkiellaceae > Berkiella. Next base: position 33,927 of record JABDCK010000002.1, read on the forward strand.
TGACCAAATTCATGGAATGTGACTAAAATGCTCACAGAAAGAATAAACGCAAAAAATGCGATTATAAAATCAACCATAGTTAACACTTGTCATAAAATGCATCGCACTCTCTCTGGCGAGTTTATCTGCCCACAGGATCTCTTCTAACGTTGAAGCCGCTAAGTCAAAGTACTTCTGCAGTACTTTTTCAATAATAGCTGGGATCTGAGAAAACTGCATTTGACCATTTAAAAAAGCATGTACCGCAACTTCATTGCTGGCATTTACCACGGTAGGAGCACCTTTGCCCAAAGTCAGCGCTTCATAGGCTAAGGGTAAACATTTGAACTTTTCATTATCTGGCGGAAAAAAAGTCAACTGTCTTGCTTGCGTTAATGACAAGCGCTCTGCGCCGGATGTCATCCGCACTGGCCAAGACAGACAATAGCTAATAGGAATACGCATATCATGCGAGCCAAGCTGCGCAAGCTGTGAACCATCAATATATTCTACTAAAGAATGCACAATACTCTGTGGATGAATCACCACTTCTATCTCTGCTGGCGTCAATTGAAAAAGTTTACACGCCTCAATAACTTCTAACCCTTTATTCATCAACGTTGCACAATCAACCGTAATTTTTTTTCCCATTTTCCAATTGGGGTGCTGACAAGCCATTTCAGGCGTAACTTGCGCTAATATTTCATCTGAGGCATGCAAAAATGGGCCTCCAGATGCCGTTAATATCAACCCTGCAACACCTTCAGGTCGGGTACCCGTCATATAATCCTTTGGCATGCATTGAAACAACGCGTTATGCTCACTATCAACCGGTAATAACACCGCCCCAGATTGCCGTGCTGCTTCTAATAACAAATCACCTGCCATCACCAACGCTTCTTTATTAGCCAATAGTACCCGTTTACCTGCTTTGACTGCACTCAACGTTGGCAGCAACCCCGCGCTGCCAACAATAGCGGCAACCACTTGGCAAACTTCAGCCAGCGCGACAATTTCACACAAACCTTCAACGCCGGATAATACTTTTATATTTAAATTCTGTTCAGCGCACCGTTGTCTTAAGTCTTTGGCGGCTTTTTCTTGGACTAATACCGCAAAAGACGGTTTAAAAAGGCAGCATTGTGCAAACAGGCTATCAACAGAATCAAAAGCGCTTAAGGCAACCACCTTGAATTTTTCAGGATGCTGCTGAATAACCTGTAAAGTATTTTGCCCAATAGAGCCTGTTGAGCCTAATAAGCAAATGCCACTTTTTTCCATTATTTTTCTCCCAAAAGCCATAAAAGGCTTAGTGCATAAAATGGCAATGCCGCAAGTAAACTATCAATCCTATCTAAAATCCCACCATGCCCTGGCAGTAAAGTGCCACTATCTTTTACCCCAGCCAAGCGCTTTAATAAGCTTTCAAAAAGATCGCCCACCACACCCAGTAAAATTACGATAAAAGCAACACTTAACCACACATATAATGGCGGTAAATGCATAAAAGGCGATACCGCATAAAACAACATCAAGGCTACAAGCATGGTTCCTAACAGCCCGCCCAAGAAACCTTCAACGGTTTTCTTCGGGCTAATAAGTGGAGCAAGTTTAACGTTACCCCATTTTCTGCCAACAAAATATGCAAAGGTATCTGAAGACCAGATTAAGACAAATAATAAAATAATCCATTGCGGCCCATCGGGTATGGCATGTAACCTATTTAATGAAATCCACGCCAAAGCACTCAATATCAACCCTATGAGTGCTTTAACCACATCATTTTTGAGTAGTAGTGGCACCTGCTGCTTATACGTATAAACCAAAAATAATGGGCATAACCATAACAAGCTTCCCACAAACAACAAATTCAGATTATGAAATATGCTTAAAATAACGATAAGTACAAAAAAATCCGCCACATAAAATCTCTTAACCCAAGATTTTGATAATCCGCATAATCCTGCCCATTCCCACACACCCAAAGCAAAAAAAACACCCGACAAAATGGCAAAGGGCAATGCCGTTAATTTCAATACGGCCAGCAGGACAAGTGGGATAAGACATAAAGCCGTTACCATTCGCCAACGCAACATATTCACTCCAGCTGTTCGCCTGTTAATCCAAAACGCCTTTCGCGCAGTGCAAAGTCTTCTAAAGCCATTTTTAACTCATGGGGTGTAAAATCTGGCCATAAGGTTGTCGTAAAAAAAAGCTCTGTATAGGCCAAATCCCATAATAAAAAATTACTGATGCGTTGTACCCCACCGGTACGAATAAATAAATCAGGTTCTGGTAAACCATATAAAGATAACTCTTGACCGAGGGCTTCTTCTGAGATGGGTAGCGCACTACCCTCACCATTCTCTTTTTGAATTTTATGATACACTTTTTGCATCCCTTGCAAGAGATCCCAGCGCCCACTGTAATTAACCGCAATATTTAATACCAGCGCTGAATTTTGCGCTGTAAGTTGCTCTGCATCTCTTATTGCCTTTAATAACCCAGGGTTAAAAATACTCCGATCCCCGATTATTTTTAACTTAACATTATTTTCGTGTAATTTGGTAATATCTTTACGTAAGGCAAGAAAGAAAATGCGAAATAAATTTCTGACTTCCTTGGAAGGTCTTTTTAAATTTTCTACACCAAAGGCAAAGAGCGTCAACACTTTGATCTCTTCTTCTTTGCAAGCAGAAATAATCTCACGAACGGCCAATACCCCTCGTCTATGCCCCGCCGTACGATTAAGCTTCCTGGCGGTCGCCCAACGACCATTACCATCCATAATAATAGCAATATGCTTTGGCCGGTTACTGGGAGAGGCTTTTATTCCAGGATGATTGGCAAAAGTCACTAAATCTCCATTAAGTCTTTTTCTTTATGAGCAATCATCTCATCTACTTTATGAATAAAACTATCGGTTAATTTTTGAATAGATTCTTCACCTCGACGCTGCTCATCTTCCGTAATGGATTTTGCTTTTTCTAACTCTTTAATTTCTTGATTGCAGTCGCGTCGAATGTTACGAATAGCTACTTTTGCATCTTCTGCTTCACCACGCACTTGTTTAATCAGCTCTTTACGACGTTCCTCACTTAAAGGTGGGAAAGGTACACGAATAATTTCACCCGCATTCGATGGGTTTAAACCCAAACCAGAATTCCGAATCGCTTTTTCTATTTCAGGAATTAAACGTTTTTCCCAGGGCTTTACTGTTAGCATTAATGCATTTTCAACCACAACGCTCGCCACCTGCGTGAGCGGAGTTGACGTACCATAATAGTCTACCGTCACATTATCTAATATACTGGGATGTGCTCTACCGGTGCGTAATTTGGTTAACGCTTCTTCCAGCGCATGAATGCTTTTAGTCATCCTTTCTTTCGCATTTTTTTGAGTATCGTTAATCATCAAAACTTCCCCTTTCAACTAAAGTACCTTCTGATTGACCTTTGATAATCCGCAGTAATGCATCATGATGTTTAATGTTAAATACCCGAATAGGCATGTTATGATCACGACATTGACAAAATGCCGATAAATCCATCACCCCTAATTCTTTTTCTAATGCTTTTGCATAAGTGACACGTTCATACAGAATAGCCATTGGATTAATGGCAGGATCATCTGAATAAACACCATCAACATTGGTGGCCTTGAGCAAAAGATTTGCTTCTATTTCAATGGCGCGCAAACTCGCGGCAGAATCTGTGGTGACTAATGGGTTGCCAGTACCTGCAGCAAATATTACCACGCGGCCCTTTTTTAAATGGTCAATCGCTTTGCGCCTATCATAATGATCAACTAATCCACTCATAGGAATTGCTGACATAATCCGGGTTGAAAAGCCGGCTCTTTCCAGAGCATCTCGCATGGCAATGGCATTCATGACTGTCGCTAACATACCCATTTGATCAGCGGAGACGCGACCAAGGCCCGCATTGGACAGCGCTTTGCCCCGGCATATATTTCCGCCACCAATCACCACACCTACTTCTACTTCAAGTTTGACGAGCTCACCAATTTCACCTGCAATCCTATCTAATACTTTAGGATCTATGCCATAAGGCTCATCACCCATCAAAGCTTCACCACTGAGCTTCAAAAGAATTCTTTTATAAGAAGGCTTTAGCGCTGTCATGGTTGACTACTCCCACGCGCTGCTTTAACTTCTTCTTCAAAGCTCTTTTTAATGACTTCAATACCTTCACCCACTTCAATACGAATCATCTTCAAGAGCTTGGCTTGATGAGTTTTTAATAATGCAGCAATGGTTTGATCGGGATCTTTAAAGAAGGGTTGGCCGGTTAGGCAAATCTCACTCAAATGTTTTTGCAGCTGTCCTGCAACAATTTTTTCTAAAATATTGTCCGGTTTCCCGCTTTGCTTTGCACGCTCAATTAAAATTTCTTTTTCTTTAGCAACAATATCTTGTGGCACTTCATCCGTAGTCATATATTGTGGCTTCATCGCGGCCACATGCATTGCCAAATCTTTCGCTAATACTTCATTACCGCCTTCTAGCAGAATAAGGGTACCAATACGCGCATGATGAATATAAGACCCAATAAATTGACCGGTACTTTTCTTTAGGAAAAAGAGTCGGCGAATTTGAATATTCTCTCCCAGACGTGCAATTAAGCTCTTACGTGATTCTTCCATCTTTTCATTGAGTTGTTCAACATCAGCAATCTTATTTTGTGAGGCCGTATCTACCACTTGCTGACAAAATTGAATAAAACTCTCATCACGCGCAACAAAATCGGTTTCACAGTTTACTTCAACCATCGCTGCACCCTCTTGGGTGTTGGCAATAATAATTCGACCTTCTGCCGCAGTTCTATTCGCGGTTTTGGCCGCTTTTTTATGACCCGATTTGGCAATAATATCTTCCGCCAATTCCATATTGCCATTTGCCTCAACTAAAGCTTTTTTACATTCCATCATGCCAGCGCTAGTGCGCTCGCGTAATTCTTTTACCATTGCTGCGGTAATTTGTTCAGCCATAAATAGTTCCTCTTTCGTAAAATAAAGGGGGCATCGCCCCCTTACCTTTAAAACACTTAAAAAAGCATTAAGCCTGATCACCTTCTAACTCAACAAACTCACCCGCTTCTTCATGCATCGGGCGCATATTGCCTTTCGCTTCAATGATCACGTCAGCGACACTGGAAACATAGAGCTCAATGGATTTTATAGCATCATCGTTTCCTGGGATAATATAATCGATACCATGCGGGTTATTGTTCGTATCAACAACGCCCACCACGGGGATCCGCAGATTATTCGCTTCTGCAACCGCGATTTTTTCATGCCCAACGTCAATGATAAAAAGCGCATCCGGTAAGCTGCCCATGTCTTTAATGCCGCCTAAACTACGTTGTAGTTTTTCCAATTCGCGGCTACGCATAAGTGCTTCTTTCTTAACCAACTTTTCAAAAGTACCATCATCACGCATTGCTTCAAGTTCTTGTAAGCGTTTGATTGATTGCTTAACCGTCTTATAGTTAGTCAGCATTCCACCAAGCCAGCGATAATCCACATACGGCATACCGCAGCGTTCTGCTTGTTCTTTGATAATTTTGCTAGCGGTTGGTTTGGTACCAACAAAAAGGATTTTGCCATTTCTGGCTGCCACACGCCGAATAAAGCTGAGCGCTTCATGAAACATCGGTACGGTGATATCGAGATTGATAATATGAATTTTATTTCTTGCGCCGAAAATATAAGGCTTCATTTTGGGATCCCAAAAACGGGTTTGGTGACCAAAATGAACACCTGATTCCAGCATTTTACGCATGCTAACGGTAACCATAACATTACTCCTAGGGGTTGAGCCTCCACGTGTCCCATTATCCAATCCTAAATCACAAGGATTCAGGACACCCAGGATAACGTGTCGACACGTGTGTGAACTATATAACTTAGAATGTACAATTATTTGCACACACTCGGGTCGATTTTATACCATAGATAGGGTAATAACGACAAGGACCAAGCATGACCGTCACGATCAAGACTTTAGATGAAATTGAAAAAATGCGTATTGCAGGACGCCTTGCAGCCGAGGTACTGGAAATGATTGAGCCCTATGTCAAAGCAGGCGTCAGTACTAATCAGTTAGATGCGCGCTGTCATGATTATATCGTCAATACCCAAAAAGCTATCCCAGCGCCCTTGAATTATCGGGGCTTCCCCAAATCTATCTGTACTTCCGTCAATCACGTTATTTGTCATGGGATCCCCAATGATAAAATCTTAAAAGAAGGCGATATCATTAATATTGATGTAACAGTAATCAAAGATGGTTATCACGGTGATACTAGTAAAATGTTTGTGGTTGGCGCACCTTCTGTGCAAGCGGCGCGGTTGATAAAAGTCGCCAGAGAGTGTTTATTATTGGGTATGTCGCAAGTCAAACCGGGGAATTTTTTAGGCGATATCGGCGCAATCATTCAAAATCATGCGCATGCACATCATTTTTCAGTAGTCAGGGAATATTGTGGCCATGGCATAGGTAAGGTTTTTCACGAAGATCCGCAAATTTTGCATTATGGCAAAGCCAAGACGGGGATGGAAATCGTCCCGGGGATGACTTTTACCATTGAACCTATGATTAATGTCGGCAAACCCGATACTCGGCTTATGCCGGATGGTTGGACCGTGATTACCAAAGATCGCAGCCTCTCGGCGCAATGGGAACATACGCTGTTAGTGACAGAAACAGGTTATGAAGTACTCACCAAACGCCAAGAGGAACAGGATTTCACCTTCTAGCCCGCTTTACATTATTATCCTCATCATCACCACGGCGACGTTTATGGTTGACGGGTGCAGGTGCAGGTGCAGGTGCACGCACCATCGCATCCCACGCATTGTATTGTTCGATAAATGTTCTGACTATTGCAACAAGTATTGCGTCACGTACTTCATTCTTTGGACCTTCTTTAGACATTTGTACACTCCCATTTAAATTTAAAAAACTGAGGTAGTTTACAGCATATGTAGTTAAATAGCAAATAAAATAGCAGATCTACACCAGTGGCTAGCGTGTAAAGAGATACCTATACTAGGTCATATAGGTTTTTATTTTTAAAGCTAACTATTATGCTTGATCCTACACAACGCATCGTTGCCTACTTAAGACTTCCTCCTGGCAAAGAAGAAGAAGCTTTACCATTGCAAAACCAGCATATACAGGAATTTATAACAGCCCATCCGGGTACCACTTTATTGAAAACCTTTATAGAATCAGGTGATAGCCATTCACACCGTTGGCCGGTTTTAAAAGAGGCCGTTAATTTCAGTCTTGAGCATCATGCTCATCTATTGATCGCAGAGATTAAAAATTTAACCCATAATGATGCTTTTTCAAAACAGATAATACGTTTTATTCATGAAGGTAAACATGAAGTACATTGTTGCGATCAGCCTTTTATTACGCGCGATAATTTTGAAGTCCTCGTAGCACATGCTACTGAACAAAAAAAAATTCATGGCCAACTCATTAAAGCAGGGCTGAGCCGTACGAATGCAAAGTCAGGAAATCCGCACGCGAATGAAGTCATTTCTAAAGTAAATAAGCCTAAAATTGAAAATGCCGTTTTATTTGCGCTGATGTTGCAACCCGTCATTGAACATTATCGCAAGCATCAGTTTTCACAAAGAAAAATGGTAGCTGCTCTCAATGAAGAAGGCTTCAATGCCCCGGAAGGCGGTCATTGGGTTTTGAGTCAATTGCAAAAAGTATTGGACCGAATGAATATCAATAATGCAGCCTTAACTTTAGATAAAAAAATACAGGATTATCAAGCGCTTGGTTATGATAATGTCACTATGGTTGATATTCTGAATAAAACGCATATACCGTCTCCCAAAGGAACACCCTGGACCCATACGCAACTAGAAAAAGTGCAAGAGAGAGTCGAACAGCTTAATAATATAATCCAATTTAATGAACTTTGCTTAGAGCTTGCGCAGTTATTGGAAGGTTTTCATATTGATGAAGTAACCGATGCCGCTATTACAACGGCATTAACCGAGCATAATCTTCCTTTACCACCAGAACCTATCACAGAGGTACACCATAATTTTATTGCCAGATTACAGACCGCGATGTTATGCAAAAATACTTTCTGGGATAACCCAAAATACGCACAAAGATCTTCATCGCAGGTGACAGAAACTTTGCATACTATTTTAAAGCAAATGCAACTTCTTTCTCAGACGAGCGAAGCATTTTTAACATTAAGTTATTCGGTTGACAATCAAAAAGCCTACCGCAGTTGATCTTAAACATAGAATGAGGTCTAATATCGGGTTGTGAGATTAGTCGGTCTCACACAGGGATTTTATTCAAGGAGTTGTTTTTTTCTATGTCGGATTTGCTTAAGCGTATAACTGCAATGATATCTTCTCCCCTGACTTCACCAGAAGAAAATGCAATTACCATATCTTCACCCTTGGTTAAATATCACAACAAAACCACCTCGCCTTTTTTTTCTCACAACCAACATCAACGCCGCGATTTAACTTTTTCTGACCGTAATACCGCACCTGTGAAAGCTCCCCCTTCGATGCCCATTCAGGAGAAAAAAGCAATGACAACTGCTGATGAAAACGACAATATTAAAGCTTTAAAGAAACTCAGAGAGTTACCACGTGGTACACAGGTTGAATCCAGAATTGCCGCTATTGAAAATTTATTGGGGGAGCCTGAAATTTTCAAAACGTTGAAAATGTTACGCTGGCCACAGGGCGTTATTTGTCCGCGTTGCCATAGCAGCAATACCGTACGCCGCGAACCACCCCCAGACTCTACGGATCAACGGCATTTTTATATATGCTTAAATTGCAAAGGTGAAGGCAGTCCAAGCGATTTTGATGATTTTACAGGATTGCCTATTAAATCTATCCGTGCGCTACGCCAATGGATGCTATGTTGGTATTTAATTGGATTTTGCTCCCTCAATCAAATTGCCAAAGTGCTGGGGATCAGCGCGCAAGAAGTGGCGAAAATTGCGCAATTAGGCACCGAGTTAACCGAATTGCCTGAAGAAAAAGAAAAATTAACCGCAACCATTGAGCAAGAAAAGAAAACGCAATCACAACATAAAGAGTTTAAAGCAAGAGTTGAACAACAGGAAGAATATACACGCAGTGAAAGCAAATCTCCTTTCAAACCTGGACCAAAATCTAAGAAATAAGTCTCTTGTTGAAAAGCTTATGCTTTAAAAATCGTAATATCCCAAAGTCAAATCCCCAATAAATGAGAATAATCGTTAAAACGCCGATGGCAGCAATCAATAATTGTAGTCCATACCAGCCAATCATGGTATGGATGATGACAATGATGAACATCCCTTGAAAGACTTTTTGCGCAAAAGTACTGATGCCTGCTGATTTGCTGTCCCCTTTTGGCATAAAGCCCGCATTAAATATACTGTTATCTTTCCTACCTTTTAACATCTTACTGAAGATTATCCACGTCACTGCACCCAATGAAAAAAACAAAATGGGCGATGATAACCCCTGGGCTTTTTCCAACAACACGCTAAAAGGCTTTGTTCCCCAAAGATTGAGCGCTACCGCTAACAGCAAAGGTACCAGGTAAATACCTAATACCAATTCACGTATTGTTCTCCCTTGCGATATTTTCGCGATATAGGACCCTGCCAATGGAGTCCAAATCATCCACCAACCCCAGTACATAATAGCAAACCGCATGAGCGTATTACTGATAAAATGCTGCCCACATTGTGGACATTGCAATTGTTGATAACGCTCAAAAAAATGTTCCATAATCCAACTATTGCAATACGCTGCCAAAATAATAATCAAAACAATAAGTAAAATGCAGAACGCATAAAGATGATTTAATCCTATATTTTTAATCGCTAACCGACGCAAGTCTTTCTTCCGGCGTTTTAATAATAACAGCGCTGAGATGGTAGATAGAAACCAAACGCCAATGATTGGAATTTCAAAATGCTGGATTTGCAATAGGTGTTCCAGACTGTACGTTAACAGTAACGCAATGGACGTGGCCACGAGATTTAAAGCTAAAAGCGTAGCAGCAAAACAAATCGCCTCAACGTAACTTTTCATTTTATTTTCTAAGGATGCAGGGAAAAATCCTAAACAAAATTGGTAAAAATAAGGCGTGCTTTTTTTCACGTAGGCCACATAGGCGATGATTAATCCCCAAAAACCAAAAATCCCCCAAGGAAATATGCCCCATTGTGTACGAGAATATTCTTCAATCACCTCTAGTCCTAATGATAATGAGAATCCTTGGACAAAACTGGGGCCAATGCGCATAAATGCAATGCATGCAGCAAGGGTAAAAATAAAAAGCACCGCTTGACCTTGCAGTAACTTAAAAAGCCATTGACCATAGGACAGACGCGCGGCACACGGACCTAATGATAAGGCACCTAAAGGGGTAAAACATAAAATAATAAGCGCATACCCCACCAAACAGGTAAAAATTCCAACTCTTAAAAGCAAAGTCAAATGGCTAAAGGATAGCAAGCCTATCAACATCAGACCCAATGCAGAAAGGATCCCCGTGATAAATATTTTATGTCGTCCGCTCATCATTAACTCTTGGGCGCGGGAGGGACTTGCGCTGCTGCCGCTTGGGCGGCAGCATTTTCCATTTGGGTATTCAGATTATCAATCGCAACATTTATTTTTGAGAGCACTATATTCATAGTAGCTAATAGCGCCAGTTGTTGCTCAGAGATTCGAAATTGTTCATATTGTAGCCAGATCTCATAAGCCATCATATGCGCCATTTCTCGAATCATGGCAGGCTCAGAAGCTGCACTCATCGCGCTAGGCCAGGTTGCATTGAAGAACCGCTCTTTACTGTATTGATCAACCGTTTCCATAAAGGTATTGGATGCACTGCCCGTAAGGATACGTCTTGCAGCAATGGTTGACAACGCACTCGTACTCATTGCATTCACCGCTTCTTCTACCATGGCTGTACCGAGGGCTTCTTGCTGTGCACCACTTAAATCACTGCCGCCCCCCGGTATTCCCTTCAGCACACTGAGAATAGTAGGGTCCGGGTTAGGAAAGGGAGTTGCCAGCATATTAATGATGTTTTGTGCTGTCTGTGTATCTATCCGGTTTGAATTGGTTAATTGCCCCGTATCTATCATGGATAAATGGCTGGAATCACCCCCAATAAAAAATTGTTTCAATGCTTGGTATATCTGCGTGGGGTTGGCGGGAAGGTTTGCAGGAGCCACAGTAATACCATTATACGTTGCATTATTGGCAATACTATAAATGGCCGTACTGCGCAAAAAGTTGGAAGTATATAGGCTGGTGGCAATGGTACCTAATTGTGCACTCCCGACCGCTGCACCCGCGGCTATGGCCCACTCACTGCCAGGTGCTGCCATAAATAGTAATTCTTGGTTTAATTGAAACTCTTGCATTCTTGCTGCAGCATCATAGTTAATTAATGCCGTACCCAATTGTTTGCGCGTAGCATCGGCACTAGAAGCTGCATTCTGCGCGAGCACATTGCTATTTAACGTATCAATCGCATTGACAATATCTGCAGTGCTAGCTTGCGCAAATGCGAATTTTGATCCCAACAAGAGGCTGAATAATACAATGCTCTTTTTCATCAGTTATTCCAAGTTCCAGACGTTGATACAGGGGTTGAAATAGTCGGCGCCAGATCGCTTGCTCCTGAAGGGATGGACGTATTTATGGGCGTAGGTGCACTGAGCGATGTCACAAACATGGGCGCAGGTGGCGCAAATTGTGCAAGTTCAGCAACTCTTGCTTGAATGGTTGTGCACGCGCTGGGTAACATCGGTTGTAGCTCTGTACATCCTTCCATCCAATTAGCCATCACGGGGTTATGCATCAACAGCATCCCGCTCATTAACAATCGCATGCTAAGATTCATGGCCAGCCTCCAAAGCTTTTAAGACTAAATTGATTCTTTCTGGTGCAAAAGCGCGGCACAGTAATTGTAAGCGCTCAAAAGCGAGATTTCGTTTTAAAAATAAATCTGCATAAGGATTTTGGTTAAGCGGATCTTTAGTATGCTCTTCTGCGTAGAGTAATAATTTTGAAGCAGTCCCGGGCTTTGCTGTATCTAAATATTGCATTAAGCGCAAGGCCCTGCCGGTATGTAGGTTAGCTAATAATTTAATTAAACTGGCTTCATTATTTAATTCAAAATCTGTGATGTTATCGAGTAAGGCGCCTAATTCTAGTAAAGCTTTATCAATGGAATCACACTCAGCAGCCCAGGGTTCAACGCCTTCCATGGAGGTGACGATACGATAGAGTATGCGTTTATCATAATTATGCCAAAATGCGTGCACCGCTTCCCGCGACAACTCTGGCATTGCATTCCCCTTTCTAACTTAGTCAATGAAACTTATCCCACGTTTCACATTCTATAGCGCTCGATTATTGCTGTACAGGGCTAGGCGTTACGGCTGCTGCGCCTTGTGCTTTTGCAGAAGACATTTGCTGGTTAAGATTATCAATCGCCGCATTCATTTTTGCTAATACCACATTCATGGAAGCAAGTAATGCGAGCTGTTGTTCTGAAATTTTGAATTGTTGATATTGTAGCCAGATGCTATAGGCCGTCATATGTGCAATCTCGCGAATCATCGCTTGCTCTGATGAGGCGCTCATGGCTTTAGTCCAGTCTGGATTGGTAAACCGTTGTTGACTGTAATTATCCATGGTTTCCATGATGGTAGGCGCACTGGGGTTGGCATTATTGATAATACGTCGTGAAGCAATATCGCCTAAGGCACTAGCACTCATTGAAATGAGGACTTGTTCCATGATTTTTGTTCCCAAGGCTTCTTGATCTGCACCATTTAATTCACCACCACCTGACACCATTGTCTGAAGATCGCTAATAATTTTTGAATCTGCCGTCGGAAAAGGATCGGTTATATTATTAATCAGTTGTTGCGCAACCGCGGGATCAATTTTATTAAGATGGGTCAAGGTACTCACATCGAAACTGGGTAAACTCCCGGCATCTCCCGTGAGAAGAAATGGTTTCATAGTTTGGTATATCTGGGTTGGTCCTCCCGCGCGCGTATCGTGAGGTTTGGCGGTCGCGCCGTTATAGGTAATGCTGGTGGCCACACTAAAAACCGATAAGCTACGCAGCAAATTATTATCATATAAGGATGCACCTACGGTACCTGCGTTAACACTCGCGGAACCCACAGCCGTACCTGCAGCAACTGCCCAATCCGTACCCGGCGCGGCCATAAAAATGAGTTGCTGATTTAATTGATATTCTTGCATCAAGGCCGCTGCCTGATAATTAATTAACGCCGTCCCTAATTGGGTACGGGTGATATCAGGGGGAGGTGTTGCCTCATCCGCCTGAGATAATCCTGGTAAGAGGAGCAAACTTAAAAGTAAGAACTGTTTTTTCATAAGACACCTGCTTTTTTGTTATTGCCAGCCACTACTACTACCACTACTTGGCGTACTACCTGCGCCTCCCTCAGATGGTGGTTGAAGAATCCCTGCACTGCCGGTAGGCGCTGCACTAGCAGGCGTGGGTGTTGTAAGCGTCATGGTAAAAAAAGGCGCTGGCGGTTGAAATTGATTAAGATCGGTCACCGTCGCTTGAATTGCCGCGCAATCATTAGGCAATAAGGGATCTAAGGCAGCACAACTTTGTTCCCAATTTGCCATGACGGGTGCTTGGCTTAGTAATAAGCTGGCGAATAAAATGGCTTTCATCTGGTAATTATTCATTGCTCGTCTCCAATGCTTTCAAGACCAAGTTAATTCTTTCCGGCGCAAAGACACGGCAAAGTAATTGCAATCGTTCAAAAGCTAAATTTCGTTTTAAAAATAAATCAGCATAGCGGTTTTTATTAGCCGCATCTTTGGTTTGTTCTTCTGCATAAATCAAGAGTTTTGATGCTGTACCTGGTTTTGCGGTATCTAAATATTGCATTAACCGCAATGCTCTGCCGGTGTGCGTATTTGCTAAGAGTTTGATGAGACTGGCTTCATTGGTCAATTCAAAATCAGGGGTTGCATCTAATAAAGCCCCTAATTGTAGTAAGGCAGCATCTACCTTTGGGTCATTATCCGCAGCCCATGCTTCTACGCCTTCCATGGACGTGACGATGCGATAAAGCGTTCGTTTATCATAGTCATGCCAAAATGCATGGACGCCTTCTCGTGATAAATCTGGCATAGCATCCCCTCACTAAACTAACTTAATAGCAAAAGAAAAACTGTGCTTATTCACGCTTTACATTTATTTTGCTATTCTACATAGTAAGTCTGTTGGGACTTGGAAAAAGTTCCCTCATTTTTTATTTTGTCAGACCTATGTCCAAACTGTTCAAAACACAGCAAGAGGTAAAAAATGACAGCACCTAGATCAAGGAAAGTATTAAGCCGCATCTTCGATGTGCGTGTTGATAGGTGGATGAGTTGGGATTATCTAAGTGAAACAGCTGACAGATATAAAGTGTTGCTGGTGGATATGGTTATTCCTAAAAAGGCGACCTATTCCGAAACATTTGATGAAGCGCTGGAACGGATGCAGTTGACACAAGAGGATATAAATCAACGCAAGCAAGAATTTACCCGTTTATTTTATTTTTTCCTCGCGCTTTCATTATTAGTAGTCTGTTATGCATTATATATGGCCTTTAGAGGTTATATGGTCCCCGCCTTGATTTCATTTTGTTTAGCTTTTTATGCCTTCACGCAAGCTTTTCGCTTTAATTTTTGGCTGTTTCAAATTAAACATCGTAAACTGGGATGTACCATTAAAGAATGGATGAATTCAACCGTAAACCATACACCAAAGAAAGAAGTTATTGTTAAACGTACTAAGGATATCTCTAAGTCAAAGGATGACGAATGAGGCTTTTGTTTCTCTTAATACTTACTGCTTTCCCCGCAGTGAGTATGGCCACCGGTCTATTTCAAGTGGCGCCAACCGACAAATCCATGCAATATCTCGGCATGATATTTGGTGCAGTGGGTGGCTTGCCTATCTCTCCGCCAGTCGGCGCCGGCGTTAATACAACCTTTAGCCAATTACTTTATACCTTTAATGAAGTAGTTTTTGCGTTAAGTATTATCATACTTTCTTATACCGGGCTTGTAGGGCTGGTCAGTACCGCACATGAGGGCGAAGTACTTGGCAAAAAATGGTCCGTGATCTGGATCCCGGTCCGTGGTGCATTAGGACTCTATTTATTATTACCCACCACTACTAATTACAATTGGATCCAAATTGCAATGATGTGGTTCATCGTGCAAGGCGTTGGTGCTGCCAATGCGCTCTGGACACAAGTTATTTATTCTATTACATCACAAGGCGGGCTGCATACCAGTAACTCTACGGCAACCCTTGATAGCGTATTAACCACCGTTAACGGGATTTTTTACTCTGAATTATGCATGAACATGCTGAATCAAAATACGCAAGCTGCGGCAATGTTGGGCGAGAATATAGTTGCTTATACTTATACGGATAATGGTGGTAATGCACAAGTTCAATTTGGACGCTTAAGCCAACAAGGTCTTGAAGCACCCTTATGTGGCGCGGTTACCATGCCTAGCCAAGGCGGTAGCGTGACCAATATAATTTCAGGTACAACCGATCCAGGCGCTGCTGATCGTACCCAAATCTATTCCGATGCGGTTGTCACTGCACAAGCTACTTTAGACTCACCATCGCAAGAAGCGCTCAATCTCCCGTCTGCTTCCTGGAGCCTAGCCAATGCATTTGTCACTGCAGCCCAAGGCCTGCAATCTGCAGCAGCCTCAACCTCAACCACTTTTGCAAGCTTATCCTCGGTCAATCAACAAGCCATTCTTGATGGTTGGATCATGGCAGGTAGCTACTATTTCACGTTAATTACCACCACCGGCGTTAACGCGGGCGTTGTCAGTTATTCCATCACAGCTCCAGATACGAATCATATTTTGCAATTATTAGGGCCCACTTTAGGCAGCCAAATTTTATCTTCACTCGGTCAAAAGGCCACAGCCTATGAAAATTACGTGCAGACAGATCCGGGTATTCAATCGCTAAACCCTGCTACAGCTTATAGCGGCAGCATGTTTCAAACCTCTCCCAGCATGAATTCTTCCCTGCAAAAAGCTTATCACGATCTGTTTGGCAATTTTTGGGCAAATTTAGCCCAAAAAATCACGGATACTATGCATTCCGGCGGCATCACCGGTGATCCGTTAATAGCAATGGCCACCTTTGGTAGTTATTTGACCGCGACCACGGAAATCGTTTTTTGGTCAGCGCTTGTCACGCTGGTGCTCCTTGGTGCTGCTACTGCATTTTGTTCCGTGTTGAACCCTGCTGCAGCCGTTTATAAGGGATTATTAAATATTTTATTACCGATTGCTTCTATCATGCTGCTTTTACTTTGGTCAGCGGGCATCATGATGGCATTGTATATTCCGCTTATTCCCTATATTGTCTTTACCTTTAGTGCACTCACTTGGTTTATTGTGGTTATTGAAGCAATGCTTGGTGCCCCTTTAATTGCACTAAGCCTCATCATTCCCTCAGAAGATGAAGTTGGCAAGGCGGGTGCATCCGTTGTTTTGATGCTGGGCTTATTTTTAAGACCTGGCTTGATGATCTTAGGCTTTATTTTTGCAGCACAAATAGTGATTGTTGCTATCGGCATGTTAGGTTATGGTTTTTATGGAGCACTCATCGGCAACACTTACAGCATTGGATTGTTTGGTATGGTTGCCGTGATTTGCTTATATGCCGCGATAGCAACCACCCTTGTGCACGAATCTTTTTCACTTATTTATGTACTTCCTGACAAAATTCTGCGCTGGATGGGCGGACAACCTGAAGGTCAAGAAATTGCAGGAATGTTAGGAAAAGCCAAAGGCGGCGCTGAAGCTGGTGCTGCAGCGGGTAAAGCTACCATGAGTGCAGGGTTCTCTAAGATGAGTAGTTCACAGAAGGGTATGAAATAGGATGAAGAAACAGCTTGGATTGTTCGCATTACTACTGGTATTAAACATTATACCCAGCATGGCATTAGCTAGTAGTTTTACGCTTAACAGTCCCGCTACTGATAAATCTATTTTTTACCTCGGACAAATTTTTGGAAATATGAGCTTTGCCTTAACAGGCACAGGTTCCAGTTTACTATCCAATCTTTTTCAAATTTTTAATATTGCCGTGTTAACCCTGGGCAGTATTGTTGTAAGCTATACCATCATTCTTTCCACCATTAATACCGCCCAAGAAGGTGAGGTGATGGGGAAAAAATGGTCATCCGTTTGGATCCCCCTGCGTGCTGCTTTAGGCATTGCTTTTTTGGTTCCTACGGGTTATGGATATTCAATTCTGCAAATTACCATGATGAGCATTGTGATCATGGGGATTGGCGCAGGTAATCAACTCTGGAATCAAGTCATCAATGCTATGCAATTTGGCACTGGCGTTATGGGCGCAATTACCGTTAATCAAGACGGCCTAAACACTGCCTCGCAAAGTTTATTAACCAGCATGGTCTGCTCTGCCGTTTTTAATGGTAATGAGACTTGTAGACAAGCTATTAACAACCAACCTGTATTAATCTATGCCAATGGGAACAACATTTACGTAGGCATACAAGACGATCCTAACAATAGCTCCCTATGTGGCGGTTTAGCCCCCGGTGCGCTACCTCAACAAGTTTCTGATGCGGCCACTTGGACGACGGCTAATTCGACCGCTATCATATTGGCAGGTTCTGCTTTAGGCCTAGCTGCGCAGGAAATCTTCACCAGTACAAATCCAAATACTTGGACACAAACCAATGTAATTACTGCCTCTAATGCTATTTTACAGGGGGGTATTGCTGCCGCGGGTGCAGGTAATGCGGCAATGTCACTGTCTACACAGCAAGCAGATATGCTTCAGAAAGCACAAGCTGATGGTTGGATTTTTGCAGGCAGCTATTACATGTCCATCGTATCTATCCATCAAACTATCCCGGCCTATCCGGCTCCGGTGCCTATACCAGCAACGGTTAATGCTGCTACCCAGGGCAATGCCTGTTATGCGGCTTATGCAGCAGCAATAACCAATATGAACAACTATATTACGAAGACAACAACACAAACTACATCCACTACGACATTAAATCTTGGCCCCAACCCCTCTGCGGGTATGTTGCAGAAAGTATCCGATTCGATAACTGCCCCCTTAAGAGCGTCTATAGAAAAATTTACTATCTATTTAACAACCAATACTAATAATGATCCCATTGCTTCTCTTGCTAGCTTCGGATCAGATTTAATGATTGTTGCTGAAGTCTTTTGGTTTAGCTTCATGCTTGTCTGTGTAGTTTTACTTTTAGGGTTCTGTATAAGCTCCGGTATAAGTCCTCTTTGCGCTGCGGTCGGTGGTGGCATAGGTATGTTACTACCACTCTTTACCGCAATTCTCTTATTTTTATGGGGGATTGGCGCAACGCTGGGTATTTATGTTCCGCTGATTCCGTATTTAGTTTTTACGTTTACTGCTTTGAGTTGGATGCTGCTGGTTATTGAAACTATTGTCGCAGCTCCCGTGGTTGCACTCGGCCTGGTTAGCCCCTCTTCTGAAAATTTAGGCCGTGCAAGCTCTGCGGTAACTTTAATTATGAATGTATTCTTACAACCCAGCTTAATGGTCATTGGCTTTATTGCTGCCATCAAATTACTGTATGCGGCAATTGCCATGCTCAATTACGGTTTTTCAGGCACAGTCAATGCTTCAACCGAGGGTCTTGGCATCTTTGGTACCTTTGCACTGTTGGGTTTATATGGTGCTATAGTCACCACCATCATTAATGAATGCTTTAGTTTAATTCATGTGCTGCCGGCAAAAGTCATTCGTTGGATTGGCGGTCATGCTGAACAATCTGGCGTTAAACAGATGATGGAAAAAGCTGAAAAAGGCTTTGATACCGGCAAAGAAACGGCTACCGCTGTGGGCAAGGGCGTGGCTGGCTTTGTCGCTAAACGTGCCAAAGATATGAAGGGCGATAAGCAACAAGATAAACAAGAAAAACAAGAGAAGAAAGAAAGTGAAGGGGAAGAAGGTGGTGAAAGTGGAGCCGAAGTTGAAGGTGGCGAAGGTGGTTCAGGTGAAGCTTCCGGCGGCGGTGGCGGCCCAGGTCCAAGCGGTAGTCCGGCGGGTGGTCCAAAAGGTCCAGGTGGTGCAGGTGGTGCAGGTGGCGGTGCTGGTGCAGGTGGTGCTGGCGGCGTATCTCCGGGTTAACCAGTATACAACTGGCTAACCCCTACAGTATTTTATTTTGGTCTTGGTTGTTGTTGCCTCAAATAATTCAAATCATATTCTTTCTGACTGGAATCTTCTTCCTTGCTTGCTTCAGGTTGCATTTTTAACAAAACTTTCGCTTCGTAATCACTCAAATAACTTGCACCCATCATATCTTTGGTATATTTAGCATATTGCGCATGTACCGCTCTTTGCATATTTGGGGGCAGCACATAATTATTAGCAATAACCAATTCTTCAGATGCGGTGCCATCAACATTAGGATCTTGTTCGTAATCAGGTTTACCATCACTTCCACAAGGGAAAATCTCTGGCCATTTACCTTGCGCATTGGGCTCATAGGCATTACCCATAGAACGCGCCAATTTAAACTCTACGTGTTGCTTACGGTATTGAACGCAGAATATAAGTTCCGCACCGTTCCAAAGCATTTCAAGTAACATAGAAATGGCTAAGGATTCAGCATTCATATTGGCCAAATGCAGAGCGTGATCCATTAAACTTTGCTCATGGCCGCTAGCAATTTCGCCTCTAGGCATTATAGCTTTGCGGTCTTTATTCTTTTTAGCAAGCGCCCTAGTGGCGCTTTCAATGTCTGCCCGCAGATTTTTCAGTTTCTTTCTTTCTTCAGCTAATAGATTTTGATATCTTTTCTTATCAGCCTCTATCTTTTCAGCTTCCACTTTTTTTCTAGCTGCGAGTAATTGGTCTAGTGTAGAATCAATTGCTTTCAGATCAGTTTCAATTTTTTTAATCTCATTCTCAATACCTTTATGTTCCATCTTATAGGCATTTTTGGCATTAAATAATTCAGTATACGAAAGGGACATAATAATCTCCTCATAAGATTTTTCTAGGCTTGCGCCATTTAAACATAGTTATGAGGTAAAGTAAAGTTAGTTTATTACCAAACATCTAAAAATTTACCATTTATCGGGAGGATATACACGATAAGTCCAGTGCCGGCTTTTACTTTGTTAGTACGATCTGAGCCCACTTTTGTATAAAAGGGGGCGGCGAACGTTAGTGAGCGGGGGATTTATATCTTAAACAAGAAGAGAATGCTACTCAGTAAGATATAAATCCCCCGCTCGCTTTGCTCGCCGCCCCCTTTTATACAAAAGTGGGCTCAGATCGTACTAAAATATTAAGGTGCAGGTTTAGGAGCCTGACTTACGGCTTTAGCTTGATCAGGAGCTTGTTCTTCTGGAGCTTGTGCTTGATCTACTTTAGCCGCATCTTTTAGTGAACCAGCAGCATCTTGATCGATTGTAAATTTCGGGAGAATGCTTGCTGAGGCATCTTGCACAAGTACATCACCACTACCTAGCTGACCAGGTACCGCTCCACCAAAAGCTTTTGTAGCATCTTTACTCAGATCCTCTAATTGCTTAATCATATTCTCAAATTTAGCAATCAGCCCTTTAACACCTGGCAATTCTGGTTTTTCCGCTTTAGGTGAAGGAGCTGCAGTTGATGACGGTGCTGGAGCACCCATTCCCGGCGAAGGTACACCAGCTCCTGCTGAAGGTGCTGGAGCATCCATTCCCGGCGAAGGTGCACCAGCTCCTGCTGAAGGCGCGTTAGCGGATGCTATACTAGAATTAGGTAATTCAGTAATCGCATCACTCAACAATTGTGATTGATCCGTTATTCCCTTCAGGTCAATAGACTCAAAATCAGGAGGCGTCTCACCTACTTGCGCCAAATTCGGCTCAGTTGGTGTTGGACCAGGTGCAGTAGGCGTTATCGTTGCTTGTGCAGATGTTGCAATTCCTCCTGAGTCTTCCTTAGTAATTGCACCTCTTTCACGTTCTTTTGGAGGCGCAGGCTCTATGGCAAGTGGCTTAGGTGGTTCTGGTTTCTGACCAGGCGTAAATACAGCTTTCCCAGGTGTAGGTTTTTCAACTTCTTCTACTTTCGCCTGTTGCTCTTTCAAATCATCTTCATCATCTTTTAATTCAAGATCCTCGTCATCCCCTGCATTTAATTCAATATCCTTATCTTCACCTGTATCTTCTGCAGCAAGATCTTCCGGAGCAGGCTCTTGCTCCAATGCTTCACCTTTATCTTCTGCAGCAATATTTTCCTGATCATGCTCTACATCAACCTTCGGCTCTGGCTCTGGCTCTGGCTCTAATTCTTCACCTTTAGCCTTACCAAATAAAGCAGCAAGCAACATCATTATTAAATATATCAAATACGCTAGCGCTTGGCCTGCAGCCTGTTCTCCTTTATCCGCCAACTCATTTTCTTCTTTACTTAACTTATCAATCTTATCAAACATTCGTCCCTTAATTGCAGCCGGTTTCATCCCCTCACGCATCTCATGACGCCATTCCTTAAGGTCAGCACCCATTCGCTTAGTTTTATCATCTTGGCTTGCAATTCTATCTAACGTATCCTTGGCTTTATTAAATTCTAGTGCTTCAGGGTTATCTTTACCTAATTTTTTAACTTCAGAATCAGCTGCTTTTAAAGCTTCGCCACCTTCTTTAGCAAGGCCATTTAATTCTTTTTTTGTATCATTTATTTGCTGCGTTAATTCTTTGCGCTCTTTACGCGCCGCATTTCTTTCAGCTGCCAGTTCCTGTTTAGATTTTTCCGCACTTGGACGTTCACTATTTAAACGTTCTTGTTTTTCTGTAACCGCTCTCCTTTGCTTTCTTAACTCCGCCAATTTGTCCGCTGCTTGTTGCGCTTTAGGGAATAGTGCTCGCGTCTCGTCAATACTCTTTTTAATCACTCCAGGTGACAATTTTGGAGCGGTCCTAGCGGATGTCTCCGGTGCAGATGTTGCCGGTGCGACTGGTGCTGCAGGCCCAGGTCGCTGAGCTCCCCCGGATACTTCTTGATTATTTACGGTTTGTTTTTGCTCAGGCACTGGCTGCTTGGCTGCAGAAGCCTTGGTGTTTGCCATTAAATACTCTGAAAATTCTTTTTGGCCTGTCTCCTTGGCATTAGCCAACATCTTATTAGCTAATGCATCACTCATTTTCAAAGGTGGTTGGTCCTTTGGAAATTTGAAATCATCATTCATGACATCTTTATCTTTATAATTGGTCGCAAAATGATAGCCATTAAATGCCTTGACTTTTGCATTTGGAATAGAATTACTAATAAGATTCTCTACCTCAGCAGCCGATCCCACTTCATAGCCCTTTTTAAGAGGATTATCCGAATTAAAATATTTAAATTTCCCCTCTTCTGTAACCGACACACCGAGTGCGTGCCGCTTTCCTTCTTCATTGTATACTTGAATATCAACCCACGTATTGGGAAATTTTTGGGCCATTGAAAGCAATTCTTGAACTTCACCCTTTGAAATTTGCTGGTCCTTATCCTTACTTTCTGTAGTCTCAAATTTAAATGTACTTTCTAATTTTAAATTATCATCTCCCGCAATTTTCCATTGGCCCATGCGGTCACGTTGTTCTACTCCCGTTCCAAGAGTACGTCTGTTTGAAAACATCGTCAGATCATTAACGGCACGTTCAAGCACCGCGTCCTTATCACCAGGTTTTAGCTTAGATATATCAGCGTTAGCAATGTAATTTTGCAAGTCTGTAAATCCCGCTTCATTATCATTTGCAGCATAATATTGGTGAAGAAATGTCCACCCACTGCATTCACCCGTTAAGTTGCCTTCCTTATCTTTATTAAAAAATCCTGGACTCTGATTGGTGGCTTCACAATACTTCAATAATTTATCATTTAGCACTGCTTGACTGGTATTTGGCATGCCATAATCAGGATGCTCCGCAGGATTCTCAATGCCAAAAGTCTTTAACACTGCATCTGCTTTCTGAAATAAAGCCAGATCAACCGCATTCATGCCTTCATTATCACGCTTATGAATATCTGCGCCATTTTTTACAGCAAATTCAATGGTCTTAGGATTATATCCATCTTCTGACATTAACTGCTGTGTCAACGTTTGGCCATGTTTGTCAACCTCATTGATATTGGCGCCTTTATCCACAAGTGACTGCGCCGCATCAAGCTTACCTGATTGCATCGCTGCCATTAATGGTGAAGGAGGTTTATCCTCTTTAGGTAATTCTGGTGCCTTACGGTTTGCTTGGCCTGTACTCTCTGCAATTAATTGTTTTGCATATGCTTGAGGAGACATTCCCTTAGGCATGTCAGGACAGGACATTGAAGCGATTTCATTAAGATCTCTTCCTTGCTTTTGAAATACTTTGATCAATGCGATAGCATCTTCTTTCGATTTTGCTTTTAAATTAATATGGGGGGTTTTTCCTTCTGCCTTTAACTTGTCCGCATAAGCGAAAGTAGCTTGAAGCATACTTTCACGACCGCCGGAACTACTCGTAAATTTTGCACCATTCGCTGTTTTTTCAACAGAAAAATTATTATTGGCATCCTTACCATTGGTATAATTTCTCTTGTTTCCCTCACCACTGCGAATCGTATCTGGAGCTGGAAATTTATTATCAAATATTTTGAAGAAATTATCCTCTGCTTCTGTATTGGGTTCTTTTGTTTCTACGTTTACCGATGTTTCTTTTAAAGGAGCAGGTTCTTTGGGCGTCGCGGCAATCACTGCAGGTGCAACATTTGGTTTAGCCACGATTTGAGTTTCACCATTAACGGGGATTACTGCATCTGGTCCTGCTGGTAATCTCGCGGCCCCAGGCTTAGCAGATTCTGCCAGTTCTGGTAATGGCGTTGCAGGTGCAGCAGCAGCGGGTTCTGCCTTTGCTTCAGATGTAGGATTTGCCATATAATCTTGCAGTGCTTTCTTATTTTCTGGAGTTACCGCATCACTTTCAAGCATTGCAGTAAGCCGAGCCTTATTCTCTTCATTATTGAGCCACTCAGGATCTGGAGGAATACCTTCTTTGGCGTTACCTTCTTTTAAATAACCTATTGCATTTTGAATTTCTCTATTTACTCTATCAGCTACTTTTTTAGCATTCTTAGCTGCCATTATTCTGACCTTTACATTTTCGGTTAATAGTACATCCATCATTCGACCAAATGCATTTTTATCTTTTTCTGAAAGTGGACCCTTAATACCCATGTATTACCCTGCCGTTTAATATAAACTATTCTTAGTCATGTGACCAGGATATCTTTGCTAAAGTTCATTTTTTTAATATTAGGCGGAATTACACGAATTTTATTCTTTAGGAGGGAGTGCGGCTATAGTACCACTTGAAAACATTTCTTTCAGTTGTTCAATAGCATCAAGCGTGCCTTCAACATCTAAGGTGAGGACTTCTTTAGGCGGATAATAGGTCGTCTTGATGATGTCATTGATAAGATTATCAGCAATTTTAGTGGCATCGGCTTCTGCCTGACCACTTAAACGTTCTATAGTAATCAGTGCTTCACGTGTGCGCCCTCGCAATAATAAGGGATTTGAAAAGCGTTTCAAATCATCCTGACCGACAATCTCTTTTGCAAAATCAGGTACATGCACAGGTGTAAACGCATGCACTTCATTATCAAATTCTTGCGATTGTTCATGCTCAATTTCTGCACGTACCTTGCGTTGCTTTTCAACTTCTTTTTCAAGAATGGCTATAATGGCTGCAATGCTACGTTCAAATGGTTTTAAATTACTGTACGTAGTCATGGCTTGTGCAATCACATTAATATCTTCATTGGGAACCGGTGGCTCCATCATAAATTGCATATCCGCAAATACTTGGGAGAAGCGACGTATACGCTTATCTAAATTGGTGAGTGCTTCACTGCTGGGTTTTTCAACACATAAGTATTGATTAACTTGCATTCTCTTGGCAGGCTTTGGATTAGCATAGAACATTCGGGCACGAATAATCTTAGAACGCCAAAAGATGTGCGCATCACCTTCCCGTTGGTCTTTCAAATCTAATAAGTCAATACGTTGGCGTTTTTCAATAGAGGCATTACGCGAATCCATATAGTTATTGGTTAAACTACCCGCATTTACTTGGAAACCACTCACACTGGTTGCATAAGTTTCACCTGCTGTTTTATTGAAAAATTCCCATGTATCGGTTGGATCTTCCATCTTCATACAAATCTTGATGTTCGTATTTGCACCAATGGATGCCGCTTCTTCTTTAGAAGCTTTTTGGAATGCTGGTAAATCTTGCCCAGCAAAAATCGCAGAGAATCCTAAAGAACGCGCTTGCGCCGGTACAACCGCGAAACCTGGCACTGCATAATAACCATACTCATCCATGATACAAACATAGGGCGTTGGCGAAGTGGTCGGTTTACGTAAAATCACATCACGGTATTCACCTTCTACTTCATCCCCCAAACCGGCTGCCATCATCGCTTTTAATGAGGCAATAATAATTTTACCTAAGTTGGATAATTCTTCTGGAGACTTTTCTAACGCCGGTAATAAGACTACTAAAATCCGACGATTTAATACCACATCTCTTAAATCCACTTCCGCTAAATTAACTCGCACAATATGACCATAGGTATCTGCCAAGGAGCTGAATACCCGGCCTAATTGCATGGTGATAAATCCATGTTGCTCACGTACTTCTCCCGCTTGATTACCTTTCTTGGCTTTATTGTAACCTGGCAAGTTGTATAAATAGTTTTCTAATGGATCTAACACAGTTTGCGGGATATTATCTAAAGGAATACTTTCTCGTTCATTTTTTGGAAAACGTCTATCAACTACTATTTGTTCTAATTTTTCTAGAATAAAATAACTGCGGATAGTATTGGCATCTAATAAGATATGGCCTTCATCGCGCATGGCGGTTAATATTTTCATTAACGCTTCTACGAAGGAAATTGCCCGGCCTTTCCACATATCACCATCACCACCCCCAGCACCGGAATCCATTAAGCTTACGACAAGGTTGGATAACATGCTGGATGAACCATTGGCAAAGGGATTCATGGTATTCGATAACCGTGTCTTTTGTGCGCCGATAACGTCTCTGGCACCGGTCATGAAGTTGATTAACAATAAATCATCATCTCGTCCCATGCGGCGCACCATACCAAATATTTTTGCATAGAGTGAGTTATCACCTTTACCGTCAATGTAAATAAAACCACTACCTTGGGTTAATGAATTAAACGCAATGGAAACCAAGGCTTCCGTTTTACCACTACCGGTAGAGCCGAAGATGAGAACGTGCGTACGCATATCTTCATTAGAAAACCATATTTCTTTTTGCGTATTTTTTTCATTACCAAACAACGTTATGCCCGCTGCTTTACGCGGCGTATCCGTACCTGGAATCGTATCATTATAATCTGGCAAATTTGAGAATTGGGGTAGTTTACAAGGTAAGGTCACTCTGCGCAGATAAGCAAATAAGAAAAAGCCTAACCCAAATATTCCCATGAAATCGGCAATTGCAGGTACCATAACAATAGAGATAATGCACATAACCAAAATACAACACGCATATAACGGATTACCCAGAAACTCCGCAATCCGTTCACCTAACGGACGGGTATCACGGGCTACCTCGCGCGCGCCATGCTCATGTTTCTCTTCTAACCCACGGATAGTCATACCATTTTACTCCGCTTAACCTGTTCCTTCCTGAGTAATTTTTTCATCTTCCTCAGGGATATAAATCATGTTGGCGATGGCAATTTCTAAAGCTTTAGTGGCTTCATCTACCATCGGCACACTCAGTGCCCGCTCCATTTCTCTTTCTGCTAACCAATGCGCAAAAACACCGGCCACTTCTGGTACAGCGACTTGTCGACCCACGCAATTAAGGGTGTACCATAATCGCCTATCCAAAGGTTTAACCCATAAAAAGTCTGCAGCGGCTAATACCCCATCCACGCGCGCAAGTACTAACATCGAGGCCATAACGGTCAGCACATAAGCATGACGTTGATGAATAACTTTAACGGGTTTAGAATCCGCATATTTTTTTAAAAGCATATCCGTATCATCATAGTTTATCGTACCTTTTGCCGCCGATTGCGATAATTTTTTTAAATAACCGCGACAAGCATCCGTATCATGTTCTGTTCTGGCCAAAAATGCCGCATATAACGCTTTAGTATGTGGTGGTAAAGTTTCCGGTCCGGTCCATAATGGACCTAATTGTGAAGCAAATACCTTTGCCGCTTGCTCCTTAATAACAGTTGCCTTGGGAATACCGGCAGATCTCCATGCAGCCTTATGATCTGCAACCAATTCTACTTTTAACAATTTAAAATGGCGACTAAATTGCATGGGATTCATCGACATCGCCCATGGGCCTTTGTTAACATCTTCTGCAATTAAGTCAATATCTGCAACGGGTGCGATTTGAGGATAATTACTTTTTTCTTGTTGCACCAAGGAGTCCATATTGAAAATTTTGTTGAAACGCATAGATGCATGACCTTTAAGCAATATGATGGCCATCACTGCTAGCACAAAACAAATAGGATACATGAGGTATTGCCCAAGGAATGTACTAATAACTTGACTATATTCATACGTCAAATTATCAGGTGTCGCCATATTCAACCCTACAAGCGCCCGATGCATATTTTCATTGTCGAAAAAAAATGAGAGTGCGAGCGCTTCATATTTTTTGACAAAAATAAACGCAATTTGTAAATAGGCGCTCCAAAAATGCCAAATGATAATCCCAATTACCGCGATGGAGAGTATAATCCATAGTAGGGTATACTCACCTGTATCTTTGCCGGGATCTTGTTGACCAGCCATAGCTTCACCTTACCTTAGTCATACATTAAATCATCTAACGGCGTTATATCATGCGAGGGGGCATGCTGCATCAGCTCTATCAATACGTCCGTTGCACACAATAACCGCAACGAATTAGGCGTTGCATCATCAAATTTTACCCGCACCCCTAGCATCGCACCTTGTGTTTCTTCAAAACTAACCCCTAAACCATAACCTAAACAAAAGGAGCTTAACTGATCAGCGCGCCTAATAATGGCGGGTAATAAGCCTTTTTCAGAGAAAACTTGTTCATGGGAAATGGGCTGTTCACGCAACGTAAAATTGCATCGCAACACTTTTGCGATAGAAATAATTTGCGACACAATATTTTCTGATGACATTTATTTAACCCTCATTCCTCTTAAATTTGCTAGCAATCCAACAACGCCTCACTCTAATATATATACTATTACGGATGTGGTGACCCTACAATCATACTTTCGAACAAGTTTGGTCAGTGGTCAGCCTCTGTTTAACTATATATATTCATTCTAGTGCTTTGAGTATATAAATCATGCCAGAGTTCATTTTCCACAAAACATATTCTATTGAAGGCTGCATATGCCCCTAAATGGCGCTATAATATACACACCCCTGTTTTCGATTGGCGAGAGGCACCATGAATAAATCTCCATTACTGCTCCCACTTGCAGTCCTCTTAATTGGATGTTCGCCAAAACCAACTTATGTAATGTCAGATGTTGAATATCAGCTCATGAAGTCTGCCATCTCGGTAGAAGACTCATTACGTACTCTTGCTGCAACGCAAGAAATCAATACCAAAAATGCAATCAACACTGATATTTTAGTTACCCCTCAAGGTGGCATGGGCGGACTTGCATCTATTGATTGGTCTGGTCCGATTGAACCCCTTTTGGAAAAAATTGGGACACTAACGCATTATCGCGTTAAAGTATTGGGCCCAATTCCTTCCATTCCCCTTATTGTCACCATCTCCGCAGATGATCGAGTCATCGCAGATATTCTTAAAGATGCAGGACTGCAAGCTGGTAATCGCGCAAATCTAGTTGTTTACCCAACAAACCGCATCATTGAACTTCGCTATGCGGCGCTTGTTTAGAATCTCAATGCGTACTAACCTAGATTATAGGCGTTGAGGATACCCATGAAAAATCCGGTTAGCAGTCTAATATTAATTAGTTTGATTACTATGACGGTAAGCTGCACGCATGCTCCTCAAACTCCTTTAAACAGTTATCACGGCGCTTCACGCGTTGATAGAGGCGCTTTTTCACTGACGGGTATTCGTTACCAATCCTTACATGATGCCGCTTTAAGCTTGGGCGCCCGCGCAGGACTTGCCTGGCGATCGGAACAAATTAATAATATTATTACTAAACACACCAAAGATTTAGATAATATTTATAATTTCAATGCGATGTTACTTGATCATAATGTGTTGCCACCGGTATTAATCGAAGGCCGGCAAACACTGGACCAATCTTCAGATGATATTATTCGCGTTTCCGATCGTTCCTACACGATTCAATCTCAAGCACGCTTTGTAACCATGGCGCCAACCTGGAGAGATTACTTAAGAATGCATTATAAAGCACCTGAAATGCCTGATGCTTCCTTACTTCCACGCAATGAAACCGAAAGAACGGTTTGGGATAAATATGTAGATGAAGGCTGGCAAGCAGGTATTACCCAAGCAGACATTATTTATGCTGAAAATCTTGGCCGCTTAAAACGTGATTATGAAGGGATGATTCGTTATCGTACCTTACTTGCGCAAAATATGGTTAGTCCGCCATTTGTCGCCCAAGTTAATTTGGGTATTACCAGCGGCGATTCGCAAATGGCTGTCAATGATCGCATTTTACGTATTACCGCCTTACCAAAATTTAATTCCGATGGTAATGAGTGGGATGCTTTAGTAACACCGGATGATAGAAGAAAATAACCATGGCTATCAATAAAGAATTTATTCTGCCTGATGAACCTGCTCGTTTTAATATGCAGGACATGGATAGAATGTTTTTGCATTGTACCAAATTAGAAGCTTCTGATATTACCATTCAAACAGATGCGCCTATAATGACGGAAATTCATGGTCGATTATATCCTGTTACCCAACGAAAAATTTCTCAGACAGAAGTGAGCGAAATGCTTAACTCCATATATGGTCCCAATGGTACTGCGCAAGTATCTTCTGGTAAAGACGTGGTTACCCAGTATGAAATCAGACCTTAAAGAGGTTCGCGTTTTCGTTTCAGAATCAATGGTACCGCCTGCCAAGTGGAAGGCCATGATGCCATTCAAATTACCGCTCGAACTATTCCAGGAGAACCTCCTGCGCTCAATACCATGAACGTAGATCAAGCGATTTTAGATCATATGGCACCCATGCAAGGCACGGTAGTGGTTACCGGTTCAACGGGTTCAGGAAAAAGTACTTTATTA
>JABDCK010000003.1 GCA_013288185.1 Gammaproteobacteria bacterium
CGCTTTGCTCGCAATGACGAAACTCCTAATTTTAAAGTAGAACGGGTATATAATGTTTTAGCAACCAAAAATGGTACGAATGCATTAAAGTGGGGTCGCGAGCAACGCGAGCGGGGGGATGTGGGAATTAAGCACATCCTTCAATTAAATTATTCACTGCCAACACATCCTCTGGCGCTAAGATACCGGCGGCTTGTTTTAATTTAAGTCCTTCCAGCAAATATTTATAACGTGCCTTGGCGTGTGTGCGTTTGGCGTCGAGAAGGCTAGTTTCTGCATTCAGCACATCCACAATGGTTCGTGTGCCCACTTCATAGGCTGCTTTGGTTGCTCGCAGTGAGCTTTCATTGGACAGTACGGCTTGTGCTAATGCTTCTACACTGCTCATTGCGGTGAGCACACCACGATACGCTTGACGTGTTAAACTATCGGTTAACCGCCGTTGGCCTTCTAATTTTTGCATGGCTTCATCATAACGTTCTGTGGCTTCACGGGTTCGGAAAAAAACGCTGCCACCGGAAAAAAGCGGCATAGATACATTTAAGGTAATGCTGCGACTAAAGAGCAAATCGTTAAATGGTGGTTGCTGTACCTGTCTATCCACACTCGCTAGAATATCCACTTTGGGAAAATGCCCGGCTACTTGAATGCCAATAGCGGCTTTCAGCTGCTCGGCATTTTCTTTAGCGGCAATCACATCCATATTTTGCAGATGTGCGGTTTGTACCCATTCTTCTGGTGCATTGGGTGTGGGTGGTAATAAAGGTAAGGGTTTGTTAACCGGAAATAAGGTTATAGCATTAATGGGTTGCCCGGTAATTTGCCGCAATTTTTCATATTGATCAAAAACGTTATTTTGCGCAGAAATTTCAGCTGCTACTGCATTATCAAACCGCGCTTTAGCGGTTTCCACATCCGTAATGGCAATCAAACCTACTTCAAAACGTTGCTTGGCTTGTTCAAATTCCCTGGCAAAGGCTTTACGCTGGCCGGCGGTAAAATCTAAGTCATCCAGGGCGATGAGAATATTAAAATAATGTTCAGCCACACGTACAATTAATGCTTGGGTGGCGCTGAAATAAGCGGCATCTGCGCCTTTGACAATATGGCGTGCCTGTTCAAGTTGCGCCCAGAGCTCGGCATGATAAATGGGTTGATTTAAATTGAGACTATAATTTTTGGTATTATACCCACCTGACTCGACCAGTGGACTAAAGTAATTAGCCGCCGCATCTGTGCCGGTGGTTTGATAAGATCCATAAATATTCGGTGCCATCAGGGCGATGGCTTCAGGTAAAGATTGATGATTTGCACGCATCGAAGCATAAGCAGCTGCAAGTGCAGGATCGCGCAATACGGCAATTTCATACACTTGTAATAAGTTTTCAGCCTGCAGCATGGTGCTGCATAAACTCATCAATAAACCATAAAAGCAATGATGCAAACGCATGCTTCACCTTTAAAATTGAAATTTGGGTGGTAGTGGTACATTACTTAAAGCGGGCACTACTGTTTCAAATAAAATGTGTGTGGTATAACTTTTACTCTGGCGTTCAATGCGTACGGCTTGCATGGCAGGTGCTAAACCGCAAATCGCAAATAATCGTCCACCTTTAGGATGGAGTTGCTCACATATTTTTTTGGGTACGCCCAAAGGGTAAGAGCCCGTAACTACAATAGCATCATAAGGCGCATAAATTTCCCAGCCTTGGCTGCCATCGCCTTGCTCTAGCGTTATATTCCGGCATTGTAAGCTGCTCAAATTTTTTTCTGCTTGCGCGGATAATGCCGGCTGGATTTCAACGCTAATGACGGTGGCTGCTAACTTAGATAAACACGCGGTGATATAACCTGTGCCTGTGCCAACTTCTAAAACCTTTTCATCGCCCTGCAAAGCCAATGCCTGTAAAGCGTTGCCAACCATTTTAGGTGAAAGCATAGTTTGATGGTCACCTAAAGGAATATCGGTATCACTATATGCCAAATTAAGATAGTCATGTGGCACAAATGTTTCACGGGGGATCTGCGACATGACGGATAATACCGCTTCATTCAGCACATGCCATGGCCGCACTTGCTGCTCGACCATATTCGTTCGGACTTTAAGAAAACGCATGATTAAATTTCCCAAGGGAGTTTAGCTGTGCATCCTATCATGAAATTGTCAATTCTTCCCACTCTACGCTAGACTCGCTCTCCATTGTCACTGTTCAAGGGTTAAGTAAAATGAAAACATTAGCATGGATCCCGGCTTGGCAGTCATCTGATGTGGAAATTAAAGAAGATAACTTGATATATGAAGGCTTTTATAAAGTAAAGAAACTTCGTTTACGGCATAAATGCTTTTCAGGTGAATGGAGTCCTTGGGTGGTACGCGAGCAAGTTTGCCGAACGAACGCGGCTGCGGTACTTTTATGGGACCCGCAACAGGATAAAGTCGTGTTAATTGAACAACTTCGCATTGGCTTGGTTGGTCAAGATACTGAAGTAAGTCCGTGGTTGCTTGAAAATGTGGCGGGGTTAATTGACCCGGGTGAATCTCCAGAGCAAACGGCATTGCGAGAAGCCCAAGAAGAAGCAGGATATACCATTAAAGAATTATTGAAGATAGGGGATTATTACCCAACTCCGGGAGGTTTTAGTGAAATGCTCAGTGTCTTTTGTGGCATTATAGATGTACAGGATGAGGGCGGTATACAAGGAAATGCACATGAGCATGAAGATATTAAAGTACATGTCTTTTCAACCCGGACGATATTAACCGCATTGGAAAAGGGGCACTTGCGCACCAGCGCATCGACCGTAATCGCCTTGCAATGGCTTGCAAACAAGATAAGAAATAATCATGGCAAAACAAGTTTATAACGCAAAAGCAATTGAAGTTCTGAGTGGGCTCGATCCGGTCCGTAAACGTCCCGGTATGTATACCGATACCACTCGTCCTAATCATTTAGCCCAAGAGGTTATTGATAATAGTGTGGATGAAGCATTAGCGGGATTTGCGAGTGAAATCACCGTTACGTTGCATGCAGATGGCTCGCTGAGTGTGCAAGATAATGGTCGGGGTATGCCGGTAGATTTGCATCCGGAAGAAGGCGTGAGTGGGGTTGAATTAATTTTGACCCGCTTACATGCGGGGGCAAAATTTTCTAATAAGAGCTACAATTTTGCGGGTGGCTTACATGGCGTGGGCGTTTCTGTAGTCAATGCATTATCTAAAAAATTAGAGGTGGTAGTTTACCGGGATGGTAAACAATACCATATGTCCTTTAAAAATGGCGAATGTGATACCAAGCTAAAAGTAAGTGGAAAAGCAGCAAAAAATCAGACCGGGACACGCATTCATTTTTGGCCGGATGCTAAGTATTTTGATCATGCTAAATTTTCTGTAAGTAAGCTTTGTCATGTATTAAAAGCAAAAGCAGTGTTATGCCCAGGCCTGACGGTACATTTTATGGATGAGGGACAGGGCAGCACCCAAACCTGGCATTATGCTCAAGGGTTATCTGCATATTTATCAGAAAGCTGCCAGAAAATGGTATGCTTGCCAGAACAACCGTTTGAGGGAGATTTTACAGGAGAAGCAGAAACGGCCAGCTGGGCGCTCACCTGGTTACCCGAAGGGGGAGAAGTTTTAGCGGAAAGTTACGTTAACCTCATTCCCACACTCCAAGGCGGTACCCATGTCAATGGCTTGCGTACCGGTCTGTTAGAAGCCATGCGAGAATTCTGTGAACGCAGAAATTTACTGCCACGTGGGATTAAATTGGTGCCGGAAGATGTTTGGGAACGTTGTGCATATGTACTTTCTGTAAAAATGCGCGATCCACAATTTTCAGGGCAAACCAAAGAACGCTTATCTTCCCGGCAATCTGCGGCGTTTGTTTCAGGGGTAGTAAAAGATGCTTTTAGCTTATGGTTGTATCAGCAAGTAGAGATTGGCGATCAACTTGCGCAACTTATGATTCAATCGGCACAAAATCGCTTACGTCAAGGCAAAGCGGTAGCGCGTAAAAAATTGACGCAAGGACCCGCCTTACCGGGGAAATTAGCCGATTGCACGAGTGGTGATACCTCGCGCACAGAGCTTTTCTTGGTTGAAGGGGATTCTGCGGGTGGTTCTGCCAAACAAGCGCGGGATAGAGAAATTCAAGCCGTGATGCCGTTAAGAGGAAAAATTTTAAATACCTGGGAAGTCAATAGTGATGAGCTATTAGCATCACAAGAAGTGCATGATATAGCTGTAGCGATAGGACTTGATCCCAATGAAACAGATTTAAGTAAATTACGCTATGGCAAAATTTGTATTTTAGCGGACGCAGATTCCGATGGTCAGCATATTGCAACCCTATTATGTGCATTATTTTTAAAACATTTCCCTGCTTTAGTGGCCAAAGGGCACGTATTTGTGGCTATGCCTCCGCTCTATAGAATTGATGTAGGTAAAGAAGTATTTTACGCTTTAGATGATGAGGAAAAGGAAGGCATCCTAGATAGAATTCAAGCAGAAAAAAAGAAAAGCAAAGTGAATGTACAACGCTTTAAAGGTTTGGGTGAAATGAATCCTATTCAATTGCGTGAAACGACTATGGCTTTAGATACCCGGCGTTTGCTCCAATTGCATATCCCCGATGCCATCCAAGCCAATGCTATCTTTGATTTATTATTAGGCAAAAAACGTGCTTCTGATCGCCGACAATGGCTTGAAGAAAAAGGTGATTTAGCGGAGGTGATTACATGAGCAAATCTGATGTGGTAGTTTTTGAAGGGGTTGAACGTAAGCCTATAGAAGCGTTTACAGAGAAAGCATATTTAGATTATTCCATGTACGTTATCATGGATAGAGCCCTACCGCATATTGCTGATGGTTTAAAACCCGTGCAACGCCGTATAGTGTATGCTATGTCGGAATTAGGTTTATCCAACTCCGCCAAATATAAAAAATCTGCCCGTACGGTGGGGGATGTATTGGGTAAGTTTCATCCGCATGGTGACAGTGCCTGTTATGAAGCGATGGTATTGTTAGCGCAGCCTTTTTCTTACCGTTATCCCTTAGTGGATGGTCAAGGTAACTGGGGATCGCCGGATGATCCAAAATCCTTTGCCGCCATGCGTTATACCGAAGCACGCTTAGCAAAATTTACAGAAGTGCTTTTAGCAGAGTTAGAGCAAGGTACCGTAGATTGGGTGCCTAATTTTGATGGCACCTTAGAAGAGCCTAAAATTTTACCGGCCCGCTTGCCAACGTTATTACTGAATGGCACCACTGGCATTGCGGTAGGCATGGCAACAGATATTCCGCCCCATAATTTAAGAGAAATAGCAGAGGCGTGCATTTATTTATTGAAAAAACCTAAAGCCACTTTAAAAGAAATTATGGCTATTATGCCTGGCCCGGATTTTCCAACAGATGCAGAAATTATTACGCCTAAAGCAGAGCTTGAAAAGATTTATGCAACGGGGTATGGTTCCTTAAAAATGCGTGCACAAGTCACTTATGAGGATGATAACATCGTTATCACTGCCATTCCGCATCAAGTTTCTGGTGCAAAGATTTTGGAACAAATTGCCGCACAAATGCAAGCCAAAAAATTGCCCATGGTAGCAGATTTGCGAGATGAATCTGATCATGAAAATCCCACGCGCTTAGTGATTGAACCGCGCTCTAATCGTATTGATAAAGATGCGCTGATGTTACATTTATATGCTACCACTGATTTAGAAAAGAGCTTTCGAGTCAATATGAATGTTATTGGCTTGGATGGTAGGCCCCAGGTTAAAGATTTAATTACGTTTTTACTGGAATGGTTAACCTTTCGTACTGCCACGGTGCGCAAGCGGTTGAATTTTCAATTGCAGAAAATTTTAGCTAGACTGCATATTTTAGATGGGTTGCTCATTGCCTATTTAAATATTGATGAAATAATCGCGATTATCCGTAAAGAAGAGCATCCAAAACCGGTGTTAATGAAAAAATTTGCCTTAACCGATATTCAAGCGGATGCCATTTTAGATTTAAAACTGCGCCATTTGGCAAAATTGGAAGAACAAAAAATCCGCGCAGAGCAAAAAGGCTTAAGTGAAGAACGGGAAAAATTAGAACTTACCCTTAATTCAGAAACACGGTTAAGCACTTTGGTACGTAAAGAATTAGAACAAGATGCACTTACCTTTGGTGATGACAGACGTTCACCCATTGTCGCCAGAGAGCAAGCGCAAATATTAAAAGAAACCGATAGAGTCCCAGCAGAGCCGGTTACCATTGTATTATCCAATATGGGTTGGGTCCGGGCGGGTAAAGGCCATGAAATCCAAGGCGCGGAATTAAGTTATAAGTCTGGGGATGGCTTTTTAATGCAAACGCATGGTAAAAGCAATGAACCGGTTTATTTCTTAGATTCCACGGGTCGTAGTTATGTGTTGCCCGCGCATAGTCTTCCTTCCGCACGTGGCCAAGGGGAACCGTTAACCTCCAAATTAAAGCCGCCTGCAGGCAGCACTTTTGTCGGAATGCTCACCGGAGAGGTCGCAGAAAAAATCCTGTTAATGTCAGATAATGGTTATGGTTTTATTGCCACCATTGAAGATTTAGTAACCAAAAATCGCAGTGGTAAAGCATTACTCAAAGTGGCTACGGGCGCAAAAGCGCTTGCACCGTTATTAATTCCATCAAGCGCAGATAGAATTGCTTTATTGACCCAGGAAGGGCGCTTAATGATAGTGGAAAGCAGTGAGTTTGCCACATTGAGTAAAGGCAAGGGTAACAAAATAGGCAAAGGAAAAGACACGATGGTGGCGTTGGCAGCATTAGCACCTAAACAAAGCTTAATTGTCCATGCCAAGCAGAAACAATTAACGCTCAAACCCCGGGACTTGGACGAGTATTTGAGTGAACGGGGGGATGCGGGTCAGAAGCTACCGCGGGGTTTTCTGCAGGCAACCCGTTTGGAAGTGGTGTGACAGAATAAGCAAAATGCAGGGCTGCGGGTGCGGGTAACGGTTCATCAGCAAGTGTTAGCCCTACCCAAGGCTGTAGGGTCTCATTAGCGGCAGGTCCTGCTTTTGGTATTGATGGAAAAATAGAAATAGCATCATGAGAATAATTTTTGAGCAAAAAATCCCAAAGGGGATAGGTGATGATAAAAGGCATAAACAGAAGAAAAGCTGCTGCGTCTGAGTCAAGGTAGGGAGTGTATTTTACCATTAGAAAAAGCAATGTTATACTGATTGCCGCACATGCACCCCACACCATTATGAGTAAAAAGCCATATCCTAGACTTTTAAGATTAAGGTGTAATGTTCTAGAGCCCAGTGGGATTTTTAGTGTGAATTTTTTAGCATTCTCATTATTTTTGTTAATAATTACGTAATTTTGCGGGGTTTGTGCAATTTTTGTTACTTCATCAAATTGTTTCTGTAACCATGCCGGCGTTAAATTCACTTCATGAGGGTTATCATGGGAAAATTTTTGGATTGCTTCATAACGCTCAATTAATACACGTAACATGGTTATTTTAGTGAGCGTTGAGGCAAGCACAGTTATATCATATTTTTGGTTTTTTAACCCTATGCCCGCATGGGGTGTATCATCCATCAGAATGTTGTCAGGGCCATTGCCAGGGGGAAGTAGTTTTCCCGGCGTGTAGAGCGCTTTATATACATCTATGATTTCATCGCTGGCATTAGGTGGCAGCGTTTTAGCATTGAGAAGCTGGATATAAATCGCTGCCATCCTGGCATAGGTTTTATCGTTGGGCGTATCACTGTCTTGGGGCTTGTAATAATCCTGCAGATTTACTTCTACCAATTCTTTGTGATAAGCGAGCAACGTTCCACTAATTTGTTGTGTCCACCAATTCTCACGGTTCTCAGGAAGTGTTTTAGCAAGTTGTACCATATATTTGACAATATGCTCTTGAGCTTTCTCTAAATAGGCATGCATCTCTGCAAGCGTTGTTTTATTATGTGACATGACTAACCGTGTGGGTGGTGGAGATGATGGGCAGGTGCTACCTCTGGCTCAACCGCAGGAAGTACGGGTGCCCAAAAGGGATCGTTTAGGGGAGGATATGCAAAATTCACGGGTTGTGCATGATAATTTAAAACACCACTAAGAATGGCATCTACAGCTGCTGCATATGCTGGTTCTACATTAGGAGCTGGCGCAGGCTCTGCAATATGCACATGCCCATTTGCCACAGCGTTAGCATGTAGTTTTTTGAGGACTTTGTTGACTACAACTGCGGTAGTTAGCACACAGAAACTGATAATAAAGATTGGCCCCAAGCTAGCCAATAAGGCGCCACCCATAGCGTAATTAATACCCACTAAGAAGCCAAGTGCGAGTGCACAGCCTAACGCAATTTTGAAAGATTTTTTCTTAGGAAAGAAAGTAGTGCCAGGGGTTATCTCTATCAGGTTATTGCCATTCCATGCAGGTGCTGCTGCTTTGAAAATTGGCGGCTTTGCTGTTGGATAAAGCGATCCATAGGGTTTTTCAAGAATAATATGATCTTGTGGTTTTTCTGCAAATTCTTGGATTTTATTAAATTGTTTTTGCAACCATTCTGGCGTAAAAGTTTTTAAAATAGGATATTTTGAATTAACATCCTGCGCGTTATTCTTGATATACTTTTGGATAGTGTTATAATTTTTGGTTAAGACGCGTAACATGGTAATTTTTGTTAGGGTGGTTGCAAGCGCGGTAACATCATATCTTTGGTATTGTTTTTCAAGTCCTGCAAATTTTTTCTCATCTATCAGAATGTTATCGATGATAGGCATGCCTTGAGTTTGAAGTTGTCGTCCAGGTTTGTGTAGAGCGATATAAGCATCTTCGATTTCACCAATAGCGCCAGCAGGTAACTTAGTGGAACTAAGCAGTGTTAAATAATGAAAAGCCATCATTCCATAAGTATAATCAGTTGCATATTTCTCATTTTTTTCTTTAGCATCCTTAGGAAGATATTTTTCTAACAATGCTGTTTCTACCACGGATTTTTGATATTGATGCAATGTTGCAGTAATATGGTTATCCCAAATTTCGACCCGCACTTGAGGGAGTCCACAGTTTTTTGCTACATGGTGAAAATATCCTAAAATGTAATCTTCCAATTTACCTAAGTGCGCATCCATTTCTTCAAGTCCTTGTGAAAGATTACTCGAAGCAGGAGGTGGTGTTACCGCTATGCTCGGGGCAATATTTTCCCCTTGCCAAACGGGTGCAGGTAATTTAGATACAGGGGGGGGTGTGATTTTACCATTGGGCTTTTGGAATTTGATGTATTCTTGGGGATTATTCACAACGGCTCTAATCTCATCAAATTGTTTTTGCAGCCAAGCAGCATTTAATGATTGTAAGGCAGAAAATTCTTTGTTCACTTTGTCAGGATTGTCATTAATAAATTCTTGTGTTGTATCATAATTTTCAATGATTTCACTGAGCATAATAATTTTGGTCATAGTTGATACGAGTGCCGTAACATTGTATTTTATGTTATTTTTGTGTTCACCAACATAATAAGAGGATTCCATTAAAGCGCGCGTTTCATTGGTATTATTTTTTTCTTCTGGGATCATTGCTCCGGGAGTATTTAAGAAGCAATATAAATAATACAAATCTGAGTCTTGCTCAATGTTGGCAGGCAGTTTTTTAGCATTTAAAAGGGTTATATAGTCACACGCCATTTTTACATGGGCGATGTTTTTCCCTTGTGGGAAGTACGTATTTAACAAGCTTTCATTAGTAAAGCTGGCAAAACCAAAGAGCGTATCCACAATTAAACTTTTCCAGTGATCGCGACGCAGTGCAGGTTCTTCATTAGGGAGTTCCTCTGCCAACTGTTTGAAATATTTTATAATGTGCGTATGCAAGTCTTTTAAATGCGCTTGCATTTGTACTAAGGACGCTTTGAATGCGGGTGAATTCATATTTTCGTTCGCCATTGGGAATGCCTCTATTAATATTTAGTGAAGTAAGGCTACCATCAAAAACTAATTTTAAAAAGTCAGTTGATAAAAAATGTGACGAACGGTCATAAATATACAAAAATAATAAAGCTTAATGACTTACATTTATAGGTGATCAAGCGGTATTTTAGAGGGCTGCTCTGGGATTTCTTGGACAAATTTTGGCACTAAATATCCTGGCAGGGCGGCTCTGAGGTCTTGTTGTAATGCTTTGGCTTTGGCAAGGGGGACGGCAAAATGGCTTGCACCCTGCACCGCGTCTAAGAGATTAATGTAATACGGTAATATCCCGGCGGCAAATAATTGTAAAGAAAGCTTTTTCAGGCATTCAATTTCATCATTCACGCCCTGTAATAAAACGGTATGATTCAGGACGGTGATTTGCTGTTGCTTTAAGAGGGCAACGCCGTTGGCAATGCTTGCCGTGATTTCTTGGGGATGATTGATGTGATACACCATCACCGTATTAAAGCGTGTTGCTTTTAGCATATTCACAAATTCTGGTGTAACCCGCTCAGGGAGTACCACCGGCAGGCGACTGTGAATACGCAATATTTGTACATGCGGGATTTGGGCTAATTGTGCAAGAAAATGCGCGATGGTTTCATCT
This sequence comes from Gammaproteobacteria bacterium, assembly GCA_013288185.1. Taxonomy (GTDB): domain Bacteria; phylum Pseudomonadota; class Gammaproteobacteria; order Berkiellales; family Berkiellaceae; genus Berkiella. The sequence goes on from JABDCK010000003.1 coordinate 10,580, forward strand.
TGCGCCATGAGCGGATCGCCGCCGCTTAAAATTACCTCCATAATTTCAGGATGGTTGGCAATATAGTCTAGTGCCGCGGACCAACCATTACGGCCGGGATTATTATCGGTATAGGGAAAATGCCGTCTAAAGCAAAACCGACAATGAATTGCGCAACTGCCCGTAAAGGTGAGTAAGGCCCGCGTTTTAAATTTATGGAGTAAACCTGGCACCGGATTGACCGTGGATTCTGCAAGCGGATCTTTTGAGAAATTTAAAGTTGAACAACTTTCTTTTTTTAGAGGAAGAACTTGTCGTAGTAAAGGATCGGTTGGATCACCTTTTTTCATTCTAGCAACAAAACTCTTGGTAACCCGCAATGGAAAGTCTTTATCAATCTGCCAAGCCACTTGATCTGCGGTTAAATCCAATAGGGATAAGAGTTCTAAAGGACAAGTGATCAATTCGGATAAGCTTTGCTGCCAGCTGGTGTGTGATATCATACGCTTTCCCAAAAGGGGTTAAGAATATAATCTGATGGTGACCTATGGCAACTTATAATACTAATGAATTTCGTACTGGCTTGAAAATTATGCAGGATAATGATCCGTGCACAATCATTGAAAATGAATTTGTGAAGCCAGGCAAAGGCCAGGCATTTAGCCGTGTTAAGTTTCGTAACTTAAGAACGGGTCGTGTCCTTGAACGGACTTTTAAATCTGGGGAAACCGTAGAAGCTGCAGATGTGATCGATATGGATATGCAATATCTCTATAACGATGGAGAGCATTGGCATTTCATGGCAGGAGAATCTTATGAGCAACATGAGATTTCTCAAAGCGTGGTTCAAGACGCCGCCAAGTGGTTAAAAGAACAAGATACCTGCATTGTCACCGTCTGGAATGGGACCCCCATCTCTGTGGCGCCGCCTAATTTCGTGGTTTTAAAAATAACCGAAACCGATCCCGGTCTCAGAGGCGATACCTCAGGCGGTGGTGGTAAATCGGCAACTTTAGAAACGGGTGCGGTAGTGCGTGTGCCGTTATTTTTACAAATCGGTGACAGTATCAAGGTGGATACGCGCACGGGCGAATATGTTTCTCGCGCCAAAGAATGATGTGGCAACCGAGTTGTACCTTAGCAGTATTGCGTGAACGCGCGCAGTTTCTGCTACAAATTCGTCAATTTTTTTTAGCGCGGGATGTGCTAGAAGTGGATACGCCATTGCTTTGTCGTGGCGTGGCCACAGATCCTTTTTTGCAAGCTTTTCGCATTCAAGATCGCTTCTTACAAACCTCTCCTGAATTTGCCATGAAAAGATTAGTAGCGGCAGGCAGTGGGCCCATTTATTATCTGGGCAAAGCTTTTCGCAAAGCAGAAGTCGGTGCGCGGCATAATCCAGAATTTACGATGTTAGAATGGTACCGTCCTGATTGGACGCAAGCGCAATTGATCAGTGAAGTAGATGCATTGTTTCAAGAATTATTACATACGCCGCCAGCAGAAATTACGACGTATCAAGCGCTTTTTGAGCAGGTTTTTGATTTAAATCCGCACACAGCTTCCGTAGAAGCATTGCAAAGGGTGGCAGGCAACAGTCCGCAATTAGATAAAGATGGTTATTTGGATTTTTTATTAACCCATCACATTGAAAAAAACTTGGGGAAAACGTGTCCGCAAGTGATTATTGGTTATCCGCAATCACAAGCCAGCTTAGCAAAAATTGAAAATGGGGTGGCCCAACGGTTTGAATTTTATTATCAAGGTGTAGAATTAGCCAATGGCTATCATGAATTGACGTGTGCTAAAGAACAACGACAGCGTTTTGAGGTTGATTTGCAACAACGCCAACAGTTCAACCAGGAGCTTTTGCCAGTAGATGAAACGTTATTAGCCGCATTGCCTTTTTTACCCCCGTGTAGTGGAGTTGCGGTGGGCGTTGATAGATTATTAATGCTCAAGCTACAAGAAAAAGATATTAGCAACGTGCTCCCTTTTGCTTGGGAGCGGGCATAATTAATTAGGCTTTATTTTAAAAGTAGTTTTAAAAGAGGGGCGCAAGAAAGGTCTTGATGCGCTGGGTAAATAGGTGCGCGAAGAAAGAATATAAGGATTGCTGATTTTTGTTTCTTTTTGCAACCCTTTTGAAAGGGCCGAGGTTAATTGTTGTAAGGATGCCAACAGTGCATCTGAATCCGTTTCTGTTTTTGGCCTTTTTTCCGCGGCAAGGAGTTTTTTAACCGTATCCGGTTGGTTAATTTTGTTGTTTTTAAGATAATCTTCAAAGGTTGTAGGATGATGCTCTTTTAATGTTTTTAGCAATTTAGAGGTTAACTTTACTTTAGAATCGCACTCTTTTAAAAAGGTACCTAGCATCATTTGACAAGCATTTATTAAGGCATCATTGAGAAAAACTTGTTGTGCACTTACTTTGGCTTCAAATGTGGAGGCTTTGGGAGCAACATGTACCGAAATGCTTTGTAAAAAAATCATTATGCGGGATTGCAACTGCGGAATAACACTTAAATCCACAGAAGCAGCAACAGCGCTGATATCCGGTGCGCATACGAGTGTAGCGGCATTTTTCTCTTGCATTAACCATAGTGCTTGATTAATCACCTGAGGATTTTTTTGATAAGAAGCCCACAAACAAAAAAGGAGTGGACTGCAACCAAAGCTATTTTCCTGAAATATATTAACTTTGGGGCGTAGTTCTTGCGCGAGTGCAATTTTCCCCTCGACAACCGCCTTACAGAATTGTATTTGTATGGGCGTCATTGGTTTCCTCTTGATTAATTAAGAAGCGGAAATCACTTAAGAAACTGACCAATCCTTTGGCCAACGACAATCCTAGTTTGCTGAGTAAAAGCATTTTCCCAGCGCATGTTCTCAGCAAACAACAATATTACTGTAGAACCCAGAGAAAAGTAACCCATTTCATCGCCCTTGTCTAATTTTATGTGCTGATCTGACGTATCTGGGTAATCAACTTGGGTAATATCTTTACCGCGATGTGGCGTTAGGTAACCACCCCAGCGTGTAGACATACTGCCAACCAGCATTGCACCCACTAAAATAACGGCAAAGTCACCAGCGGGATGTTTAAATAAGGTGATAACACGTTCATTACGCGCAAATAAACCCTCTACATATTGTGTTGTAAGTGGATTTACTGAAAATAATTTTCCAGGTACATAGCGCAAACGTTGCAAGGACCCGCAATATGGCATATGAACACGATGGTAATCTTTGGGAGCTAAATAAATAGTTGCAAAATGGCCATTGGTAAAATTTTTTGCGTCATGAGAGTTTGCTAACAGGGCCTCTAATGAAAAATGATGCCCCTTTGCCTGTAGTAACATTCCCTCTTCAATTTTACCAATCTGGCTAATGGTGCCATCACAGGGCGAGCAAATAGCTTCAGGATGGTGATCAATAGGACGCAGTGATGGCTTTAAATGACGGGTAAAAAAATCATGAAAAGAAGCATAAGCGCGCGGATCGGATTCCAGTGCCTCATGCATATCTACTCCATAACGGGCAATGAAATCCCTAATGATCCAATTTTTCAACCAAGGAATTTGGCAATGAGAAACCAAGCCGGCAAATCGGGTGAGGGCATGCTGTGGAAGATAATATTGGCGCCAAACGGCTAAAGGATATTGCATAGTTATCGAACTATACCACGGTTTAGGGTAAATCGGAAGTAATCACGTGGTAATTCTGTAACCGTGATGGGGCAATCTTTCCTGCATTAACCGCTGCCAGTAACGCACAACCTAGTTCATTAACATGGGTACAATTGCGAAATTTGCATTGATTTAAAAAGGGCTGAAATTCTCTAAAGCCCATGGCAATCGTGTTTTTGGTAAAATGGCGCAAATTAAATTGATGAATGCCGGGAGAATCGATCAAATGGCCGCCTTCGGGTAAATGATAAAGTCGGGTGCTGCTCGTGGTTTGGCGTCCACTGCGTTGTTTGGCTATAGCTTGGATTTGTACTTGCGCATCTGGGATTAAACGTTGCAACAATGAAGATTTTCCCACCCCCGATTGACCGACTAAAACACTGGTAGTGTCTTTCAGGGTCATTCTTAAATTGTCCAGGCCAAAACAAGTTTTAACACTAACTTTTTCGCACCTATAACCAAGGGTTTGATAGTATTCCAAAGGTAATGGATCTGCAGCCGCTAAATCACATTTATTCATTAAAATTATGGGTGTTAAGCCCAAAGTCTCAGCCAGCACTAAGTAACGATCTAAGGTGGTTTCTGATGGAATAGGTGCTAAGGCCATCACAATAATCATTTTGTCGACATTGGCAACCATGGGTTTAGTCTGGTGTCTATCCGGTCGGATGATGACAGAACGCCTGGGTTGACACGCTACAACGACGCCTGTAGCTTCATCAATTTGCTGCCAAATAATTTTATCTCCAGTAACCAGTGCACCTAAATTTTGACGGTGTGTGCAATTAAAGTGTTCTCCTGCTTGGTTTTCTATAATCAGGGTGGTACCGTAATGCGCGATTAAAAGCCCGGGTTGGAGAGCGTCTGATGCTGCAGTAAGCCGTTGTGATTGCATGGCTTTTTGCCGTGTTACTTGACGATGCGTAAGTGGCTTTTTGCCCATAGTTAACTTTTGAAAAAGGAACGGAAATGAATGATAAGCCAAATGCGCTAATTTGGATAGACCTTGAGATGACTGGCTTAGATACGCAGCGCGATCATATCATTGAAATTGCTACCTTGATTACCGACTCGCATCTGAATATCCTCGCAGAAGGACCCAATTTGGTGATTCATCAGCCGGATGCAGTTTTAGCTAAAATGGATGAATGGAATACCAAACATCATGGTCAATCAGGGCTCATGGAAAGGGTTAAACAAAGTAATATCACCCTAGAAGAAGCAGAAAAACAAACGTTAAACTTTTTACAAAAGTATGTGGCAAAGGGCGTTTCGCCCATGTGTGGCAATACGGTCTGTCAAGACCGGCGGTTTTTAAGCCGTTTAATGCCAACGCTCCAAGCATATTTTCATTATCGCCATTTAGATGTGAGCACGGTGAAAGAATTGGCAAAAATATGGGCGCCTGAAATTTTTAATGGCTTTAATAAAGAATCACGCCATCGTGCTTTAGATGATATTAAAGAATCACTGGAAGAATTGCGGTATTATCGCAACTGCTTTTTTAAAATTTCTGAAAAAGTGGAGAAAAACAGTGACTGATTTGCCGCTCGCGTTATATACCTGTCAGGCCGTAAAATCTTACGAAAGTGTGTATGCCAATTATGAACTTATGTGTAGGGCAGGCCAAGCGGCTTTTAATATCTTAAGGGAGCATTGGCCTGACGCGCAATCATTAGCACTTTGCGCTGGGGTGGGCAACAATGGCGGTGATGGCTTCGTACTCGCGCGATTAGCGCACAGCGCGGGATTAAAAGTCACCGTTTATCAAGTAGGTGAGGGTCACGCAGAAAGGTTATCGGTTGAGGCAAAATCTGCACGCAAAGACTGGCTTGCAATGGGCACCATTATCCCCTTTCAAGGACAGATTTTTACCGCAGATGTTATTGTAGATGCAGTATTAGGGACAGGCATGCACGCACCACTTGCGCCGCAGTTTGCACAAGCCATTTCGGCCATGAATGCTTCCAAACGCCCAATCTTTTCTATCGATGTTCCCAGCGGCCTAAACGCAGATACCGGAGTTTGTTTGGAGCCTACGGTCAATGCCAGTGCCACCGTGACATTTATTGCTTTAAAAATAGGCCTCCTTTGTCACCAAGGGGTGGATGTGGTGGGAGCGTTATATTTTGATGCCTTGGGACTGACTATTGAAAAATCGATGGAGCCTACGGCTATCCGTTTAGATTATGCGCAAAGCAGACGTGCTTTGTCACCGCGACCATTATCCGCGCATAAAGGGGATAATGGTCATGTAGTTGTGATTGGCGGTGGTCAGATGTCCTATAGTGGGGCTCCAGCCTTGGCGGGAGAAGCCGCATTGCGGGTAGGCGCGGGATTAGTCTCCGTTGTGGTTGCGCCAGAAAGCATTCCTCTTTTAGCGCGCGGTGCGCTAGAATTAATGTGTTATGGACCCAAGCACCCTAAGAAAGTGCAAGCCCTATTAAACAAAGCGACCGTTTTGGTATTAGGGCCGGGGTTGACGCAAACCGCATGGGCAGAAAAATTCTTTCAAACAGCCTTAGGATTGAATAAATCATTAGTGATAGATGCCGATGGTCTGAATATCTTAGCCCATGTTGCTCTCAAGCGTGCCAATTGGGTGTTAACTCCGCACCCAGCAGAAGCGGCCCGTTTATTGAACCAATCCACCGCCAGCGTTCAGCAAGATAGAATCGCTGCAGCAAAAGCGTTACATAAAAAATATGGTGGCGTGATTGTACTTAAAGGGGCAGGGACTATTATTTTTGATGGCAAAGAACTCTTTATCAATGGGGGTGGTTTTCCCATATTAGCAACCGGCGGCACGGGCGATATTTTAGCAGGTTTAATTGGCGGCTTGGCAGGGCAAGGGCTATCATTGCTGCAAGCGGCTAAAATTGCGGTATGCGTGCATACGGGGGCAGCAGCGCTGGAGCAATCACTGGGCGTGCGTGGCATGGTAGCCAGTGATTTATTTTTACATATTCGTGATTTAATCAATGTTTAAAAAGACACTAGCGCAGCCAGAGGCAATGGAACAGTTGGGTGCTGAATTATATGCAGCCTGCAGGGCACTGCAGGTAAATGGCATGATTGTCTATTTATTGGGTGATTTGGGGGCGGGGAAAACCACGTTTGTTCGAGGCTTTCTCCAAGCAATGGGGCATACAGGTATTGTGAAAAGCCCGACGTACACATTGGTGGAACCCTACACATTGCAGCAGCACCCTATTTACCATTTTGATTTTTATCGGCTCACAGATCCTTATGAGCTTGAACTTATGGGAATTCGGGATTATTTTCAAGATGACGCTTTTTGCTTTATTGAATGGCCAGAAAAAGCTCCTGGCATAGCCAAAAGTGATTTAACTATTCGGATTGAAATTATGGAGACGACACGGTCGGTCATCATAGAGTCAGGGAGTGATAGAGGAAAGGATGCATTACAAAGGCTTAAATAGGATTTTAACCCTGTTGTCGATGCTGAGTTTTTTAACTGCAGCAGGTGCTAATGAAAATATTCATGGAATACGTGTTTGGTCCTCTCCCCAAAGTACGCGGGTAGTGTTTGATTTGTCAGGTAATGCAAAATATAAGATTTTTACTTTAGAGGACCCTTATCGGGTGGTGATTGATTTTACCGATGTGGATTATAGAGCAAAATTTAACCAACATAGTTTACAGGGTACCCCCATTGCAAACATTCGCTATTCAACGCAAGCAAAGGGCAAGTTGAGAATGGTATTAGATATGCGCCAGCCGGTAAAACCCGTCAATTTTTTACTGTCACCCAATGCCGCCTATGGGCATCGTCTGGTGGTGGATTTAAATGGGCTAACACCAGTCAAGGTGGTTAAAATGCAAAGAAATCCAACCCTGCGCAAATTTATTGTCGCCATTGATCCTGGGCATGGCGGAGAAGATACTGGCGCAATTGGGCACAAGCATCACTTAAGAGAAAAGGATGTGGTTTTAGCGGTTGCGCGGAAATTGGAAAAATTAATTAATGCCCAACCTAAAATGCAAGCCATTTTAATTCGCAATGGCGATTATTATGTGGGCTTGCGCAAACGCATGGAATTAGCACGCGCGCAAGGCGCGGATTTATTTATTTCTGTACATGCCGATAGTTTTAAAGATCCGCGTGTTTCAGGGGCCTCAGTATTTATTTTATCTGAAAAAGGCGTAAGTAATGAAGCCGCACGGTGGTTGGCAGAAAGAGAAAACCGTGCGGACTTAATTGGCGGCGTGAGTTTAGAAGATAAAAGCACTGTGCTTGCTTCTGTGTTATTAGATTTGTCACAAACTGCTAGTCAAACTGCCAGTCAGGAATTAGCCAGTCATTTAATTTCCAACTTATCCAAAGTGACAGATTTGCATCACAAAACTGTACAACATGCGGGTTTTATGGTCTTAAAATCCCCCGATATTCCTTCTGTTTTAGTGGAGCTTGGCTTTATTTCAAATCCACGGGGTGAGGCCAAATTAGTCAATGCACAACATCAGCAAGCCCTGGCTACGGCGTTGTTAGACGGCGTAAAAAATTATGTCGCGAAACGTCCGACCCCGGTAAAATACCCAGAAGATTGGACGGTTGCTAAAATGGAGCCAGAATATTAATAGGATTATTCAATTAGACGCGCTCTTGGCCAATCAAATTGCTGCCGGAGAAGTAGTGGAAAGACCTGCTTCTGTGATTAAAGAGCTGGTTGAAAATAGTATAGATGCTGGCGCCAGCAAAATTGAAGTGGACATTGAAGGCGGTGGTTTGCACTTAATGCGTGTGCGAGATAATGGGTGTGGGATTACCAAAGAAGATCTCATCTTGGCTTTTTCTCGTCATGCCACTAGTAAAATTCGGATTGCAAAGGATTTAGCCGCAATTACGTCCATGGGATTTAGAGGAGAGGCCTTGGCCAGTATTGCCTCTGTTTCACGTTGTTGTTTAATGTCTAAAACGCAAAACCAAGACAGCGCATGGCAAATTCAAATAGGTCCTGATTTAACTCCGCTGGTTTTTCCGGTAGCCCATCCCACCGGCACGACGGTAGAAGTGGCAGATTTATTTTATAATACGCCCGTACGGCGTAAATTTTTGCGCAGTGAAAAAACAGAATTCCAAGCCATTGATGAAGTATTAAAACGTTTAGCGCTGGGTAACCCACGGGTGAGTTTTTATCTCAAGCATCAATCACGGCAAATACGTTATTATGCGGGCGTTAATAACAACACAGTAGAGGCAACGCGCGTTGCAAAAATTTGTGGTCAGTCTTTTATGGAGCAAGCCATATTTTTAGAATTGCAAGCTACCGGCTTACACTTAAGAGGTTGGGGTGGATTGCCCCAGATTGCGAAACGCCAAGCGGATTGTCAATTTTTCTTTGTTAACGGTCGTTCCATTAAAGACAGAGTGGTGAATCATGCAATAAAGATGATTTACCAACAACTTCCGCAAATGTGTGAAGGCACGTATCCCAGTTATGTGCTGTATTTGACGTTAGATCCGGAAGATATTGATGTTAATGTGCATCCCACTAAACATGAAGTGCGCTTCAGTCAAGCACGGCTGGTGCATGATTTTATTAGCAAATGCTTAAGTGAAACCTTGCAAGAAACTAAACCTTTGGCGCAAAAATCGGTTTGCTCTGCGCCTAAAATGTCGTTTACTGAGCCATCATCTGAAAATGTTATTGCACGGTCAGTGCAGCGTTATACGTTGCTTGAAACAGATACCGGCTTAGTTATTGTTGATTTGATAAAAGCCAAAGAAAGCCTGGCGTCTTTTTATTTTACAGCGCATTGGGGCAATATTCCTTCCCAGCCCTTGCTGTTCCCGCTGACAATCAAAGCGCGCGGGATATCGGCGGAAGTTATTGCCATGCTAGCTAAAGTTGGATTCTTATTCCGTGCGGAAAATTCGCATATAACCTTATTGCAGCAACCACAATGCTTGGAGGGGATGGTAGATGAAAGGTTATTACAAACCATTGTGAGTACTGCTATAAAACAAGATATTAATACGTTATGCCAAGTATGTGGGAAGATTTTACCTATCACTTTTCCCCATACCCCGGAATTTTTAAAAAAATGGATAGAAACAGTACCACAGGGGCCATGGGTACATTTGACCCATGCCCAAGTGGCTGATTTGTTTACAACCTAACTTTTTTATGGTATTTTCCCAAGGCTATGACTTCTGCACTTTGTATAATGGGTCCCACTGCCTCTGGTAAGACAGATTTAGCACTGTCTTTAGCGCGGCAATTACCTGTTGAAATCATTAATGTGGATTCTGCCCAGATTTATCAAGGCATGGAAATTGGCTCTGGCATGCCAGATAAAACCAACCGTGCAGAAATCCCGCATCATTTGATGGATTTTTTAGATCCAGCGTGTGCGTATAGTGCTGCGCAATTTCGCCTGGACGCTTTAAAAGTTATGGCGCAAACGGTAGCGCGGGGAAAAATCCCCTTATTAGTGGGCGGCACCATGTTATACTTTAAAGCCCTGCAGCAGGGCTTATCTCCATTGCCGGTTTCTTCTCCTCTTGTTCGCCATCAATTACAACAAGAAGCATTATCAACGCTGTATCAGCGTCTGGAGCAAGTGGATGCTATTAGTGCGCAGCGTATATCATGCAATGATTCACAACGCATACAGCGCGCTTTAGAAATTTATGCAATGACCGGCAAACCCATGTCTTATTGGTTGGCGCAGCCCAAAGAATCCGTGCCAGATTATCAATTTATTAATATCGGTTTAATGCCACTCACCACTTTGCGCAGTGAATTGCATCAACGTATTGAGCAAAGATTTGATAATATGCTGGCGCAAGGTTTAATATCGGAAGTAGAGCAGTTGCGAGCGCGGGGAGATTTGGATTTATCAAAGCCAGCATTGAGAGCGGTTGGGTATAGGCAAGTATGGCGATATTTGCAAGGAGAAGATGATTTTATCCAAATGAGAGAAAAAGCCATCGCTGCTACTAGACAATTGGCGAAGCGGCAAATGACCTGGCTGCGCAGTTGGCCAAATCTAACCATAGTGGATTTCAAAGGTGACTGGCGGAGTTTCATTAAAATAGCGGCGCAAACCAAAAACAATCAAGTAAAAGGGAATAGTATCTAGCAATGCAATCATCACTTTAAAGGTATAGCTTGCCAAAATGAGCGTGGGTAAAGCAGTGTCGGCGGGTAAGGCTTGGGTAAAATAATAAGCAACTGAAATAACAATTATGGTATCGACAAGTTGGCTAATGAGGGTAGAGCCATTATTTCTCAACCATAGATGTTTGCCTTTGGTAAGATTTTTCCAGAAATGAAATAAATGCACATCCAGAAATTGCGCTGCCAGATAGGCCAGCATAGAGCCAATCACTGTCCCAAAGGTAAAGCTGCGAATTTTAAAAAAGGCATAGTCTGGGTGATTTAATGCGGGTAAATGGGTATTGGGATCTAAGGGGACATGCGGAGGGAGCAAGCCGCCCAGCCATAAAATAAGCAAAATCCAAAGATTAATTATTAACCCTATCCAAACAACCCGATTTGCGCGTTGCTTACCATAAAATTCAGAAATAATATCGGTACAGAGGAAAGTAATGGGATAAGGTAATACGCCCAAGGGGAGAATCATGGGAATGGTCCAATCGCCAAAGGTAATACTGGCATCAATAAAACGGCTTAGCCCTAATATATTGATGATGCCCAAAGTACCGAGGAAGATGCCGCTTAGGAGCATAAAGACGCGCTCACGGCGAAGTGTTATCAGTTCATGCATGACAGATTGCTTTATTTATCTCAATTACTAACAAGCCTATTATACTACCGCGTTGACAAGAGGTATACTAAACCTATGCTGTTGCGCAAGGATGGGGCATATAAATGAAAATAATGGATGAGTGTGGCAGGTTTTTTAAAGAGCCCAAGGTAAAAAAGATCTTATGGGGAATATTGGGCATTTTCTTAATTTATCTTGCCATAGGAAGTTGGTTACATAAGCTTCATTTTATGGAAGAAAAAATCCAAACCTCCTGGAATACCATTATTCAAAACACACAACAGCGCGCGCAGCTTTTGCCCGAGTTTGCGCAATTAGTTAAAGAAAATGCGCCGCAAACGCAAGTTTCGCAGTTATTAATGCATGCATATCAAGAGACGCAAAACAGTCATTCCCTGCAAGAATTGCAAGTATCACAAAAGGATACGGTGGTTGCTTTATTAGCAATGCAAAAATGTGAAGCCAATTATCCTGCTTTAGCACAAAATCGTCGCTATATTATGACTAAAAAAGAATTAATACTGCGAGAGCAGCAACTGGACTTTGCGGCCAAAGTATTGGACGAGCAAGTAGGTTATTTTAATCGGTTTATAAGTGCATTTCCCCAAAATTTGCTTAACCCCCTGTTTTTGCATAGAAAACCCCAGGCACCCTTTGTTCCATTTCTAGCTAATTTAAATGCGCAATAGTTTGCCGTTGGTCTTTATTTGGGACGCGTTTATCAGAATGTTATTGATAGTCTGTAGATTAAGGTAGTAAACTGCTTCCATACCAAAGAATTCCTTCGGGGGAGTAGTTATGTCAAGATTCCTGCAAATCTTTATCCTCATGTTAAGCCTTTGTTGCCCTAGTGGTTCTGTTGCCAATGAAATGATCGCTAATTCACAAGCATGGGTCATGGGTACAGAAGGTGTTTTGGAGCAAACGCTTACACAAAAAATTGCCAAAATATTAGCCCAGACGGCTAAAAATGAAAATATTGATGTAAGAGTGTTTTTGGTTAATGATGCGCAAGCACCCGCTATTGAAACCATTGCCAGGAATTTAGTTGATGAATGGCAATTACGGCATCCAGGCGTTGCAAAAGAGCGAGCGGAAAAAGTAACCGCTTATTTGGTGATTAACGTATTGACTGATGAAAGCAGGATTGTTTTGGGTGAGAATATCACGCAAACACCAGCAATGATTGAAACACTCAGAACTATTCAGGAAAGAATCATTTTACCGGCGCTCGCTATAGACAATGTAAGCAAAGCAACATTGGAAGGAGTAACTGCTTTAGTGTCCTCCTTAGAAAAATGGCCTGGACCTCAAGTACCGACCCTATTGCAAAAATTGTTTGATTTTTTCATGTCGATTCGCTATTTCATAGTGTTTGCTTTATTTTTGGCGTTAGCCGTCTTCTTGAAAAGATATTTGCAGAGCCCAAAATGGGAAATACCCACAGACTCAGAAGTTCAGCTTATTTTAAATAAAGCCCCTTTTTATTCTCAAAGAGACGAACACAATAATGGGCTTTATGAATATTCCTAGACCATGGTAGTATGGTCTAGCTAAGGGAAGCGCATATAAAAGATAAGGAGAGCAAAAAATGTCAAAGGGGCAATCATTACAAGACCCTTTTCTTAATGCCTTGAGAAAGGAAAAAATTCCAGTCTCCATTTATTTGGTCAATGGAATTAAATTGCAAGGTCTTGTTGAATCATTTGATCAATTTGTCATTTTACTAAAGAATAGCGTTAGTCAAATGGTTTATAAGCACGCAATATCAACGGTGGTACCTGCTAAAAATATTTCCACCAAACTATCAATGCCAGGTCAAAATGGCGATGATAACGACGCAGGAAATTCTTAAGGAGCAAAATATAGTTGTTTGAGCGGCCTAGCAGTGGGGAACGGGCTGTTCTTGTCCATATTACTTTTCGCCAACTCGCTGAACAACCTGATTTAAAAGAATTTAGTGAGTTAGCTTTTGCTGCAGGGGCCACTTCTGTAGCAACGGTATTGGGTGTACGTGACAAGCCAGATCCTAAATTTTTTATTGGTACGGGAAAGTTAGAAGAAGTTTTAGAAGTGGTTTCGCTTCATGGTGCAAACCTTATTCTTTTTAATCATGAATTAACCCCCTCACAAGAAAGAAATATTGAACGCCATGTAAAATGTCGCGTTCTGTCTCGTACAGGTTTAATTTTAGATATTTTTGCCCAGCGCGCGCATACTTTTGAAGGGAAATTACAAGTAGAACTCGCACAACTGCAGCATATGTCTACACGTCTGGTGCGTGGCTGGACGCATCTGGAACGTCAAAAAGGGGGGATTGGTCTACGTGGCCCTGGTGAGACACAGTTAGAAGTGGATCGGCGTTTAATTAAAGCGCGGATAGCCACCATAGAAAAACGCTTGCTGAAGGTAAGAGAGCAGCGGCAACAACGCCGGCATGTACGCCAACGTGCAGATATCCCAACCGTCACCTTAGTGGGTTATACCAACGCAGGTAAGTCGACTTTATTTAATGCATTGACAGGTGCGCATGTTTGGGTAGCTAATCAATTATTTGCAACCCTAGATCCTACGTTACGTGCACTGCCATTAAAAGGAATTGGTAATGTTGTGTTAGCTGACACGGTTGGTTTCATTCGACAATTGCCCCATACCTTAGTTAATGCTTTTCGCGCCACCTTAGAGGAAACCTCCAACGCCGCTATTTTATTACATGTGGTTGATGCCCATGATGAAAAATATGAAGAAAATATTCATCAAGTGAATAAAGTGCTTGCAGAAATTGGTGCGCAAGAGGTGCCGCAACTGTTAGTGTTTAACAAAGCTGACTTGTTATCGGAACAGGGGTATTATCCGGGTCTCGTTGAAAGAGAAAAAGATGGTATGATAACTAAAATTTGGGTTTCAGCACTCAGTAAAGAAGGATTGGATTTGCTGCAAGCGGCTTTGCAAGGTAGGCTTAGCAGCGAAATAGTGTATGGCACATTATGTTTGTCTTCTGCCCAAGGGCAGTTGCATTCCCAGCTTCACAAATTACACATAGTTGTTTCGCAAACCCTGAGTGAAGAAGGGGGATGGAAAGTGGTTATTAAAACAACAAGAATGCAATGGGAAAGACTTTGTCAGCAACATACGGAATTATTACACACGTTTACGGCATTTTAAAAAAGAGGTTGCGCATGTCCTGGAATGAACCCGGTGATCGGGATGAAAAAAATAAGAAAAAAGATCCTTGGGGTCGACAAGGAGAGGGTAGACCACCGAATATCGATGAAGTATTGCGTCAATTATCGCACAAAATCCGCACCTTATTGGGTCTCAAAGAAGGTGGCGGGGGAGGCTTCAAACCACCTACTTCCAGTAAAACTTATGGTGCTGCACTTATTGGGGCGATTGCGGTGGTGGTTTATGGCCTCAGTGGCATTTATGTGGTTGAACCTGCAGAAGAAGCCGTTGTTTTAAGATTTGGGCGTTATGTTAGAACAGAGGGGCCAGGTCCGCACTGGATTGCTCCTTTTATAGAGTCTAGAGAAATCGTCAATGTGCAAGAAGTACAGACCAGTAAGCATGGCGGCGCGATGCTTACCAAAGACGAAAACATTGTCAGTGCTGAAATTGCAGTTCAATATCGTATTAATAATGCGCGTGATTATCTTTTCAACTTGGTTCAGCCTAAAAAAAGCTTAGAACAAGTATCTGAAAGTGCGTTACGCGCGGTAGTAGGCCAATCTACGTTAAACGAAGTGTTAACCAGTGGGAGAAGTGAAATTGGTTTGGAAATTCGCAAACAAGTTCAGCAAAACTTAAATAAATATAAATCTGGACTCGAGATTTCAGATTTGGCAATGCAACAAACCAAAGCCCCTGAAGAAGTCAAAGCTGCATTTGATGATGCGATTAAAGCACAGCAAGATGAAGAACGTTTGGTTAATGAAGCACAAGCTTATTCTCGAAAAATTGTGCCCATTGCGGAAGGTCAGGTAAAACGGACTTTGCAAGAAGCCGGTGCTTACAAAGCGCAAGTGACTTTGGAAGCCCAAGGTAAAACTGCAAAATTTTCTAAGGTTTTACCGGAATATCGGCGCGCGCCACAAGTGACGCGAGAAAGACTCTATATTGATACCTTACAGCAGGTTTATTCCAATACGCCAAAAGTGCTTATCGATGTGAATAGTGGCAACTTAATCTATTTACCATTAGATAAATTATTGCAAAAAAATACACAACCGCAGTTACAACCTAAAGAAGAAGAGGATGCGCGCGCCAGTGAAAAATCTCATCAAAGAATGATCCCGCTTGTGCATCATGAGCGTCCAGGATATGAAGAGGCTGAGCGCCCAAATCGTAATGGAGAGTAGTATTATGAAAGGTGGAACTAAAACGGCAATCATCAGCGCGGTGGTTGTTGTTGTATTAATGATGGGTTTGAGTTTGTTTATCGTTAAAGAAACGGAGCGTGCCATTGTATTGCGTTTAGGTAAAATGGTAGTTGATCCCCAAACAAAAGTACCAATGGTGTTAGGTCCGGGATTGCAATATAAATTTCCATTGTTAGATAGTGTACGTATTTTTGATCAACGTATTCAATCCTTAGAGATTTCTTCTTCGCGTATTCCCACGCAAGAAAAGAAAGAATTGATTGTCGATTTGTTTACAAAATGGCGGATTACGGATTTTGCTAAATTTTATACCACTACGGGTGGGAGTAAAGTGCGGGCAGAACGGTTATTGCGAGAAAAGATTGTTGATGGTTTGCGTGGCGAATTTGGTCGTCGCAAATTAAATGATGTAGTCTCACAAGATAGACAAAAAGTGATGGATAAAATCCGTTCTGATGCTAATGGCACTGCTCAAACCTTAGGGGTTGAGGTTGTGGATGCACGCATTGTCCGGATTGATTTGCCACCAGAAGTCAGTGAGGCAGTATTTAATTTAATGCGCACAGAGCGTCAACGGGTAGCAGCGGAACATAGGGCACAAGGGCGCTCGCGCGCAGAAGCTATTCGTGCGGATGCAGATGCGCAAGTGACAGTCCTTAAAGCGACTGCGGAGCGTGAAGCGAATCAAATTCGTGGGGATGGAGAAGCCCGTGCGGCGCAGATTTATGCAGATGTCTATGGCCAAGATCCAGAATTCTATAGCTTTTATAGAAGTTTGGAAGCGTATCGTGAGACATTTAAGAATAATGGTGATATGCTAGTAATCAAACCCGATGATGCTTTCTTTAAGTATTTTCGGCGAAGTAACGTAGGTAAAAAAGAGCAGTAAAACATGGCGAAAACAATGGTGATCCTCGGCAGCCAATGGGGCGATGAGGGTAAAGGTAAAATAGTTGATTTGTTAACAGAGCATGTGCAATTAGTCGTGCGTTTTCAGGGTGGGCATAACGCAGGTCATACTCTGGTGATTGATGGGATGCGCATGGTTTTACATTTAATTCCTTCAGGGATTTTACATGCAGGGGTAAAATGTATTTTAGGTCAAGGGGTGGTGATTTCGCCACGCGCCTTAATAGAAGAAATGGATTTATTGATTGCCAAAGGGATCCCCGTGATGGATCGTTTACGCATCAGCAGTGCGGCAACGTTAGTATTACCATATCATGTGGCATTAGATAAAATGCGTGAGCAAGCACAAGGTTCAAAAGCGGTTGGCACCACAGGTCGTGGTATTGGGCCTGCTTATGAAGATAAAATTGCACGGCGTGCTTTGCGGATGATGGATTTATTAAATCTGGATAAATTTGCTGAAAAACTAGACGAAATATTGGATTACCATAATTTTGTGCTCACCCAATATTATCAAGCCCCCGCCATTGCCAGAGAGCCTATTTTACAAGAAGCTGAAATGGCCCGTGAACGTTTAGCCGGCTTAATGATAGATGTCCCGGCGTTACTAGCCAAAAGTTATCAGAACAATGAAAAAATTGTCTTTGAAGGCGCGCAAGGTGCATTATTAGATATTGACCATGGCACCTATCCTTATGTGACTTCTTCTAATACTACTGCAGGTGGTGTGGCCACGGGCAGTGGCTTTGGTCCAAGATTTTTAGATGAAATTATTGGGGTTACCAAAGCCTATTGTACGCGGGTGGGCGGTGGACCCTTTCCAACGGAATTAAAAGAGGAAATTGGTCAGCACATTGCAAAAGTGGGTCAAGAATTTGGTGCGACTACGGGTCGGCCACGTCGGTGTGGTTGGTTTGATGCCGTTGCCTTGCGACGTAGCGCGCAGTTGAATAGTTTATCGTGGTTGGCAATTACCAAATTAGATGTTTTGGATGAATTAAAAGAAATAAAAATCTGCACCCAATATCAATGTCAGGGGAAAACCTGGGATGTGCCACCCTTGGATACAGAGCTACTCGGGCAATGTGAGCCGGTTTATGAAAGCTGGCCTGGGTGGGAAGAAAGTACGCGAGGGATTAAAACATGGGAAGCGCTGCCCTTAAATGCGCAAAAATACCTTAAGAGGCTAGCTGAAATAGTTGAGGTTCCGATTGCAATGGTATCGACAGGTGCGGATCGCAAAGAAACTATAATGCTAACTAAATTTGAGTGAAAGAGTGAATGGAACGTTGGTGCCGAGGAGAGGACTTGAACCTCCAAGGAGTTTCCTCCACAAGTACCTGAAACTTGCGTGTCTACCAATTTCACCACCCCGGCGTAGGCTGGGAAATCTAACGTGTGTCAACCCAGAAGTCAACCTAAAGTAATATGGCAAAAAAATATTCAGATAAACAACACGATCCTTTTCTCGCCCGCGAGGCAGAAAATTATGAAACCCCCATTCCAAGCCGGGAATTCATTCTCATGGTATTGGAAAAATGGGGTGGGCCCGTAAAACGCAATGCCCTAACCAAACATTTTGAATTAACCGATCTGGATTTAATAGAGGGCTTGCGCCGCCGGTTAAGAGCGATGGTACGCGATGGCCAATTGCTCAAAACCCCCCAAGGCTATGTACCACTGGCCAATGCCAAAGTATGCAAAGGCTTACTGATTATTGAACGTGAAGGGGAAGGCTATTTGCGCAGTGAAGATGGCCAAATTATTGGCCTCAGTGGTCCCATGTTACGGGGCTATTATCATCACGATGAGATAGAAGTACAAGTCATTGAAATTGATCGGGAAGGGAATGCCAGAGGCAGAATCCTGAGTTTATTGAAAGCAACCGTGCCGCAGGTTATTGGTCGCTTTCTGAAAACACGTGTGCGTTTAGAAGTTATCCCCTTTGATCGTAAATATAGCCAAAATATCATTGTGCCCAAAGAGATGAAAAATGGCGCTAAAGATGGGGATATTGTCCAAGTTGAAATATTAAGAGATGAAAAATACGCGCATCATGTGGAGCCGGTTGCCAAAATTGTAGAAGTTTTGGGAGATTTTTCTACTCCAGGGATAGAAGTGAATATTGCATTACGCAAATTTAATATTCCTTATGAATGGCCTCCAGCTTTATTGCAAGAATGTGCAAAACTCCCCAAAGAAGTGAAGAATAAGGATGGACGTAAAGATTTAACCGCATTAGGCTTAGTTACCATTGATGGTGAAGATGCAAAAGATTTTGATGACGCCGTTTATTGTGAAGCGCAACCTGCTGGAGGGTGGCGTTTATGGGTGGCGATTGCCGATGTGAGTTATTATGTTAAACCTGGCAGTGCGCTTGATAAAGAAGCCAGTGTGCGTGGCAACTCGACTTATTTTCCTAATAGCGTTGTCCCCATGTTACCCGAAGTATTATCCAATGAATTATGCTCCTTAAAACCTAATGTGCCACGGTTAAGTATGGTATGCCAAATGAGCATTGATAAACACGGCACACTCAAACGTTCCATTTTTTATCACGCACTTATGCAATCTAAAGCAAGACTCACTTACACAGAAGTGGCAGAAATGTTGCGTGGCCATACCGGGTTGCGTGAAAAATATGCAGCGGTTTTGCCTAATGTTGAAGCATTGCATGATTTATATGAAGTGCTACATAAACAAAGAAAAAAACGTGGGGCAATTGATTTTGATACCGTAGAAACACAGATTCTTTTTGATGCAGAGGGTAAAATTAAGACTATTGTGCCAAGAAGCCGTAATATAGCCCATAAAATGATTGAAGAAAGCATGTTGGCGGCGAATGTGTGTGCGGCAAAATTCTTGCTGCGTCACAAGCGTCCTACCTTGTATCGTGTGCATGACCGTCCACCCAAGGAAAAATTATCTTCTTTAAGAGAATTTTTAGCGGAATTAGGCTTAGATTTGCCAGGACGGGATGCTCCTTCTTCTAAAGATTTTTCTGCTTTAATGGCAAAAGTGCAGAAACGGGAAGACAAGCATATTATAGAAACCGTGATGCTGCGATCGTTAAGTCAGGCGCAATATTCGCCTAAAAATATTGGTCACTTTGGTTTAGCGTATCCATATTATGCGCATTTTACCTCGCCCATTCGTCGTTATCCGGATTTGTTAGTACATCGAGAAATTGTTGATATTTTATATAGTAAAAATAATAAAAAACCCGGCAGCAAACCAGATTTAGAGAAATTGGGCATGCAATGCTCAGAAGCGGAGCGGCGTTCAGATGATGCGACGCGTGATGCGCAATTAGCGTTAAAATGTCATTACATGCTAGATAAAGTGGGCTCCCATTTTTCTGGTATCGTTTGTGGTGTGGCCAGTTTTGGTATATTTGTTGAGTTGAAAGATATTTATGTTGAAGGCATGGTTCACGTAACCGCTTTGGGTAATGAATATTTTCATTATGACCAAGCCAACCACCGCATGGTGGGTGACAGAACGCGCACGGTTTATCGTTTGGGCGATAAGTTAGAAGTTAAAGTGGTGCGCGTCGATATTGAAGCCAAAAAAATTGATTTAGAATTATTACAACCTTCTGCTAATACTCAGCAAGATTCAAAAAAATTCACTCGCGCCAGCAAGCAAACCAAGAATCAAGAACGCAGGAAAAAGAAATGGCGCAAGCGAAAGTAATTTATGGCATCCATGCTGTCATGGCTGCGTTGAACCATCATCCAGAAAATATCTTAAGCCTGTTTTGTGAAGAAAAAGCAGAAAATACACGGTTGCAAGTGTTATTAGAAAAAGCACATGAAGCAAAGTTAACGGTACAATATTTATCAGAAAATAAATTAAATAAGCTGACCCAAAGCACCCATCATCAGGGGATTGCTGTTAAAATGCGCAATACCCAAACGGTGGATGAACATGCGGTTTACACCTGGCTTGAAAATGCAGCCAAACCGCCTTTACTTCTCTTGTTGGAAGGCATTCAAGATCCCCATAACTTAGGAGCTTGTTTACGCAGTGCAGAAGCATTAGGCGTTGATTGGGTGGTGGTGGTGCGCGCACAAGCGGTTTCTCTCAATGCCACTGTTAGCAAAGTTTCTTGTGGGGCAGATCAAAAACTTAGCATCATCGCAGTAGGTAATCTGGTGCGGTTTATAGGCCAAATACAAAAGCGTGGTGTATGGGTAATAGGTACAAGCTTGCAAGCCCATGCTAAAAATTTGGCACAGGTAGATTTAAAACGCCCCGTTGCCTTAGTGATGGGGTCGGAAGGCACGGGGTTAAAGCATTTAACCATAGAATCTTGCGATGAAATTGCCTGTATTCCCCTTCTGGGTGTAACTGCAAGTTTAAATGTTTCCGTGGCTACGGGAATTTGTCTGTATGAGTGCCAACGCCAGCGCTTGTGTTAGAAAAAACAATCTACTAAACTACGCCGTTCTCTTTAGAGAAAATAAAAAAGTTAGTTAACTCCTTGTGCTTGGCTTATTTTTAATTTGCATGAGCACTGTAAATCCGTGAGGAGACCATATGCGTCATTACGAAATTGTTATTTTAGTTCATCCTGATCAAAGTGAGCAGGTTACTGCCATGGTTGATCGTTACCGTGCGATTGTCGAAAAGAACCAAGGAAAAATCCACCGCTTGGAAGATTGGGGCAGAAGACAGTTAGCATACGTTATCAAAAAGCTACATAAAGCCCATTACGTTTTAATGAATGTAGAATGTGACAATGAGGCTGTAGACGCGCTTAAACACGCTTTCCGTTACAATGATGCTATATTGCGTTATTTGATGTTAGAAAGAGATACTGCACTGACAGAAATTTCCGCAATGCTTCGTTCTGATGAAGATAAAGAACGTATGGAGCGTGGTGGTGATCGTGCCATGATCTCTGAAGAAGAAGAACTTGAAATTTAGGAGCGTGAGAATATGTCTAAGCCGTGGTTTCGTGGCAATAAAAAGAAATATTGTCCTTTTACATCAAAAAAGATCCCTGTGGAATTTATTGATTTCAAGAATTTTCGATTCTTGCGTAAATATATTTCAGAAACGGGAAAAATTGTACCTAGCCGTATTACTGGGGTAAAAAATATTTACCAGCATATGTTGGCCAGAGAAATTAAATATGCTCGCTATTTAGCGTTAATTCCTTATTGTGATAGACATTAAGGGTTCACTGGAGGTTTAAAATGGAAGTGATATTACTTGAAAATATCAGAAATCTTGGTAAATTTGGTAACAAAGTCAAGGTAGCTAAGGGGTTTGGACGTAATTTCTTAATCCCACAAGGCAAAGCGGTTCCCGCAACCAAAGATAATATTTCTAAGTTTGAGGGGCAACGCGCACAATTAGAGCAAGCGGTAAAAGATCGTTTACGGGTTGCTCAAGAACGCGCGGCTGAAATTAATAATGTGCAAATTACCATTAAAGCGCAAGCTGCAGATGAAGGTAAGTTGTATGGTTCTATCGGGACTATTGATTTGGCGCGCTCTTTTAAAGAAAAAGGCATTGAAGTCACACGACAAGAAATTCGTTTGCCCAATGGACCTTTAAGAGATTTAGGTAGTTACGTTATTGAATTGCAATTGCATGCGGATGTGATTGCAACTGCGCACGTGTCAATTATCCCTGATAGAAAGGGTGATTAACGAGCGCACCAATTGCGACTTGTGCTATTTCATACCACAATAAGGGAAATAATTCGTTATTTCCCTTTTTTGTGTCTATTTTTTAGTTATTTATCAATATTTTCAAGGATGTCGCTGTGATTAGAGAAAATGAAACACTGCGGGAACCTGAGTTAGCCGCAGCCAAGCTGAAAGTCCCTCCGCATTCCTTAGATGCGGAACAAGCGGTTCTCGGTGGGTTAATGCTGGATAGTAAAGCCTGGGATACTATCGCAGATAGAATCACAGAAAGGCATTTTTATCGTCGGGATCATCAATTGATTTTTCAAGCCATGGCAAAGCTGACTTCAGAGAACCAGCCATTAGATGTGATCACGGTCGCAGATACCTTACGGAAAATGGAAGTCCATGAAGAAGTCGGCGGACTTGCCTATCTTGGAGAGCTTGCGAAAAATACCCCGAGTGCGGCTAATATTGCGGCTTATGCAGATATTGTGTATGAAAGAGCCATTTTACGGGAATTAATTTCCGTTGGAACGCAAATTACCCAATCCGCATTTGATCCCCAAGGCCGTGCCAGTGTAGAAATTTTAGATGATGCAGAAAAGAAAGTTTTTGACATTGCCGAGCGCGGCATCCGTGGCTCGGGTCCAGAAAATGTTCGTTCCATTGTCGCCAAAGCCTTGGATAATATTGAAAAAAGATTTCATAACAATACCCCCATTACGGGCATTGCTACGGGCTTTAGTGATATGGACAGGCTCACCACGGGTATGCAACCTGGGGATTTAATTATTATTGCCGGCAGGCCATCCATGGGAAAAACTATTCTTGGCATGAACGTAGCAGAGCATGCCGCGATTCGCAGTCAAAAATCAGTTTTGGTATTTAGTATGGAAATGCCAGGTGAATCTTTAGTCATGCGGATGTTATCTTCCTTAGGGCGTATAGATCAGAATAAATTACGTACGGGAAAACTTGCAGAAGAAGATTGGACCCGTTTAACCTCTGCGGTAGGGTTACTTAGTGGCGCTAAGCTGTATATTGATGAAACGCCTGCACTCTCTCCCATGGAATTGCGTGCGCGTGCCAGAAGAGTCGCCAGAGAGGGGCCGTTGGGTCTTATCGTGGTAGATTATTTGCAACTGATGCAAGTGCAAGGTCACGCGGAAAACCGCACGGCGGAAATTTCAGAAATTTCTCGTTCATTAAAAGCCTTGGCCAAAGAATTAAATATTCCGGTCATTGCCTTATCGCAGTTAAATCGTAGCCTAGAGCAGCGTCCAAATAAACGGCCGGTGATGTCGGATTTACGGGAGTGCGTAACAGGGGATACGTTAGTATGTCTAGCGGATGGGCGCAGAGTTCCTATTCAGGAATTAGTGGGCACCTTCCCAGAAGTATTGGCAATGACTCCTGAACAGAAAATAATAGCGGCTAAAAGTGATTTGGTGTGGTCAAAAGGCGTGAAACCGATTTATAAATTAACTACGGCATCAGGTCGTGTTTTAAGAGCTACCAAAGAACATAGAATTTACAGCGACACGGGTTGGAAGACAATAGAAAAAATGCAAGCAGGTGAGAGAATTGCATTGGCAAGGCAATTGCCTTGTACGCCGTCCAAACAATGGGACGATCAAGCTATCATCTTATTAGCGCATTTAATTGGTGATGGCAGTTATATTAAACATCAACCACTGAGATATACCACAGCATCTGAAGAAAATAGTGAAGCCGTGAGGACTGCTGCTGAATATATGGGTTCAACCGTATCGCGTGCTGAGGGTCCTACGGGCACTTGGCATCAATTGATAATTGCAGGCAATGGTAATCGTTGGAGTCCTAAGGGCGTTGGCGCTTGGCTTAAAAATTTAGGTATTTTCGGTCAACGCTCTATTCAAAAGCATGTTCCCCAAGATATTTTTTCTCTTTCGGATGCTCAAGTGGCTTTATTTTTAAGACACATATGGGCAACAGATGGATGCATCTATCTGAGAAAAACAGGAAAATCAGCGACTCGTGTTTATTTTTCAACTTGTTCAGAGCGGTTAGCAAGAGATGTGCAAGCCTTATTATTGCGATTAGGAATTTTGACTCGATTAAGAGGAGTGATACAAAAAACAGGTAATCCAATCTGGAGTGTTGATGTTTCAGGTGCGCAGCAACAATTGAAATTTCTCAAAGTGATAGGGGCATTTGGTCCCAGGGTTGAACCCGCACGTCGCCTGGAACAGCATTTGCTGACCATTCAACCTAATACGAATGTTGATACTTTGCCTCAGAACATTTTTGCGGAAGTTAAGGATACAATGACGCAACTAGGTCTTTCTCAACGAATGATGGCTAAATTACGAGGAACCTCTTATGGAGGAAGCGCGCATTTTTCCTTTGCACCTTCCCGTGAAGTGGTATTGGAGTATGCAAATTTACTACATTCATCCAAGTTAAAACAATTAGCCCAATCGGATTTATTTTGGGATACGATTGTTTGCATTGAACCTGCTGGAGAGCAAGAGGTATTTGATTTAACCGTTCCGGGTGTTGCTTCATGGTTATCCGATGGTCTGGTGAATCATAATTCGGGTGCAATTGAACAAGATGCTGATTTAATCATGTTTATTTATCGTGATGAAGTTTATCATGAAGATAGTCCGGATAAAGGCACGGCAGAAATCATTGTTGGTAAACAACGTAATGGACCGATTGGTACCGTGCGGTTAACCTTTTTAGGCCAATATACGCGCTTTGATAATTTTATGACCGAGCATGTTATCCCAATTTAGGAGAGAAAAATGGGGCGTCATGTTATTGCAAAAGTGTCACAAAAAGCTTTGCTGAATAATTTACAGCAAGTGCAACGCTTAGCGCCCCAGAGTAAAATTCTTGCCATGATTAAAGCCAACGCGTATGGCCACGGTTTAATACCTGTTGCTAAAGCGTTGAAATCTGTAGATGCTTTTGGGGTTGCCTGCATTGAAGAAGCATTGAGATTGCGTCAAGCAGGTATCAAAACAGATATTGTCTTAATAGAAGGCATCTTTCGGCCAGAAGAATTAGAATTAGTGCAGGCTTTTGGACTCACTGTAGTGGTGCACCATTGGGCACAGATCCAAGCGCTGCAAAATTATAGGGAACTTCCCCTCCAACCCTTTAAAGTTTGGTTAAAAATTAATACGGGGATGAATCGCTTAGGATTTCCCGTCGCTGAATTTGATGTTGCATGGCGTAAAATAATTGAAATGCCACAGGTTACTTTACTGGGTTTTATGACCCATTTTCCTAATGCAGATCAAACAGAACATGACTTGACGCAACAACAATGTGTGCAATTTTCTCAATTAATTGGTGAGCGGCCTGGTCAAAAATGCTTAGCAAATTCCGCGGGTGTTATCGCCTGGCCACAAAGTCATGCAGATTGGGTGCGCCCAGGCTTAATGTTGTATGGCGCATCGCCCTTACCCAAGGTAAGTGCCGCATCATTAAATTTAATGCCGGCCATGCAGCTGTGTTCAGAAATTATCGCTATTCAAACCGTTAATCCAGAAGAATGTGTCGGTTATGGTGGTACTTGGAAAAATGTGAAAAATTCTGCAAAAATTGGGATTGTTGCAATAGGATATGGGGATGGTTACCCTTGGCATGCTAAAAATGGCACACCTGTTTTAGTGAATGGTCAGCGTGCAAGTACCGTTGGCCGTGTTTCCATGGATATGCTGGCTATTGATATTAGCGCGCTCCCACAAGTAAAAATTGGTGATCCCGTAATGTTATGGGGTGATGGTTTACCCATAGAAGAAGTTGCGGCACATGCCGGTACCATACCATGGGAATTGTTTTGTCGCTTTACCGAGCGAGTTACCGTGCAGGTTATTTTGTAATTTTTTTTGTCGTCTTTATTTTTTAAAGCTATAGTTTAAAATTAGCACTTTCCCTCTCCCAATTTTGGGAGAGGGTGCCCGACTTGTCGGGCGGGTGAGGGTTAAGAATGCAAATGCTGGAAGCATCAAGAAATCTGCGAAAGAACAGCACTGTAGCAGAAAGACAATTATGGCGGTATTTAAGGAATAAGCAATTTTGTAATGTAAAATTTAAGCGACAATTTATCATTAAGCCATATATTGTTGATTTCGTATGTTTAGAATGTAAATTAATCATTGAAGTAGATGGATCGCAACATTTAGATAATGAACTTTATGATAGAAATAGAACTATTTATTTAGAATCTTTACAATATAAAGTGATTCGTTTTTGGAACAATGAAGTGCTGCAAAACATTCCAGCAGTGTTAGAAAAAATATATAATGAATTAAAGGATAAAAATGCGGTTTAATTAGCCCTCACCCGCCCGACAAGTCGGGCACCCTCTCCCAAAATTGGGAGAGGGAAAGTGCTAATTTTAAACAATTTTTTAAAAACAGCTATTAAATTAGGAAGTTAATATGTTTGCAGTTATCTATCAAGCGTATATTAAACCTGAAAAAGAAGAAGAATATCAAAAATTATGGCATCAAATTGCAGCTTATTTTGTTGAGAAAAGAGGCGCGCTGGGTTCAACACTACATAAAATGGAAAATGGTATGTGGCTTGCCTATTCCCGATGGCCAGATAAGAAAACCCGAGATGCATCTTGGTCATCAGATGATAATGCAGGGAAAGAAGGGATCCCACTTGAGATTAAGCATGCCTCAGAACAGTTAAAAAATTGTATTGATAGAGAGCGTGATTTTATGGAGATCCCATTAACCGTGGTTGATGATTTGTTATTAAAAAAAGTGTGAAGAAGGTATATGTTACTTTGTTGCGATATGAATAAAACGGAATTGCTGCTGAATGCTCAGCTTCAAGCGGCGCTAGACAGGCTTGCAAAAAATCAATCAAGGTGGCCTTTCACGGAATTTTTTACGCTTTGTTATGAAAATTTTATATCAGATAGAATTGCAGAGATTTTGGGGTTTGGGGAAGAAATATTACAAACTTTAAATGCGCTTGCTCATAATGGTGCAGAGAGAATAGGAATTGAGGAAGGGTTTCCAGTTCCAGAACTATATGTTTGTCGTGATCCTGATGGGGAATATTATTTTATTCTTCCGCTGGATGATGTTTTTAATAGTAAACCTATTTTTTCAGGGGCTCAAAAAGAATGCTTTAGCGCCCTTCGACTGGATGGCAAAGAAGGGCTAGAAGATTATGTGGATTTATTAACCCAACTTAGTGGTGAGAGTGACAAGGAAGATCTTGAAAATGAGATATTGCTTCCTTGGCGCTTACAAGCACTTTCAGAAGCGCCCTTATCAATAGTATTGTGTATCTTAGGTCCACAAATAGAACATGAGAGAGAAAATTTTCAACATGTTTTTGCACGCCGAGGAATACCGCTTAAAAATCTTTGTTATTCAAATCTTAAAATGGGTAGCCTTGAGCGTATGGGGGTGCAGCTTTTTCAGACGCTGGAATTTATGCATGAAAATAATTGTCAGCACCAAGATATTAAGCAAACGAATATCATAATTTACGGAAAAAATGAGAATATTCAAGCAAAATTTACAGATTGGGGCAATGCATATTGGCAAGCGCTTCCCGCCTATCGCCAACAAGCAATTGCTACCCTTGATTATGAAACGCCAGAACTTCGGGTTGCGCATGCACCAAAATTCAGATATTCGTCTAAATATCCTGGAATATATACGGTTAAGTCTTGTTCTACGCTTGCCAAACATTATCTTGAGAATATGCCGCCTTCTAAAAAAGAGGAATTAGATGGGTTGCATATAGAATATCTTAAACCGCATTCTGCAAATGATGTCTATGCTTTAGGGACCACCTTGTTTGCATTTAAATATGGTATAACGCCATTTACGGCACCAAGAGAGGAATCTTGGGCAGGGATGATGGCATGTTTTAGAGAGGAGCGATGGACGGCAAGACAAGCATTAAATCATTGGCGATCTGAATTATTAAAGACTGAGCAAGACGTTGTCGCGCCGGTATTAGTATTTAGTGACATTAGAAGAATGCTAACAGTAGAGACAGTAGCGATGGAAACAAGCGAAAAACGGAAAGAAGGGATCTCAACGGTGAAAATGTGAGGAGGGTGTATGTTCTTTTATTCAACTGCGCGTAAATTTGATTTTACTTTAGAAATCCATAACTTGGCTGATACAAAAAATCCGCATAGAAGGCGCAAGGATACAAAAGAATGTTCCCATAGTGTAAATAGAAAGGCTGATTAACAATAATGGCTTTCTGCCAAACCAATCGGATAAAGGGCCATAGATTAACTGCGCAACACTAAAACATAAAAAATATAAGCTCAATGTAAGCTGAACTTGATATTGGCTTGCTTGAAAGAAGTTCCCCATTTCATAAAGTGAAGGCAGGTAAATATCACTCGATAGAATAGGCAAAGCGAGGTGCCAGGTAAGCAAAACACAATGAAATTTTGTTAATTTGGTTTGAGTCATAATCATCACAGCTTATAGGAAAATAGTGATAATATGAAGTAATTATATGGAAACCTAGCGTTATTTATAAAACTAACGCTAGGTTTTATGAGGAAAACTAAGGGGTAGCAGCTCTTGCTAACTTTTCTACAGGCTCTGCAACTGCGGCTACGGTAGCTTCAGCAGTTTCGGCAACACCAGCTGTTGCAGGAATTTGAACAACGACTGGTGCTGGCGCAGCAGCGCCAGAAAAGTATTTCCTAAAGCGATCATAAAGGCCTGTAAATGCCCCATCAAACAATCCCGGATATTCATCAACTTCTTCAGCTTCAGCTGAATCATCTGAAGGATCTAAAACGAGAAGATGTGAGGCAATTTCAAAAAATTCTGGATCTCGTACCATGCGCACCGTATCTGCAACAAAACCGAGCGTCGCAGCCGGACCGGCACTTAACACCGTATGTGCAGCGACTGAAGCCGGCAGATTTAGTCCAAATTCATGTGATAGTAAATTAAATTGTTCTCTGAAGATGCCATTCACCGTTAATAATTCAAGTGCGTAAGAAGCATTTTCTCCGATAGTTTCCGTTGGCAGTAGGGTACTTTTTAAAAGTTCCATTGACATATATATGGCAAGGTTTGTCCAACGTGGAGTCATTCTATGCGTTATGGTAGAAACGATAGTTCTTAATACATTCAGCGCAGTAAAACCTGCCACAGCGCCAGGTGCGTAAGCGACTGCTCCGATGAACCCTACCACAGCGGCCATGTGTAGCATCATTCTAACATCACGGTGCAATTCCAGATTATGCTGTGCGGCCATCTTCTCAATTTGCTCGGCTGATTCAGTTAAAGCAATTTTCGCTTGATCCTTAGTAATACGTATACCCACGGCGTTTGCTATCTTTAAAACCAATTGCGCTTGTGCTTCTGGCGTTCCTTCTTTGATAATCTCTGCGCGGTGTGCTTCCACGACCCGAATGATTTCTGCAAATTTTTCTCGTTCTGCTTCTGTTGCGTGCGGTATGAATAATGGCATAGGATTTCCCTCTAAAAGTAAAATGGATGTTAACTAACATATAATATTACTAGAGGGTTGTCACGCGGTTATCGATAGAAGTGGGGGAAAAAGCGATAAAAGGATTAGGTGTAATTAATAAGCCGGCTTATCGGAGGCTTGTTCATAGCGCTTAATGCTATCTAGAATTTCTTGTTTGGCTTCTGGTGCACCTACCCAGTCTGCTAATTTAACCCATTTACCTTCTTCTAAATCCTTATAATGGGCAAAAAAATGGGAGATTTGCTTTAATAATAGGGGCGGTAGATCTTTGAGTCCATGCACCTGTTGATAGATATTGGTTAATTTATCCACGGGTACGGCAAGCACTTTCCTATCTTCTCCGGCTTCATCGGTCATAGGTAACATGCCAATAGGGCGACAGCGTATAACGCAGCCTCTATTCACCGGGAAAGGAGTGATAACTAAGACATCAACGGGATCGCCATCATCGGATAATGTTCCGGGTATATACCCGTAATCACAAGGGTAATGCATACAGGTAGACATAAATCTATCTACGAATAAAGCGCCTGTGGCTTTATCTACTTCATATTTAATAGGTTCACTGTGCGCCGGTATTTCAATAATGACGTTGATATCATCAGGAACATAAAGACCTGCCCGAACATTGTTTAAACCCATAGCCACACCCTATACTACATTTATACCCTAATTATAGCGGAAACCCCATGAGTAAAGAAGAAGTTTATGAATATGAAGTAGGTCCTCAAGGGTCACAAGGACTTGATTTATTGGATTTGGCGTTTAACCAGAGCACTATAGCGTTTACGCAAAAATATATAAAACCAGGTATGACCGTGCTGGATGTAGGATGTGGTACAGGCGTAATGAGCCGTTGGTTTGCAACGCAGGTTGGCCCAGAAGGAAAAGTCATTGCAATTGATAATAGTGAAGACCAATTGCTAGCTGCAAAAAAGATTACCGAAGGATTAAAAAATATTGATTACCAATGTTTATCTGCCTATGATATTTTCGATCTTCATCTGACCTTTGATTTAATTTATTGTCGCTTTGTGTTGCACCATTTACATTCGCCGCGTAAAACCATTCGTTTATTTTATGATACGTTAAATTCTGGCGGAATTTATATTGGTGAAGAAGGCATTATTAGTGCTGCATTTGCCTATCCTTCGAGTTTTGCCTGGACGGGGTATATGCCAACCTTACCTTCACCGCATACAGAGCAGGATGGAGAAAATAGAGACGGTGATTTTGGTATGAAGCTTTTTTATTATGCCAAACAAGCAGGGTTTGATATTCTGGATTGCCAACTCGTGCAACCCTTGTTATGGAAAAGAGCGCAAAAAATTCTTGTGGTGCAGGGCCTGAAAGAATTTAAAAAAACGGCACTTGCGCAGGGCATGACTGAGCAGGAATGGCAAAATAAGCATGATGAAACACTGCGCTTAATTCAAGATGATGATCAAATCATTGCTTTTTATCAAAGTTGTCAAGTCGCGGCGAAGAAATAAATATTTTATTTCGGCCGTGGTCTCGGTCTTTTTAAATTTTTAACGGGGCTTGGCGCATTTTCACGATAATTTAACGTAGATGTTAACACGCAAGATTCCCCATCCCCAAAAGAAGCTAAAAACTTAGGAGAATTACGGCTTACCCGATAGACAAAATGTTTCTGCCCATCAATATTTAGCGTGCCTTCATTTTCCATGTCAATCGCTTCTGCTATATAGGTGTCTGGAATATCGGTAGTGCGAATCAAAGAAACCAGCGAATGAATATCAAAATGCTTGAAGATATAATTCCGTAACGCAAAGGCTACTTCAATTTCAATATCATCCTCTTTATATTTCTTATAAAGATCCCACAGCAGTTGAACTTCAGGGAACCCGGCGAGTTCAATGTCATTGCAGCCACAATAACCAATGTATTTTTGCGTTTGTTTGAGAAAGACATTATAGATACTAAAGCCACGCTGCTGTTCTTGTGCAATATTTTCGTTTATCCAAGTTAAACACTCTTTTTCATGGAGTTGCGTAAAACTCATCATCATATTGACATGTTCAGGTTGCATGATGCAAAGTTGCGCACGTTCTGTTTCAATCATACGTGGGCTCTAATTGAGCATTGAGCGTAACGCGGTTATCAAAGACAAAACAATCCCCAGTATAGTGCGCACTGCCGCATTCTTCAAAATATTTTAAAATGCCGCCTTCTAATTGATATACTTCTTGAAATCCATTTGCTTTTAACAAAGGCGCAGCTTTCTCACAGCGAATACCGCCCGTACAATAAGTGACGATGGGCAACTTTTTATATTCATCCGGCAATTGCGCAATCGCATCAGGGAAGTCATGAAAATTTTGAATATGTAAATCGAGCGCGTTTGCAAATTTTCCCAATTGCACTTCATAATCATTGCGCGTATCTAGAATGACCAGTTTTTTCCCTTCATCTAGCCAATGTTTGAAAGTGGTGGGTGCAAGATGAGGGGCAGGATGCGTTATGGGCGAAATTTCCGGAACTCCCATGGTGATAATCTCGGATTTTATTTTAACCAGCATGCGTTTAAAGGGTACTTTTGGCGATTGGCTTTCTTTAAAAGTAATACTGGGTAAGCCACTCTCTGGTAAATAATCTATAAAATTTTTAATGGCCGCGGGCTTTGCGCAGAGAAAAACATTAATGCCTTCAGTACTGAGCAAAATAGTGCCTTTGAGGCCAAGGGCTAAGCAGTGCGTTTTAAGGTTTTCTTGCAAAGCCTCAAGATTTGTTAGTTGGGTAAATTTATACCCGGAAATATTGATATATGTCGTCATGGGTGCGAATTTACCATACTGGGAAACTATTATGAAATTGGATAGGATGGGTAAGAGCAGAATTATTATCTTGGAGGAAAAGTTATGAAATGGAATCAATGCCTAATGTTAGGCGCAATACTTATTTCTGTAACCTGTGCCTATGGGCACGCTGAAAAAACTATCGATGTACATCTCTTAACCGATGATGTCAAAGAACATGGCATTGGCAAAAAAATCGGGACTATAACATTTGAAGACAGCGATAAGGGTTTAGTGATTAGAACGGAGTTGAAAGACTTACCACCTGGTAATCATGGTTTTCATATTCATGTAAATCCTTCTTGTAATGGGCTAGAAAAAGATGGCAAATGGATGCCAGGGGAAGCTGCGGGTGGACATTTAGATCCTGCCCGTACCAATAAACATTTAGGGCCAGAAGGTAAAGGTCATTTGGGCGATTTACCCTATTTAGTGGTCGATAAAAAAGGAAATAATCAAACAACCACCATAGCACATCGGTTAACCTTAAAAGAGATCCTTGGGCATTCGATAATGATCCATGTGGGCGGCGATACTTACAAGGATGTGCCGCCAATGGGTGGTGGTGATGGGCGCCTTGCCTGTGGCGTCATTAAAGGCTAACCCTTACGAATGAGCAATATGCCGTCACGCACGGAAAGCATCACGGTCTGGACTAGCGGATCGTGACGTGCCTTCTGATTTAGCGCATCAATCGCCATGGTTTGCTTATCTTGCGGCGCAATGACTTTACCTTTCCAGAGCGCGTTATCCACTATCAGCAGCCCATTGGTGCGTAACTTGGGGATAAGCAAATCATAATACAAAGGGTAATTGCTTTTATCGGCGTCAAGAAATATCAAGTCAAAGGGTTCATGCAACGTGGGTAAGGTTTGCATGGCATCACCCAGACGCAGGGTTATTTTGTGACCGTGCGGACTTAAATCAAAATACTTTTGGGCAATAGCCGCATGTTCTTTTTGATTTTCACAGGTAATCAGCTTACCATCAAGTGGTAAGGCGTTGGCGATATGTAAGGCAGAATACCCGGTAAACGTCCCCACTTCCAAACAGTGTTTTGCACCTAATAATTTTACCAAGAATTGTAATAACATGCCCTCAACAGGTCCCGAGAGCATTTGAGGAGCCGCTGTTTGCGTCATCGTTTCTTTGCGTAAATTTTGTAAGTGTGTGCTTTCGGGGCTTGTGGTGTTAATAATATAATCTTTAAGAGACTGACTTAATAAACTATCCATTGTTAGAGGGTGCTCTGTCATTCTAGGTGAGTGATGGTATTATACCGACCTGAGTTGCTTACTCAAACAGAAAATAAATGAGCTAAATATGATAAGGGCTTTCCTTAAAAAAGTTGGCATACTTCCTAATAGTGCCGTGCAGAGTGGCAGAGGTCCACGGATTATTCCACGTAGTGAACATGGGATCTCTCGTAAGAATATTAGTGAGAATGCATTAAAAGTACTCTACCGGCTCAATCAGCATGGCTATGAAGCTTTTTTGGTGGGGGGCGGTGTGCGCGATCTTTTATTAGGTTTGCATCCTAAAGATTTTGATGTGGTAACCAATGCCAAACCCGAAGAAATACGGCGGGTTTTTCGCAATTGTCGGTTAATTGGCAGACGTTTTCGTTTGGCCCATGTTTATTTTGGCCATGATATTATAGAAGTAGCGACTTTTCGTGGCAAAACAGATGACTGTGCAGAGGTCGTGCACTCCGCGCAAGGCATGATTTTGCGAGATAATGTTTATGGTACCTTAGCAGAAGATGTTTGGCGACGAGATTTTACAATCAATGCCATTTATTACAACATTGCAGATTTCTCACTGGTGGATTATGTGGGTGGGTTTGCCGATTTAAAAGCCAAGCGTATGAAAATGATTGGGGAAGTGGAACAACGTTATCGAGAAGATCCCGTTCGTATGTTGCGCGCCATTCGTTTTGCCTGCAAAGTTAATTTTAGCTTATCCAAAGAATTGACAGAACCCATGACCAAATTAAAAGATTTAATTGGCCATGTTTCCTCGAGCCGATTGTTTGAAGAAGTATTAAAAATGTTTCACTCAGGGGCGGCACGCGCGGTTTATGATCATTTAATAGATTATGATTTGTTTGGCCAATTATTTCCTGCAAGTTACCAGAGTTTGCAGCAAACCACTTATCCGATGGATGCGTTACTCAAAATTGTTTTTCATAATACTGATATGCGTATTCAACAACAAAAACCAGTGACGCCGGCTTTTATTGTGGCGGCGCTTTTATGGTATCCCATTTGCATTCGTGCTCAGCACTTTCTGGATGAGGGGTTGCCGCTATTTCCTGCCAGAATGCAAGCCATTGAAGAGGTTGTCCAGGAACAAATTCGTCGAGTGAGTATTCCTAAACGCATCATTCAAGGGGCGCGAGAAATTTGGCTGCTACAAATGCGGTTAAATAAACGCTATGGCAAGCGCGCCCATTTATTAATGGCAGAACCCCGCTTTCGTGCAGCTTTTGATTTTTTGGAATTGCGTGCCCAAGCAGGAGAAGGTAGGGAGATTGATGCGTTAACGCAATGGTGGCAAGCGTATATTGCGGGAGATGCGACAAAACGTCGGGCATTAGTGAAAGCCCTTAGTGCGGTGAGACGCTAATGGAAGAAGCGTATGTTGCTTTAGGCAGTAATCTTGATTCCCCTGAAAAGCATATTCGACAAGCCATAATAGATTTAGGGAACATAGCGCAAACGCAAGTATTAAAAGTTTCTTCATTATATCGTTCACCTCCCATGGGAGATATGGTACAACCGGATTTTATTAATGCGGTGGTAAAACTTTCAACCCAGCTTTCGCCGCATGCTTTATTATCCGCATTATTAGCCATTGAGCAGTGCCATGGCAGGGTCCGCAAAGAGCGCTGGGGGCCGCGGACATTAGACTGTGATTTGTTACTTTATGGTCAGCATCAAATTCAAAGTGAGACGCTTACCATTCCACATCCTGGGATTGAACATCGCGCTTTTGTTTTGTTGCCGTTGGCTGAAATAGCACCTGATTTATATTTATTTGAAGGATATTCTATGCAAAATAATCAAAAAATTTGGCAAGTGTTAGAAGATGCAGCCCTCATGATGCGCAAGCAACCATTGTCTGATTTGTTTGCAAAGGACATGCAGCGTCCAGAAAAATTTTCAATCCGTGTTGATCAATTACATTTAGATTATTCTAAGAACTTTATTACCAGTGAAATACTCACCATGCTCTTGGCACTGGCAGATGCTAAAGGTTTGAAGTTAGCGATTGAACAACTTTTTTCCGGGCATCCCGTCAATACCACAGAAGGCCGTCCCGCCTTGCACACAGCGATGCGTCAAGCAGCGGATAAACTCTTACCCGTGGTGCAAGCCCAAAAAGAAAAAATGGCAGAAATGGTGCAACGTATTCAACAAGGGAATATGACGGATGTGGTTAATTTAGGGATTGGGGGATCAGACTTAGGACCCTTAATGGCAGTTGAAGCATTGAAAGATTATCAACAGACCTCTCTTAAACTGCACTTTGTTTCTAATATAGATCCCAATGCGATTGCCACTTTGTTGGCACAATTAAATCCTGCAACCACGTTATTTATTATTTCTTCTAAATCTTTCACGACTACGGAAACGCTTACCAATGCGCACGTTGCAAGAGTTTGGCTGCAGACTCACCTCAAAGAACAGAATGTAGATAAACACTTTATCGCGGTGACCGCAAACCCTGAAAAAGCACAAGCATATGGTATTAGCCCAGAAAATATCTTAACTTTTTGTGATTGGGTGGGGGGACGTTATTCCATTTGGTCAACCATTGGCTTACCGCTAGCGCTGAGTATTGGCATGCAGCAATTTGAAGCATTCCTGGCCGGCGCAAGAGCCATGGATGCACATTTTAGTACTGCGCCATTTGCTGAAAATATGCCTGTTTTATTAGCCCTGATTGGTATTTGGTATATTAATTTTTGGCAAGCGTCCACATTAGCGATATTACCTTATGCGAATCAATTGCGTTATTTGCCAGATTATTTACAACAACTGGATATGGAAAGTAATGGTAAAAGCGTACAGCACTCAGGACAACCGGTTAATTATGCAACCGGTCCTATTATCTGGGGACAAGCGGGCACCAATGGCCAGCATGCTTTTTATCAATTATTACATCAAGGAACGCATTTTATTCCCATTGATTTTATTGTTGCTAAACAAAGTAACACGGCTTTAAGAGAACAACATTTACAATTGGTGGCAAATTGTTTTGCACAGGCAGCGGCGCTCATGCAAGGCCGTGAAAATGTAGAGTCAGCGCATAGTCATATGCCGGGTAATAAACCTAGCAATATGTTGTTACTTGAAAAAATTACGCCTTATGCCTTTGGCCAATTATTAGCCTTATATGAACATAAAGTTTTTGTACAAGGCGCAATTTGGAAAATTAATTCTTTTGATCAGCCCGGGGTTGAATTAGGAAAACAACTTGCTAACCATGTATTGAAAAATCTCCTTAGTGAAAATATTGATAATAATATTGACCCATCAACCCAAACATTAATTCAAAAAATAAAAGGATTTAGCTATGAGGGAGCCAACACTTAATGAAGCGCAATATCAACTAGTATATCAACAGTCCATTGAGAACCCCAATCAATTCTGGAGTGAACAAGCGCATGCATTGGTAACCTGGATTGAACCTTGGAAAACTGTCAATACGAGTGATTTTACCACGGGTAAAATTGAATGGTTTGATGGGGCAACATTAAATGTTTGTTATAATTGTGTGGATAGGCATCTTCCTCAGAACGCTAAGCGAACTGCTATTATATGGGTTGGCGATAATGCGCAGCGCGAACAAAAAATAACCTATCAAGATCTCTATGAGCGAATTTGTCGTTTTGCCAATGGGTTAAAAAGCATTGGTGTCAAAAAAGGCGATAGAGTTTGTTTATATATGCCAATGATCCCTGAGGCAGTGATTGCCATGCTGGCCTGCGCTCGGATAGGTGCCATTCATTCAGTCGTCTTTGGTGGTTTTTCACCGCATGCTTTAGTTGAACGTATTGTAGATGCCGGTTGTGATGTGGTGGTGACAGCGGATGAAACTATTCGGGGGGGTAAACACTTCCCTTTAAAAGCGAACGTTGATGAAGCACTCCGGCATTGTGCGATACGTCATGTAGTTGTCATCAAAAATAGTGGCGCTGCTATCAATATGCAACCGAACCGCGATATTTGGTTTCATGAATTATGTCAAGGGCAATTATCCGATTGTGAACCAGAAGTAATGAGAGCGGAAGATCCCCTTTTTATTCTTTATACTTCTGGTTCGACTGGCAAACCTAAAGGTATTTTGCATACCTCTGGCGGTTATTTGCTTTTTTGCGCTATAACCCATCGGTATGTGTTTGATTATCAACCTGAAGATATTTATTGGTGTACGGCAGATATTGGTTGGATCACCGGTCATAGTTATAGTGTGTATGGCCCTTTAGCCAATGGCGCTACGCAGCTGATCTATGAAGGGGTGATTACAGGACCCACGCCCGGTTTGGTTTGGGAAATCATTGATAGATATCAAGTGAATATTTTTTATACCGCACCAACAGCCATTCGCAGCTTAATGGCGCAAGGAAATGAAAACCTAGCATCTAGTCAGCGCAATAGTCTGCGAATTTTAGGATCTGTCGGGGAACCGATTAATCCAGAGGCCTGGCGCTGGTATCATGATAAAGTTGGCAAGAATCAATGTTGGATTGTCGATACATGGTGGCAAACCGAAACGGGCGGAATTTTATTAGCGCCATTACCCGGTATTGGCCAACAAAAGCCTGGCTCTGTAGGTCGTCCTTTTTTTGGGATTTTGCCGGCAATTATGAATTCAGAACAAACAGGCTATCTGACCATTCAACAAAGCTGGCCCGGCCAAGCGCGAGCTATTTTTAACGATCCGCAACGTTTTTTTAAGAGCTATTTTAGCCAATACCCAGGCTCTTATTTTACAGGAGATGGTGCTCATTGTGATGCGCAGGGTGATTACTGGATCACCGGTCGCGTGGATGATGTGATTAATGTCGCTGGACATCGTTTAGGTAGCGCAGAGATTGAAAGTGCTTTAGTACAACATCCATTGGTAGCAGAAGCGGCCGTTGTGGGGATCCCACATCCCATTAAGGGAGAGAGTCTCTATGCTTTTGTCACTTTAATTGCTGGGAAAGAGTGGGAAGCTGCTTTAACGCAGGAATTGCGCAAAGAAGTTGAGCAAGCGATTGGTAAGCTTGCGGTCCCTGATCATATACAATGGGCACCGCTGTTGCCAAAAACACGTTCAGGTAAAATTATGCGCCGTATTTTGCGCTGTATAGCGACAGGAGAGGTTGATAAAATTGGTGATGTTTCTACATTAGCGGAGCCAGAGGTGCTGAGCCAGTTACTCTCACAATATCATCCATAGTTGGTAGTCCCAACGATCATTTTTTGATACGCTTACCTACACCTAATATGCATTACCCGGAGATAGTAATGAATGATGCACGGATTATCAAAAAATACCCTAATCGGCGTTTATATGACACAACGATTAGCAGTTATATTACCTTGGAAGATGTCAAAAATTTAGTCATAAAACGGGTCCCACTGAAAGTGATTGATGCGCGCTCTAAAAACGACATCACCCATAGTACGCTATTACAAATTATTATAGAGCAAGAAGAGAATGGTCCGCCCATATTTACTATTGATAGTTTGCAGCAGATGATTTGTCTCTATGGGGGTTCAATGCAGCAAAGTCTTCGTGCAATGTTTGAGCAAAATATGAATATTTTTTCTCAACAACTCGCAGAAAATCTTGATTGAAATTAGATTTTACTAAAAAGTGTCTCAAGCACGTTAAAAAAGCCTTCACTGCCCAGATGGGGATGAATATTGCCTTTTAATAATAGGATCAATTGGACCCAACCAAAAATGCTTGCAAGTAAAACGAGCGGTAGCCCAAGACTGCCTAATAAGAGATAACAGACTAAAGGATTAAGACATTGAATAAAAAAAATTTTGGTTAAGTCTGGGTTGTGATGTATCAAATGAAAACTGCTATAGACTAATAGAAGTATAGCACTGCTTAGAGCAGTAAATACCACGAAAAAAAGATGATTTTTTTTCATACGAGGAATAAGCTATTGTCGTCCCTGCTTTTCGCGTACTTCTGCGAGGGTTTTACAATCAATACATAAGGTTGCTGTAGGTCTGGCTTCTAAACGTCGAATGCCAATTTCTATGCCACATTCTTCACAATAACCATATTCACCATTATCAATAAGCTTAATAGACTCATCAATTTTATTAATTAGCTTATGTTCACGATCACGCGCGCGCAATCGTAAAGCAAAGGTTTCTTCAAGTGTGGCTTGATCACTAACATCCGCAGGAACTTCGGCCAAAGATTTTAAATCATGAATGGTTTCATCGCCGCCTTCGAGCAAGGCTTTTTTCCAAATATTGAGCAATTTTCGGAAATGCTCAAGTTGTTCCTTGCTCATGTACTCTTCCCCTTTCTTGGGTTCATACGGCTTTACACCATATGAGAGTAATGTTTGGGTTGTGGTCGGACTGCTCACTTTCGCATTGGCCCTCTTCTTTGTTGTGCCACCTTTTGTTTCGGTTGACATGTTTTTCTCCTCCTGACGCACCAGAACGCCTAGGTAAGATTCAATCTATATCATGTTTAATTAGAACTGCAATAGGTAAAAAAAGTTCCTTACCACGAATGTAGGTACCCACAATTCTAACGTTAGGGAGCGAATATACACTTAAAACCCTATTTTGGCTACCGGCCGATTACTGATAAAAAAAGTAGGAAATAAGACATTATATTTTTAGTGAGAATGCCGACTACAGTAGTAGTTGAAATAAAAGAGTCGGTGAATGACGTGGAATTTTCAGGTCCTTTAACACAAGCAGTGCTGCTTAAACGCTATAAGCGTTACTTAGCAGAAGTGGTGGCGGATAATAAAGAGCATCGCATCATTTATTGCCCAAATCTTGGGGCAATGACAGGCTGTGATGTCCTAGGCAGTCGCATATGGTTCTCTTATGCCCCTAATACACTGAGAAAATATCCAGAAACCTGGGAACTTGTCGAAGTGGATGCTGGGTACTTAGTTTGTGTTAATACTCATAATGATGTTCCCTTAGTGATAGAGGGCATTCAAGATGGGACGATTCAAGAATTGCAGGGATACCAGCAAATGACCTGCAATCCACAGTTATTAGGTGAATATAGTCTCAGTTTATTATTAGAAGCAAAAGCAGATGGGACGGCTTGTTATCTTGATGTTAAGAGCGTGACCTTAGGAGATGAAATTCATCGTGGATTTTTTCCGGATGCGCCCACCGCACATAGTGTTGCACAGTTAAAATTATTAATTCATGCCAGAGAGCAGGGGTATCGTGCGGTATTATTATATTGTGTTCAACATATGGGTATTGATAGAGTTTTTCCAGCAGATCATATCGATTCAGAATATGGTAGAACCTTGCGCAAAGCAATAATTGCAGGTGTGGAAATTCTTGCTTATCGTGTCGATATTTCTTTACATAATATTAAGCTGGTAAAGCCAGTAGATGTTTGTATTCCTGCCAGAATGATTTGTTCTTCACGTTTTTGAGCAAAATTCCTGTTCTTGCGCAGTTAATGGCTCCATGGTTTTTAATTGCAACGCTAATACATTCACATTCATATCACCGCGTGCAGCAATTCTTTGCCGTAAAATATCGATAGGCACATGTAAAGCGAGAATAGTAAATGGGAGTTTTAGTTCCGTTGCCAAGGCAATGAAGAGTTGTCTTTGCCATTGTTGTAAACAGGTTGCATCTATAATAACCGAATAGCCATTTTGCAATAACATTTTAGCTAAATCGCGTAAATGATGGTAAACCGCCTGGGTTGATTTTTCAGAATAGCGTTCATTTTTATCGGCAATTTTTTTGCGAAAAACATCTGAGCGCAAGCGGATGGCGCCCGTGTTCATTAATAATTGTTCCGTGGTGAATGTTTTGCCAACACCGGATACGCCGAAGGTAATGGTTAGGCTAGGGGATTCAGATTGCATATAATTTTTGACCAAGGCCAGATAATCTTGCTGTTCCTTCTCAAGCTGCTGCAGATGGGCAATTTTTGCGCGCACTATCGCGCGATAGCATTGATAAAACTTTAAGAGCAATAGTCCTTCGTAATCTTGCGACTGTTCTACATATTTATTGATAAACAAATGACTGAGCGGTTTTAGATGATGATAAGAAATATCCATCGCTAGAAAGCTTACATCATTCATGGTATCAATCCAGCGTAAATGCTCATTAAATTCAATACAATCAAAAAGAACCGGTTTGTTTTCAAGCAGCACAATATTACCAAGATGGAGATCTCCATGACAGGCGCGAATGAAACCCTGAGCCTTTCTTTTAAGAAATAAAGCAAAGTGGCTTTGAAATTTTTGATGCATCCAGGCCTTGATGGCGTTTATTTCATTATTTTCAGGTAAGGCAAGAAAATTCTGCTCCATAAAGGTAAAGAGTATTTCAGGATCCCCGTAATCGGCGTCTGGGTTACAGACGGTGGTGGTTTGATGAAATAATGCAACTTGTTGGGCCAGCAGGCCTATCATGTCTGCGGTAATTTTATGTTGTTCTGCTAAGGCGCTGAATAAAGCAGTTTGTGGAAAACGATGCATTTTAACCGCATATTCATTGATAAGCGGAACTACTTCAATATAAATTTGTGGTGCAACGGGCTTATTGTAGAGGATCTCTTGCTCGCAATATAGCTTCCTTTTTTCAAGGGTCGTGAAATCTTGAAAGCCTAGATTAAGCGGTTTTTTAATTTTATAAGCGAACGCATCCGTTAAAATAATCCAGGACAGATGTGTTTCTATGAGATCAAAAGGTTCCTTCATTTTAAAGTAGCAAACACTTTATCAGCAGCAGCTAAGGTTTGGTCAATACACGCTTTATCATGCACAATGGAAACAAAAGCACTTTCATATGCAGAAGGGCCAAAATAAATACCTTGTGCCAGCATGCCATGATAAAATTTCTTGAAAATTTCAGAAGAGCTATTCATAACATCCTGAAAACAATGTACTTTGGGATCGGTGGTAAAGAATAAAGTAAACATGCCGGTCAGCCAATTGATTTGCAGAGGTATTTCATGTTTCTTTGCTAATTCTGTAAAACCGGTGACTAAGGTTTCCGTTGTTTGGTAAAGCTTTGTATAAAAAGATTCTGCCGTTAGCTTAGAGAGTGTTGCCAGCCCCGCACTACAAGCCACAGGGTTTCCGGCTAAAGTGCCTGCTTGATAAACCGGACCTTCAGGAGCCAAATGCGCCATAATGGATTTTTTGCCCCCCACTGCACCAATGGGCATGCCGCCACCAATAATTTTGCCAAGGGTGGTAAGATCGGGCGTCACTTGATAAAGACTCTGCGCACCGCCTAAAGCGACGCGAAAACCCGTAATGACTTCATCAAAAATAAGGATAGCACCATAATTATCGCAGGCTTGACGTAAGGTTAAAAGAAAATCACGTGTGGGTAAAACACAACCCATATTACCGGCTACGGGTTCAACAATAACGGCAGCAATTTTTTCACCATATTTGGCAAAGGCTGCATGAACCGCATCACTACTATTGAATTCTAAATTTAAAGTGGTTTGTGCAATGCCGGCAGGAACGCCTGGAGAGCTTGGCTGTCCGAGGGTTAAAGCACCAGAACCCGATTTGATTAAGAGACTATCACTATGTCCATGATAGCAACCTTCAAATTTAACAATGAGATCTCTTTCGGTATAGCCACGTGCCAAGCGCAGTGCTGTCATGGTGGCTTCTGTGCCAGAACATACCAGTCTAACTTTTTCAATGCTAGGCATTAGTGCACAAATGCATTTTGCAAGTTCTATTTCAATTTTGGTAGGAGCACCAAAAGAAAGTGCTTTACTTACGGAGGATTGAACGCTTTCAATTACATCTGTATCTTGATGGCCTAAAATCATGGGGCCCCAGGAACCGACATAATCAACGTACCGTTGATTGTCACTATCAAAAATATAAGGGCCTTGCGCATGTGAGAAAAAAAGCGGAGTACCCCCTACACCTTTAAAGGATCTCACTGGGGAATTGACGCCACCTGGCATATAGCGTTGTGCTTCTTCAAATAATGTTTGTGAATACGACATGGTTAAACCCTTCTGACTGACCAATATCTAAGGTGGCTAGTCTATCAT
The DNA here is from genome assembly GCA_013288185.1 of Gammaproteobacteria bacterium. Classification (GTDB taxonomy): domain Bacteria; phylum Pseudomonadota; class Gammaproteobacteria; order Berkiellales; family Berkiellaceae; genus Berkiella. The sequence goes on from JABDCK010000003.1 coordinate 54,532, forward strand.
AACTGGGTTATTCATGAGAAAATCGCCCTTTTTAGACACAAAGGTTAAGAACTTAACTATGATGAAACGATATATGTGTTTATTATGCGGCTATATTTACGATGAAGCACAAGGCTGTGTCAGTGATGGGATCCCTGCAGGCACCGTCTGGGAAGCTATTCCAATTACTTGGCGCTGCCCAGATTGTGGTGCAATGAAAGATGATTTTGAAATGGTTGAGATCTAAATAGTTGGCTTTATAACTGTTAGCAGGACAATTCCTATCAAAATTACGGTAGAAATTTCATTGAACCCACGATAAAAGCCGGTGGAATGTCTATTGTTGCCCAACTGAAATCTCTTGACGCAGATGCCACAAAAGACATGATAAATAATTAATAGCGTGACAAGCGCCAATTTGCAGCAAAGCCAAAAAGGAGGGTGGCTTAAAGAAAAATGAAAAAGGTGTACAAGGCCTAAACCCAAAAAAAGTGTCAATAAAGCACTGGGTGTCATGATCCCCCAATAGAGACGTCTTTCCATGGTGCAAAAACGTTTATAGCTGAGTTTTTCTGTAGCCCCTAAGCTAGTATGGTAAACAAAGAGTCGAGGAAGATAAAATAGACCAGCAAACCAGGCCACCATGGCAATTATGTGAAATGCCTTAACCCATAACATATTGCAATTTCCTTAAAATGGGGAAAGAAAAGAAAGCATGCTAGTCTTAAAACAAGCCGGATGCAATTCAAGGGAAAAATTTGCGTGTTACAGCATATAGATGTGGTTGATTTTATTAAACCCAAAAAACGAGCACAGCTGCCTATTTCCTTTGGAACATTAATTGTATTATTTGTTATAGGTTTGTATTTAAGTTATAACGCTGGCCTTTCCAGATCTGGAAAAGCCCCCCAGGATGAAAAGTCCATTGCGCAATTAAAAAAGCATAATAATCAGTTACAACAGGCGTTAGTGGCACTTGAGCGTGATTACGAAATTCAAACGCAGGCCCAAAAAAGCCTTGCCCATTATCTCAAAATGTTACAACAGCATAATTCTGAGTTAACGCACGATGTTGCGCTTTATCAAACAATGACCGGCACGGCAGCCGCAAGCCAAAAATTACATATTATGACTTTCCAAGTGTTCTCTACAGATTCTACGGCTAAATTTCGGTACTTATTGGTGCTGGGTAAGCAAACTAGTGCGCAGCGATATGCGCAGGGTACCGTTATGATGACCATTGTTGGAAAAATTGGGCAAAATACGGTTTATTTGCCAGTAAAGTACATAGATTCTGCTAAAAATGAGGGTTTAGCCTTTAAGTTTAGGCATTTTCAAGAGCTTACCGGTGAAATTACTTTTCCAGAGGGGTTTGTTCCGGAAAGCGTTTTATTGCAAGTGGAGCAGCACAAGTATGGCTCCCCGTTTCAAAAACAGTTTTCTTGGGTAGTTGACAATCTTCTCGAATAGCCTTAAGTTGTTCTCCAGTATAGAAAGCTTAAAAAAGGATAAGGTGTGTCAGATCTGGTGTTTCTTACGGATGCAGCAACTAACCGTGTTCGAGAGTTGATTGAACAAGAGGGTAATTACAACCTTCAGTTAAGAGTTTATATCACGGGGGGCGGCTGTTCTGGCTTTCAATATGGTTTTGCCTTTGATGAACAGTCGCGTGAAGATGATTGTCTGATTGAAAGGCAAGCCGGTAATGTAAAGATACGGATGGCTATTGATGCACTGAGCATTATGTATTTAACCGGCGCGGAAATTGACTATGTTGAAAGCTTACAAGGCGCGCACTTTATGGTCAAAAATCCTAATGCTCAAACTACCTGCAGTTGCGGATCTTCCTTTTCATTAGAATAATTTAGATTTCATTGGCTGCTAGAAATACTCTTTCTTGTTTGCTCATCAATTGCAGTAAATCATTGGCATGTGCTAGAAAATGTGATTTTGTTCTACCTGAAATTTCTTCCGCTTGGGGTAATGCCACGGTCAATGGATTATGGTGAACCCCATCTACTTGAAATTCAAAGTGTAAATGCGGGCCCGAGGCGAGTCCCGTGCTGCCAACATAACCAATTATTTGTCCCTGACGCACAGCGGTGCCATTTTTAAGACTTTTCGCAAAACGAGACAGGTGCCCATATAAAGTTTTATAACGCGCGCCATGTTGTAAAATAATGGCATTACCATAGCCACCTTTTTTTCCGACAAAAACAACTTTTCCAGAACCGGCTGCTTTCACGGGGGTACCCGTAGGTGCCGCATAATCAACGCCGCGATGTGCGCGAATTTTATGCAACACAGGATGGTGCCGATGGAGATTAAAATGTGAACTAATGCGGGTATACTGGACGGGCGTACGAATAAAAGCTTTTTTTAAACTGCGTCCGGTTGGGCTGTAATAACTGGCTTGACCCACGCTATCGGTATAGCGTATGGCTTGGTAATGCTTACCACTGTTGACAAACTCCGCTGCAACAATGGGCCCATTGCCAACTTTAACGCCATTCACATAGTATTCTTCAAATAAAACTTTAAAGTAATCATTAGGCTGTATATCCAGTGCAAAATCGATATCATAAGCAAAAACTTGTGCCAGTTCCATAATTAATGCATCGTCAAGATTTGCATTTTTACCTGCAACAAAAAATGAATCTAAAATCTTGCCACCTCCAAATGCTACCCTTTTTTCAATGGGTTTTTCTTCGATGTGACTGATGAGTTTTCCATTGTCTTGACGTTGAACGGCGAAAGTGGTGAGAGGATCTATATCCAGCTGAAATGCTTGTAATTGACCGGTGCTATTGGCCTGGAATCGCAATGTTTGTCCGGGATAGATTCTTTTAAGATAATGGGCATCCCTTCCGATGGAAAGTACTTCTTGCAAGGCCTTAGAATCAAGTCCTGCTTGTTGAAAATACAGTGCTAGGTTATCACCCGCCTTAATGATAAAGGACTGCCATTCATTGGCATGTGCGATAGAATCTTGCGCAAGGGTTGCAGGTTGAATTAATACAGTCTCCTCTTCATTTTCTGGCAAGCTAACATTCAAAGTTACGCGATTCTCATCAAGCCACTCTTGCTCATCTGATGGAGAGAAGGGTAAAGACCAGCTGCCTAGCTTGAAAACAAGCACGCAAGCGAGTAACGTAAGTGCTAATGGCAATCTCCATTTGCTAATCATGATAGAGATTGAGTTTGCCTGCCGGCTTTTCCTGTATTTATAATCGGTTTTCACTTTTATGTATCGCTGCATTCGATGTGAGAGCACCTTATAAAGTTAGTCGTCAATCGACTTAAAATCAATTTAAGTATTTAGTTAAAAAAATGAAATATTCTTCTAGGACACAATATTAACGCATCTTATTATGTGTACACTACTCGTTTTACGCATGACATGTTATAAGCTCGAAAAATGAAACTTAAGAGAGAAATAAATGATGTTAGACATTGATGCCACTTTAACAATAATTGAGCGTGGCACGGAAGAGATATTAGTTAAGAATGAACTAATCGAGAAATTAAAGCTAGGAAGACCACTACGAGTCAAGGCTGGTTTTGATCCAACTGCACCTGATATTCATCTTGGACATACGGTGCTTATTCACAAATTAAAACAATTTCAAGATTTGGGGCATGAAGTTTTATTTTTAATTGGTGACTTTACCGGTAGGATTGGTGATCCCACGGGTAAGAATGTCACGCGTCAACCGCTTACGCCTGAGCAAGTTATCGAAAATGCTAAAACCTACGAAGCACAAGTGTTTAAACTATTAGATCCTGCAAAAACGCAAATTGTGTTTAATTCAAAATGGTTGGATGACTTATCTGCTAAAGATCTGATTGGGTTAGCAGCAAAGCAAACTGTAGCGCGCATGTTAGAACGTGATGATTTTTCAAAGCGTTATCGTCAAGGTCAATCCATTGGGATCCATGAATTTTTATATCCTCTGTTGCAAGGTTATGACTCTGTTGTACTCAAGGCAGATATTGAATTGGGTGGCACGGATCAAAAATTTAATCTTTTAATGGGGAGAGAATTACAAAAAGATTTTCAGCAGGCACCACAGGTAGTGATAACACTGCCTTTGCTTGAAGGTTTAGATGGCATAAAGAAAATGTCTAAGTCCCTTAATAACTATATTGGGATAGCAGAAGATGCCAATAGTATGTTTGGCAAGATAATGTCTATCTCTGATGAATTGATGTGGCGATATTATGAGTTACTGAGCGCGCGTTCATTGCCAGAGATTGAAGTATTGCAAGCGCAAGTGCGTGAAGGAATGAATCCGCGTGATGTGAAAATGTTGTTTGCCAAGGAAATGATTATACGTTTCCATAATGAATCATCAGCATTGGCTGCTGAGCGACAATTTGTTGAACAATTTCGTCAAGGTGCAATCCCTGAGAATATTCCAGAATTTGACATTGTGTTAGATAAATCAGAAATCGCTTTGGTGAATATTTTGAAAGATGCTGGACTTACAAAGAGCACTTCAGAAGCTATTCGAATGATACAGCAGGGCGCTGTAAAGATAGAGGGCGAGCGTGTTACCAGTACTGATCATCAAGTGAAAAAGGGCAGTGCTTTTGTGGTACAGGTAGGTAAGCGTCGCTTTGCTAAAATCCGTTGTTAGATAAACATTGACTCTGCAC
>JABDCK010000004.1:0-15972 GCA_013288185.1 Gammaproteobacteria bacterium
GGGCTGGCCGCAGGTTATTAAAATTGGTCTACTTCCTAACTCTGATATTGTAAAAGCGGTTGCGCATTTGCTGCAAGAATTTAAGGGATCCGTGGTTTATGATCCGGTAATGATGGCCAGCGCAGGGCAATTATTGATGGAAAAGCAAACTATACACGCCCTTAAGGAAACTCTCTTTAAAAGAATCAATATCTTAACCCCGAATATCCCTGAAGCCGGATCTCTGTTAAATCGTAAAATCACGTCGTTAGCAGAAATGGCTATTGCCGCAAAGGATTTGTGTCAATTAGGATCCTTTCAAGTAATTCTTAAAGGGGGACATTGCCAAGGAGATTGGGCGCAAGATATTTGGACGGATGGCAGTAAGCATGCGTGGTTAACCTTACCGCGCCTTGCTGGAAAAATGCGAGGTACCGGCTGTGTATTTAGTGCTGCTTTGGCTGCTTTTTTGGCTTTAGGATATACGGTGTTAGATGCATTTGTGCAAGCCAAAATGGCCATTCACGCAGTTTATAGTCGCACGGCGGCACAACTTCCCTGGTTAACTTTTTGCCCCATTGCAGCACAACACCGCCTCCCGTTTGCGCCTTGTACGCAAAAAATTGGGCTGTATCCCGTGGTAGAGAGTGTGGCTTGGATTAAAAAATGTGCACAATGGGGAGCCCATACGTTGCAGCTGCGGTTAAAAAATGGCTGCTTTGATGAATATCACGATAAAATTCAACAAGCTGTCAAAATCACGCAGGCACAGCAAGTTCCATTTTTTGTAAATGACTATTGGCAGTTGGCAATGCAAACGGGTGCTTATGGGGTTCACTTAGGACAGGAGGATCTTGAACATTGTGATATGGCAGCGTTACATGCTGCAGGTTTACGCTTGGGCATTAGCACCCATAGCTATGCTGAGTTAGCTCGTGCACATGCTTTCCAACCCTCCTATATTGCCTTAGGGCCCATTTATCCAACCACCGCCAAAATCATGAAATTTGGTCCCCAAGGTCTTCATACGTTAAAAAAATGGCGGCAAATGGTTGCGGCACCTTTGGTTGCCATTGGTGGGATTAATTTAGAAAATCTAGCGGAAGTATTGGCCTGCGGCGTTGACGGTGTCGCCATTATTTCTGCGCTCACCCAGGCTAAAGATCCGTTTTTGGCTTGTCAGCAATTTTTGGTGCAGGTATGAATGCACGTTATGCCCGTCAATATCAGTTACCAGAAATTGGAATTGAAGGTCAGAAAAGATTGTTACAGACTAAAGTATTATGTGTAGGCGCAGGCGGTCTGGGAAGTTCTGCATTACAATATTTGGCTGCGAGCGGGATAGGATTGATAGGCGTTTGTGATGCTGATACCGTTGAATTGAGTAATTTGCAACGGCAAATTTTGTATAAAGAGGTGGATCAGGGAAAAATTAAAAGCACTGCGGCAATCTTGCGCTTAGCCCAATTAAATAGTGAAATAAACTTTATTGATATTCCTGAATTCATCACCAAAGATAATGTTTTTGCACACGTAGAATCTTATGATTACATTCTTGATGCAACAGATAATTTGATAACTAAATTACTCCTTAATGATGCGTGTCATTTCTTACAAAAACCGCTTATTAGTGCCTGTGTACAGCAATTTCAAGGACAATATGGCGTTTTTGGCTATCCCAATACCCCTTGTTGGCGTTGCCTTTATCCTGATATTAATGAAGCCTTTTTACCCAATTGTACAGAGAGTGGGGTATTGGGCATGATCCCGGGTTTATTTGGGACATTACAAGCATTAGAAGTGGTTAAGCTGTGCTTAGGGCTGCCTCAAACCTTAGTGGGAAAATTATACTTTTGGGACTTATTAGTAGGGGGAATACCACGCATAGTCCAGCTTGCGCTTAATCCAGATTGTCCAATATGTACTCATGGCCAAAGTTTTGCTATGCTGTGGGGCCCTCAATTATTACGCGGTGAAGAAATGCCATCCCATCAAATTTCTGTGCAAGAACTGCAGGCACTTTTGTCACAAAATAAGGATATTTTCCTCTTAGATGTGCGTAATCCTGATGAGTATCAAAGCTTCAATTTAGGTGGATATCTCCTGCCGTTGGCTGAATTAGCGCATCGTGTAGATGAGCTTCCCCAGACTAAACCTATCATTATTTATTGCCGTTCTGGTCATCGTAGCCAAGTAGCGTTGGAATTACTGAAAAGTATAGGATTTAACGATATTTTCAATCTAACCGGTGGTGTCCTGGCTTGGCAAAATAGTTGCCAGTCTAGCTAATGAGTTTAATTATGAAAAACAGCATTTTGGTAGCGCTATTATTAATATCCCCTTGTTATGCGCAATCACAGAAATTAAATTGTTTGCAAAATAAACATCCGTTTGGGGTAATAGCCACTTCCCCAGCATTAGATAAGATAGAAAATGATTTACCAAACAGTGCTTCAGTCCCTAAATTAGAAAAAAGCTGGTTAATCAACGAAATACAAAAATATAGCCGCCAGGCAAGTCAGCCGATGCTGGAGGTAGGGGGGAGGTATGGGGAAATAAGCAAGCTAATGCTCAAGGAGGGCGCAACCGTGGTTTATAACGATAGCGACAGGCGCCACTTACTCCATGGCCGCGAATCAATCAATTTCGAGCAGCGGCAACGGCTCTATATGAATACCTTTTCCTATCCAAGAGGCATGATTCTGCCTAAAAATGTTTTATCCGGTATTGTTTACTATCAATCTCTTGATGCGATGTCACCAGATGCCATGGAAGAGGGCTTTGCCAAAGCTAAAGGTTGGCTTGTTCCGGGTGGTAAACTTTTTATTGCACTAAAGCCTTCCAAAAATTCTTTAGAAAAAATGTTGGCTAAATATGGTTTTGTCGTTGAAAAATATGACGCTATTGATGGTGAAACGATGGGTCTGATCGCCCAATTAAAACAAAAATAGGTTTCACTTTTTAACTAACTAATTGAAATATTTAATAACCAAATTTTATTTTTCTAACCTTCTGTGTTAAATTCCACAAGTCTGTTTGTTTAATTTCACATTATAAGGAAGATATAAATGACCTCACAAAAGAAACCAGCGGCTAAAGCACGCAAAGTTGCCAAGCCTATGGCTAAGAAAGCTAAAGTTGCAACCAAAAAACCCGTCGCTAAAAAAGCAAAGCCAGTCGTTAAGGCTGCTGCAGCAAAAGCAACCAAGAAAGTTGTTGCTAAAAAATCCAAAAAAGTAACTCCAAAAGCAAAAGTTGCAAAAGTCGCCAAAGTCACCAAAGCGGTTAAAGCGACAAAAACCGTTAAAGCGGTTAAAACAACCAAAGTTGCTAAAGCCAAAAAAGCAGCTGTAATCGCAGCTCAAATTAGTATGGATGCTACCAAAAAACCACGTGGCAGACCTCGTAAAGTTAAAGCTGAAGAACAAGCACTGGCTTAACTTTCTGATAGGTGACATATTTTACTAAGGATTTAGTAAAATATGTCCCTCCCTCCCTTTTTGACTATCTAAATTACTTTCTTTATGAGGGTATTTCTATGGACAAATTACGCAATCCAGCGCTTTTTCGTGAAAGCTGTTATATCAATGGACAATGGATGCGAGCCGCATCTGGTAAAACATTCCCGGTTATTAATCCCTTTGATGGCAAAACCATTGCCAACGTTCCTGATTGTAGCCAATCGGAAATTAAATATGCCATAGAATCTGCCCATCATGCTTGGCAGGGATGGCGCGGTTTAACGGCAAAAGCACGCGCTGATTTACTGCATGCTTGGGCGACCTATATTGATCAAAATAAAGAAGATTTAGCACGCATCATGACCCTTGAACAAGGTAAGCCCTTGGCTGAATCTTTGGGAGAAATTGATTATGGTAATGCATTTGTACGTTGGTTTGCTGAAGAAGGGCGCCGTACGTATGGGGATGTTATTCCGTCTAATAAACCTGATCAGCATTTAATCGTCATTAAGCAACCAGTCGGGGTTGTTGCTGCGATTACGCCATGGAATTTTCCTCTTGCCATGATAACGCGCAAAATTGCCCCAGCATTAGCGGCCGGTTGTACGGTAGTGGTAAAACCTGATGAGCAGACACCATTAACCGCATTTGCCTTAGGGGTATTGGCAGAGCTTGCGGGTATTCCTGCTGGCGTCATTAATATTGTGGTGGGGGATCCTAAGATTATTGGTGGAGAGATGACCGCCAATCCCATCGTCCGTAAGGTTTCTTTTACCGGATCCACTGCTGTGGGCAGATTATTGATGCAACAATGTGCCCCAACGATTAAAAAAATAACCTTAGAGCTAGGAGGGAACGCTCCTTTTATTGTATTTGATGATGCTGACTTAGATGCGGCAGTGCAAGGGGCAATTGCGTCAAAGTTTCGCAATACCGGTCAAACCTGTGTTTGTGCTAATCGTATATTTGTGCAAAATTCAGTTTATGAGTCATTTACCGATAAGTTTGTGGCCGCGGTTAAAAAATTAACGGTAGGTAATGGCTTTGATAAGGGCGTAGATCAAGGTCCCTTAATTAATGAAGATGCCTTTGAAAAAGTTAAAACCCATGTGCAAGATGCGCAAGCAAAAGGTGCAAAAGTACGCTGTGGTGGTAAACCGCATGCGCTTGGCAGATTATTTTATGAGCCTACGATTTTAACAGACGTTAATGCAAGCATGCTGCTGGCAAATGAAGAAACATTTGGACCCGTTGCGCCGCTTTTTAGATTTCATTCAGATGATGAGGTCATCAATATGGCCAATGATACTATATTTGGATTGGCCTCTTATTTTTACTCAAAAAATATTGATAGAATTTGGCAAATTGCTGAACAACTAGAATACGGCATGGTCGGTGTTAATACAGGAATTATGTCAACAGAAGTTACACCCTTTGGGGGAGTAAAACAATCGGGTTTTGGCCGCGAAGGTTCTAAATATGGTATGGAGCCTTATCTAGATATTAAGTACATTTGCATGCAAAAATAGCTGGCTACCACTCACCAACACTTGGCATTGACGCCCAAGGTTCTTCCAGTGGGAGTGCATTTCCTTTTTGTAGCAACTCTATAGAAATTTGATCTGGAGAATGTACAAAAGCCATGCGGCCATCACGTGGTGGCCGCAATAGTGTAACGCCTTTACTTTGCAATTGTGCACAAAATTGATAGATATTATCAACTTCAAAAGCTAGATGACCAAAATTACGGCCATGAGAATATGGCTCTGCTTGATCCCAATTATAGGTAAGCTCAATCATAGGCTCATGAGGGCCAGTTGCGAGGAAAATAAGGGTAAATCGACCCTTTTCATACTCGTTGCGGCGTATTTCTTTTAAGCCAAGTTTATTAATATAAAAATCTAAGTTTGCCTCTAAATTAAATACTCGAACCATTGCATGTAAATATCGCATTGCTATTTTCCTATTTCCATTCATACCACAGACGCATAAAGCCAGAGTGAGCGGTATATTGTTCTTTGGCATTAAAATCATAAGTCATTTGAAGTAACAAACCGGTTTTTTTGCTAATAAAAACAAACCCGGTTCCTAAATCAAAGCTCGTTTGTGCAGGTTTGGCCCCAGCCGTCACAAAGCTTGGTCCACCGCCTGTAAACTGTGAAGTAATTTGCATCGCTGAACCATAGAAATCATAGAAAACATTAAAGTGCATCTCAGGTTGCAAAAGTGATAAATAACTATCCATATCATAAGTAATTTTTACCCCAAGACCCGTTAAAAGCGCGTTGTGGTTTGAACCATCAACCATTTGATCAGTCGTACCTGCATCCATTTCAGTGTAGCTATTTAAATCAAGATGAGAATAATAAAGAGAAGCTATTGGGACAGTATGGAAGTTATTTTCACTGAACACATAACCTATCACACCTTGTCCGCCGTATTGCCAACCATGATAATTGCTTTTTGGTGAAAGTCTTACGTCGCCAAAGAGGATATTGCGTTGCGCATCGTAATTATTATAGGCAATGGCAATATCCCAATTTATAAAAAGTGGTAAGCAGGGTAGGGAATATTGGCCATAGGTTGATAATTGATAACTTTCAATTGAAGTGTGAGAATCAATTGAAATGCGATTATCAACCTTCGTCAAAGCATCACTGAATGCTAAGCCTAAGATTAAATTATCGGTTAGTTGAGAACCATATCCAAGGAGGAAACCTTTAGTAATCTCGTTATAGCCTGGAATTTCATGTCTTTCCTGCTGGATTGCATGTTGGCCAAATATACTGATCCAGGAACTACAGGGTGTATCATTCCAATCACCATTAGCATAACCCTGTTCTGCTGCAAACCCTAAACGTCCATTAAAATAAATCTGTGCTAATCGATTTTGTATTATGTCAAAAACATGACGCTGAATGTTAAAAGGTTCAAACTGGCTCTGGTCGACGGTAGGTGCAAGCGTTGCGAGTGCATCATTAAAATCCTCATTATTGGTAAAGTTGGGAATTTGCTGCAAAATGGCAGACAAAGAGCCGGTAACAAGATTAGGATCAAGTGCTTCTAAAGCAGCAGCTACCCCTCGGGTATTGGTGCGATCTGCATTTCCACTAAAAGGCACAAAATTAATGGCTAAATTTAAGTGATTACCCTGTACAATAGTTTGAAATTGCGTAAATAAACTGGGTGAATTGATTTTCATTGGGTGCAATTGAGCGCCGCCCGCGTCACTAATGATTAAAGGAATAATAACTGTGCCGCTGGGACTGAAGGGCGGATTATTAATGGTAAGCGTCGCATTTGCATTAACAGTTGCTAATCCTTTAGTCGTCACGGTACCGGTTGTAGTAAGATTTCCGCCCATATCAATAGTTAACATGGTACCGGCAGTTAAATCTAAGGTGCCTGCGCCCAGCGTATTGGTTATGGTTAAGGCAGAATTATTTCCCAAGGATAAATTAGAACCATTGGTTAAGTTTAATGCACCATCAATAGATTGATTGCCCGTAATGAGAAGTGTGCCGCCATTGTCAATATTGACATTGCTTGCAAAAACATCATGACTATCAAAATTAACGACAGAACCTGCAGGGCCATGAATAGTAATGGTATTTAATTTGTTGGGGTTGTTACCAATAGTCCCGTTAGCTGAAAAATTGCCACTAAAAATCAGTATACCTTGATTGGGATTAAGTGTAGTAATATTGCCGCTACTACTGTTGTTTCCAAAAGTGAGACTATTATTTCCCTGAAATTGTGTATTAGTTGCATAATCATTACCATTGATGATTGCTGGCGCGTTGGCACCTACTTTTACCAAGTTGAACATCACGGATGGTGTGCCAATATTTCCAGTAATGGTGGCAAGTTGTGTGCCATTGATGTTAATACTATCTTCATTGTTGGTTGTCGCGGTAATATTAGCCGTGAGCACTAAGGGTTGGCTCGTATTATTAAGAACTAATGATGAGCCATTGGCGGGATTCCCAGATCCATCATCATTAATATTGATAGTATTTGCATTAATGACAGCGCCATCTAATTCTAATGATTTTCCAATGCTACCCGTGGCATTGGCAGTGATTAAATTTAAAGCGTTACTACTACCGATGTTACCGGTAAGTTTAGCACCGCCATTAAATTGTAGAGAACCATTACCAGCGGTTCCGGTTATATTGTCAATGTTTGCCGTAATTATGATGCCATCAAAAAAAGTTGCTGTGGAGGCGGAATTGGCAGCGCCTGAGAAATTAAAATTGCCGGTGCCAACGTTAATGTTCCCTTGATAATTCACAATACTACTAGCGCCTGATTGATTTATTGCAAAAATTGAGTTGCTAGCGCCAATGGTGCCGGTAATAGTGCTATTGCCTAAGAAATTGAGGGTGCCAACATTGTCGCCACCCGTCGTATTATTAATATTACCCGTGACATTAACGTTATTGGCAAGATTAAGAATAGCATTGGTGGTAAAATTTAAATTGCCCGTGCCCACATTGATACTGCCTTGCAAATTTACCGTACTACCTGCACCCTTGAGATTAATAGCAAACAAGGATTTGGTTGCGCCAATGGTGCCGGTAATGGTGCTATTACCTAAGAGGTTTAAAGTCCCAATATTGTTGGCACCGGTGGTGTTATCGATGTTGGCAGTGACATTGACATTATTGGCAAGATTAAGAATCGCATTGGCAGCAAAATTTAAATTGCCACTACTAACGGTAGTATTACCTTGTAAGTTAACAGTTTTGCCTGCCCCCATTAAATTAATAGCAAACAGAGATTGTGTTTGCCCAATGGTGCTGGTAATGGTACTAGCGCCTAAGAAATTTAATGTTCCTGTATCTGCTGTGCCAGAAGTATTATCAATGCTGCCAGTGATTATAACGGAATCGGAAAGGTTTAATACCGTTGTGGGGCTGCTACCAATAGCAAAGTTAATATCGCCATTACCCACTGCCACATTATTTTGGAAATTAACCACCGTACCGGCACCACCTTCAATATTAATCGCATATAGGGTATTGGGGGCAATGCCCAGTGCGCCAGTGGCGGTAAAATTACCCAGTAATACCAGGGTGCCTTGGTTGGGGAGGGTGGTGATAATATTGCCACTCACCGTAACGCCGCTGCCCAAAATTAAGTTATGGTTGCCCTCAATTTGTACATTGGTTGCATAGACATTACCATTGAGGGTAACATCTGCATTAGCACCCACTTCCACTAAATTAAAAGCAACCAGTGCGGTGCCGATATTGCCGTTCACGGTAGCTGACTGGCTCCCATTGAAATTAACCAGATCTTCATTATTGGTAGTGGCAGTAATATTACCGGTCAGTATCAAAGGTCCACTAGTATTATTTAATAATAAGGTTGAGCCATTCGCAGCGAGGCCTGAGCCATCATCGTTGATAAGAATCGTATTAACGTTAAGGGTAGTGCCATCTAATTGTAAAGTCTGATTAGCCGCGCCTAGGGTATTTCCCGTCAACGAATTGATTGCTAGGGTTGTGCCGATATTACCGGTCAGTTCTGCACTACCTGCAAATTGCACACTACCGTTACCAGCAACACCCGTCGTGTTATCCACATTAGCACTAAGTACTACTCCATTGACAAAGTTAGCGATGGTCGTGGCATTGGCCGCGCCAGAAAAATTAAAATTACCCGCTCCAATAGAAACATTCCCATCATAGTTAACCGTTTTACCGGCGCCACTTTGATTCAATTCAAATATGGGGCCTATGGTGCCAGTGACTGTGCTAGCACCTAAGAAATTAACAATACCAATGGTATTACTACCGGTTATGCTGCCGGTTATGTTAACCCCATCTGCAAGATTTAAGACGGTAGCTGCGGTTGCACCCACGGCAAAATTTAAATTATTGGTACCCACGTTGACACTGCCTTGCAAATTCACCACACTCCCTGCACCACTAAGGTTAATGCCGATAAGTGAATTGCTAGCACCAATGGTGCCGCTAATAGTGCTATTGCCTAAGAAATTAAGGGTGCCAACATTGTTACCACCCGTCGTATTATTAATATTACCCGTGACATTGACATTATTGGAAAGATTTAGCGTGGCATTGGCGGCAAAATTTAAATTACCAGTGCCCACATTAACGCTACTTTGAAAATTTACGGTACTGCCTGCCCCTTTGAGATTAATGGCAAACAAGGAGTTGGCTGCGCCGATGGTGCCGGTAATGGTGCTATTACCCAAAAGATTTAACGTCCCAATATTATTGGCGTTGGCAGCAATATTTCCCGTAACCGTCACGCCACTGTTTAAGGCTAATACAGAAAGCGCAGTGCTACCTGCGGCAAAATTTACATTACCCCCGCCAACCGCAATATTGCCTTGTAAATTGACCGTGGTGCCTGCACCACCCGTTAAATTAATTGCATTAAGGGAATTGGTAATAACGCCAATTGAGCCTGTGACCACGCCATTACCCAAAAACACTAATGTGCCTTTTCCTGCGCTGCCGGAAGTGTTGTCAATATTGGCATTAATGGTAACACTATCAGAAAGATTGAGCGTGGCGGTGGTTGCTCCTGCGGTAAAATTAATATTTCCACTGCTCACCGTTGCATCACTTTGTAGATTAACGGTTGTACCAGCGCCACCTTGAAGGTTAATAGCAAATAGTGAAAGCGTCGTTCCGATTACCCCTGTCACCGTGGCATTGCCCGCAAAATTTACAGTGCCCGTATCCGGAGTGGTGGATGTATTATCAATATTACCCGTCACGGTTATACCGTTAATAAGATTTAACACAGAGCCAGGTGCGCTTCCTGAAGCAAAATTTAAGTTACCGGTGCCAACTGTAAAATTAGTATTGAGATTGACAGCGGTTCCCCCTCCTCCTTGAATATTAATGGTGTTTAAATAATTAACGCCAGTGCCAATTAAGCCATTAGAAGAAAAATTACCGTTAAAGGCGAGTATGCCTTGGTTAGGAGCGGTGGTAGTGATATCGCCACTGACAATGCTATTGCTGGCAAGTGTCAAGGTATTATTACCTTGGAACTGTGTGGTGGTTGCATAAATATTTCCGTTCATTAAAGTTGATGCATTTGCGGCAACCTTCACTAAATTGAAAACAGTACCCACGGTACCAATATTGCCATTAATGGTAGAAGCTTGGGTGCCATTGATATTCACTTGATCTTCATTAGTGGTGGTGGCAGTAATATTCCCCGTGAGTATCAATGCGCCACTCGTATTATTTAATAATAGCGTGGAGCCATTTCCGGCTAAGCCAGAACCATCGTCATTGACATTAATGGTGGTAGCATTAATGGTTGTACCATTCAGTTGCAGGGTTTTATTCACCGCACCACTGGTATTAATGGTAATCAAATTAAGTGCATTTGAAGCACCTATCGTGCCGGTAACTTGGCCTCCGCCTTGGAACTGTACCGTTCCAATACCGCTACCACCGGTGGTATTGTCAATGTTTCCGGTTACTAGAATACCATCGGTAAAATTGACAATAGAGGTTGCAGCGCTTCCCGTTGCAAAATTTAAATTACCCGTCCCAACGGTAACATTGCCTTTTAAGCTAACGGTGGTTCCAGCACCCCCTGTAATATTAATCGCATTTAAAGAATTCGTTGCACCAATGGTACCCGTGACTGTGCCATTACCTAAAAATTTAAGTGTGCCAATATTATTACCACCCGTGGTATTGTCAATATTGCCGGTCACAGTAACGCCACTGGAAAGTGAGAGGGTAGAGCCAGGTACAGCCCCGGTTGCAAAATTTAGATTGCCCGTGCCAACCGTAACATTGCCTTGTAAATTAACCGTCGTAGCACCGCCACCCGTAAGATTAATAGCACTTAAAGAATTGGTTGCACCAATGGTACCTGTGACTGTGCCGCTACCTAAGAATTGAAGCGTGCCAATATTGCCGCCACCTGTGGTATTGTCGATATTGCCGGTCACGGTGACACCACTGGAAAGTGAGAGTAAAGAGCCAGCCGCAGCTCCCGTTGCAAAATTTAAATTACCTGTACCAACGGTAATGGAACTTTGGAAATTTACGATAGTTCCAGCACCCCCTTTAAGATTAATCGCTTTTAAATAATTTATGGCCGTACCTACTGGACCACTATTGGTAAACGATCCTAATAGCGTTAAGGTTCCCGTGTTCGGAGCGACAGTGGCAATCGCACCACTTACCGTATTACCTGCTCCTATCGTTAAAGTATTATCTCCCATAAATTCTGTGGTCGTCGCAAAAATATTACCATTCATGTTCACGTTTGCGGATTGACAGACTTCAATTAAATTAAATGCGATTGCATTCGTCCCAATATTGCCATTGATTGTCGCCACTTGCGTGCCATTAATATTAACCAGATCTTCATTATTCGTCGTTGCGGTGATATTGGCGGTTAATGTCAAGGGGCCACTCGTATTGTGTAATAACAAGGTTGAACCATTAGCAGATAGGCCGCTATGATCATCATTGACGTTAATCGTGGTTACTGTAATGGTGGTACCATTAAGTTGTAAAGTCTGATTGGCAGCAGCACTGGTATTAACGGTTATTAAATTAAGTGAATGTGAAGCTCCAATGTTCCCTGTGATTTGACCTCCACCTTGAAATTGTACCGTTCCAACGCCACCACCGCCGGTTGTGTTATCAATATTACCCGTGACTATAACCCCACTAGATAAATTTAAATTGGATGTTGCAGTACTACCCGTCGCAAAATTTATATTACCCGTGCCAACCGTAACATTGCTTTGTAAATTAACGGTGGTCCCAGCACCCCCTGTAATATTAATCGCATCTAAAGAATTGGTTGCGCCAATGGTGCCCGTGACCGTGCCATTACCTAAAAATTTAAGCGTGCCAATATTATTACCACCCGTGGTATTATCAATATTAGCTTTCACGGTGACACCACTGGAAAGTGACAGCGTAGAGCCAGCAGCTGATCCCGTTGCAAAATTTACATTGCCGGTACCAACTGTCACATTGCCTTGTAAATTAACCGTCGTTGCACCACCACCGGTGAGATTAATCGCATCTAAAGAATTGGTTGCGCCAATGGTACCTGTCACCGTGCCACTACCTAAGAATTGAAGCGTACCAATATTGCCGCCACCTGTAGTATTATCAATATTACCCGTCACGATGACGCCATTAGAAAGTGAGAGGGTAGAGCCAGCTGCAGCCCCTGTCGCAAAATTTACATTGCCCGTGCCAACTGTCACATTGCTTTGTAAGTTAACCGTGGTTGCACCACCGCCGGTAAGATTAATAGCACTTAAAGAATTGGTTGCACCAATGGTACCTGTAACCGTGCCATTACCTAAGAATTGAAGCGTACCAATATTGCCGCCACCCGTGGTATTATCAATATTGCCGGTCACGGTGACACCATTGGAAAGTGAAAGGGTAGAGCCCGCTGCTGCCCCCGTTGCAAAATTTACATTGCCGGTGCCAACTGTCACATTGCCTTGTAAATTAACCGTGGTTGCACCACCACCGGTAAGATTAATCGCATCTAAAGAATTGGTTGCGCCAATGGTACCTGTGACTGTGCCACTACCTAAGAATTTAAGCGTGCCAATATTGCCGCCACCCGTGGTATTATCAATATTACCCGTCACAGTGACACCATTGGAAAGTGAGAGGGTAGAGCCCGCTGCTGCCCCCGTTGCAAAATTTAAATTACCCGTGCCAACCGTTACATTCCCTTGTAAGTTAACCGTGGTTGCACCACCACCGGTAAGATTAATAGCATCTAAGGAATTGGTTGCACCAATGGTACCTGTGACCGTGCCACTACCTAAGAATTTAAGCGTACCAATATTGCCGCCACCTGTAGTATTGTCGATATTACCCGTCACAGTGACGCCATTGGAAAGTGAAAGGGTAGTGCCAGCCGCTGCCCCTGGCGCAAAATTTAGATTGCCGGTGCCAACTGTCACATTGCCTTGTAAGTTAACCGTCGTTGCACCACCGCCGGTGAGATTAATCGCATCTAAAGAATTGGTTGCACCAATGGTCCCCGTCACCGTGCCGCTACCTAAGAAGTTAAGCGTGCCAATATTGCCGCCACCTGTGGTATTGTCAATATTGCCGGTCACGGTGACACCATTGGAAAGTGAGAGGGTAGAGCCAGCCGCTGCCCCTGTCGCAAAATTTACATTGCCGGTGCCAACGGTAACGTTCCCTTGTAAATTAACCGTCGTTGCGCCACCTCCGGTGAGATTAATGGCACTTAAAGAATTGGTTGCGCCAATGGTACCCGTGACCGTGCCACTACCTAAGAATTTAAGCGTGCCGATATTATTACCACCCGTGGTATTGTCAATATTGCCCGTCACTGTGACACCACTGGAAAGCGAGAGGGTAGTGCCAGCTGCTGCCCCGGTCGCAAAATTCAAATTGCCCGTGCCAACCGTCACATTGCCTTGTAAATTAACCGTCGTAGCACCGCCACCCGTGAGATTAATAGCATCTAAAGAATTGGTTGCGCCAATGGTACCTGTGACCGTGCCACTACCTAGGAATTTAAGCGTGCCGATATTGCCGCCACCGGTGGTATTATCAATATTGCCGGTCACAGTGACACCATTGGAAAGTGAGAGTAAAGAGCCAGCCGCGGCCCCGGTTGCAAAATTTAGATTGCCCGTGCCAACCGTAACATTGCCTTGTAAATTAACCGTGGTTGCACCACCGCCGGTAAGATTAATAGCATCTAAAGAATTGGTTGCGCCAATGGCACCTGTGACCGTGCCACTACCTAAGAATTTAAGCGTGCCAATATTATTGCCACCTGTGGTATTATCAATATTGCCGGTCACGGTGACACCATCGGAAAGTGAAAGGGTAGAGCCAGCCGCAGCTCCCGTTGCAAAATTTACATTGCCCGTGCCAACGGTAACGTTGCCTTGTAAGCTAACCGTGGTTGCACCACCGCCGGTAAGATTAATAGCACTTAAGGAATTGGTTGCGCCAATGGTACCTGTGACCGTGCCACTACCTAAGAATTTAAGCGTGCCAATATTATTGCCACCTGTGGTATTATCGATATTGCCCGTCACGGTGACACCACTGGAAAGTGAGAGGGTAGAGCCAGCCGCAGCCCCGGTCGCAAAATTCAAATTGCCCGTGCCAACTGTCACATTGCTTTGTAAATTAACCGTCGTTGCGCCACCACCCATGAGATTAATAGCACTCAATGAATTGGTCGCACCAATGGTGCCGCTAATAGTGCTATTGCCTAAGAAATTAAGAGTGCCAACATTGTTGCCACCCGTCGTATTATCAATATTACCCGTGACATTGACATTATTGGAAAGATTAAGCGTGGCATTGGCGGCAAAATTTAAATTGCCAGTGCCCACATTGACGCTGCCTTGAAAATTTACGGTACTGCCTGACCCTTTGAGATTAATGGCAAACAAGGAGTTGGTTGCGCCAATGGTGCCGGTAATGGTGCTATTCCCTAAAAGATTTAACGTGCCAATATTATTGGCGTTGGCAGCAATATTTCCCGTAACCGTCACGCCACTATTTAAGGTTAATACAGAAAGCGCAGCGGTGCCTGCGGCAAAATTTACATTGCCACTCCCAACCGCAACATTGCCTTGCAAATTGACGGTGGTACCTGCACCACCCGTTAAATTAATTGCAAAAAGTGAATGGGTAATAGCGCCAATTGAGCCTGTGACTACGCCATTACCCAAAAACACTAATGTGCCTTCTCCTGCGCTGCCGGAAGTGTTGTCAATATTAGCATTAATGGTAACACTATCAGAAAGATTGAGTGTGGCAGTGGTTGCTCCTGCGGTAAAATTAATATTTCCACTGCTCACCGTTGCATTACTTTGTAGATTAACGGTTGTTCCAGCGCCACCTTGAAGGTTAATAGCAAATAGTGAAAGTGTCGTTCCGATTGCCCCTGTCACCGTGGCATTGCCTGCAAAATTTACAGTGCCCGTATCCGGGATGGTGGATGTATTATTAATATTACCCGTCACGGTTATACCGTTAATAAGATTTAACACAGAGCCAGGTGCGCTTCCTGAAGCAAAATTTAAGTTACCGGTGCCAACTGTAAAATTAGTATTGAGATTGACAGCGGTTCCCCCTCCTCCTTGAATATTAATGGTGTTTAAATAATTAACGCCAGTGCCAATTAAGCCATTAGAAGAAAAATTACCGTTAAAGGCGAGTATGCCTTGGTTAGGAGCGGTGGTAGTGATATCGCCACTGACAATGCTATTGCTGGCAAGTGTCAAGGTATTATTACCTTGGAACTGTGTGGTGGTTGCATAAATATTTCCGTTCATTAAAGTTGATGCATTTGCGGCAACCTTCACTAAATTGAAAACAGTACCCACGGTACCAATATTGCCATTAATGGTAGAAGCTTGGGTGCCATTGATATTCACTTGATCTTCATTAGTGGTGGTGGCAGTAATATTCCCCGTGAGTATCAATGCGCCACTCGTATTATTTAATAATAGCGTGGAGCCATTTCCGGCTAAGCCAGA
>JABDCK010000004.1:16072-27185 GCA_013288185.1 Gammaproteobacteria bacterium
TCATTAGTGGTGGTGGCAGTAATATTCCCCGTGAGTATCAATGCGCCACTCGTATTATTTAATAATAGCGTGGAGCCATTTCCGGCTAAGCCAGAGCCATCGTCATTGACATTAATGGTGGTAGCTTTAATGGTTGTACCATTAAGTTGCAGGGTTTTATTCACCGCACCACTGGTATTAATGGTAATCAAATTAAGTGCATTTGAAGCGCCTATCGTGCCGGTAACTTGGCCTCCCCCTTGGAACTGTACCGTTCCAATACCGCTACCACCGGTGGTATTGTCAATGCTTCCGGTTACTAGAATACCATCCGTAAAATTGACAATAGAGGTTGCAGCGCTTCCCGTTGCAAAATTTATATTACCCGTCCCAACGGTAACATTGCCTTTTAAGCTAACGGTGGTCCCAGCACCCCCTGTAATATTAATCGCATTTAAAGAATTCGTTGCACCAATGGTACCCGTGACCGTGCCATTGCCTAAGAATTTAAGCGTGCCAATATTGTCGCCACCTGTAGTATTGTTAATATTACCGGTCACGGTGACGCCACTAGAAAGTGAAAGGGTAGAGCCAGCTGCGGCCCCCGTCGCAAAATTAAGATTACCCGTCCCAACCGTTACATTGCCTTGTAAATTAACCGTCGTTGCACCACCACCGGTGAGATTAATGGCATTTAAAGAATTGGTTGCACCAATCGTACCTGTGACTGTGCCACTACCTAAAAATTTAAGCGTGCCAATATTATTACCACCTGTGGTATTGTTAATATTGCCGGTCACGGTGACGCCGCTGGAAAGTGAGAGCGTAGAGCCAGCCGCAGCCCCGGTCGCAAAATTTACATTGCCCGTACCAACCGTAACATTGCCTTGTAAGTTAACCGTCGTTGCGCCGCCACCCGTGAGATTAATAGCACTTAAAGAATTGGTTGCACCAATCGTACCCGTCACTGTGCTATTGCCTAAGAATTTAAGCGTGCCAATATTATTACTACCCGTGGTATTATCAATATTGCCGGTCACGGTGACACCACTGGAAAGTGAGAGGGTAGAGCCAGCCGCGGCCCCCGTTGCAAAATTTAGATTACCCGTGCCAACCGTAACATTCCCTTGTAAATTAACCGTCGTTGCACCACCACCGGTGATATTAATAGCACTTAAAGAATTCGTTGCACCAATCGTGCCCGTTACTGTGCTATTGCCTAAGAATTTAAGCGTGCCAATATTATTACCACCCGTGGCATTATCAATATTGCCGGTCACGGTGACACCACTGGAAAGGGAAAGGGTAGTGCCAGCCGCAGCGCCGCTTGCAAAATTTACATTGCCCGTGCCAACCGTAACATTTCCTTGTAAATTAACCGTCGTTGCGCCACCTCCGAGGAGATTAATAGCACTTAAAGAATTGGTTGCGCCAATGGTACCCGTGACCGTGCCATTGCCTAAGAATTTAAGCGTGCCAATATTATTACCACCTGTGGTATTGTCGATGTTGCCGGTCACAGTGACACCACTGGAAAGTGAGAGGGTAGAGCCAGCCGCAGCCCCTGTGGCAAAATTTAGATTACCCGTCCCAACCGTAACATTGCCTTGTAAATTAACCACCGTTGCGCCACCACCGGTGATATTAATAGCACTTAAAGAATTCGTTGCACCAATCGTGCCCGTTACTGTGCTATTGCCTAAGAATTTAAGCGTGCCAATATTATTTCCACCCGTGGTATTGTCAATATTGCCGGTCACGGTGACACCGCTGGAAAGTGAGAGGGTAGAACCCGCTGCAGCCCCTGTCGCAAAATTTAGATTGCCCGTACCAACCGTCACATTGCCTTGTAAATTAACCGTCGTTGCGCCACCACCAGTAAGATTAATCGCACTTAAAGAATTGGTTGCCCCAATCGTACCTGTTACCGTGCTATTGCCTAAGAATTTAAGCGTGCCAATATTATTTCCACCCGTGGCATTATCAATATTGCCAGTCACGGTGACACCACTAGAAAGGGAAAGGGTAGTGCCAGCCGCAGCGCCGCTTGCAAAATTTACATTGCCCGTACCAACCGTCACATTTCCTTGTAAATTAACCGTCGTTGCGCCACCTCCGAGGAGATTAATAGCACTTAAAGAATTGGTTGCGCCAATGGTGCCCGTGACCGTGCCATTGCCCAAGAATTTAAGCGTGCCAATATTGCCGCCACCGGTGGTATTATCAATATTGCCAGTCACAGTAACGCCACTGGAAAGTGAGAGGGTAGAACCAGCTGCAGCCCCTGTGGCAAAATTTACATTGCCCGTGCCAACCGTAACATTGCCTTGTAAGTTAACCACCGTTGCGCCACCACCGGTAAGATTAATAGCACTTAAAGAATTCGTTGCGCCAATCGTGCCCGTCACTGTGCTATTACCTAAGAATGTAAGCGTGCCAATATTATTACCACCCGTGGAATTATCAATATTGCCGGTCACAGTGACACCACTGGAAAGTGAAAGGATAGAGCCAGCCGCGGCCCCCGTTGCAAAATTTACATTGCCCGTCCCAACCGTCACATTACCTTGTAAATTAACCGTCGTTGCGCCGCCTCCGGTAAGATTAATGGCACTTAAAGAATTCGTTGCACCAATGGTACCCGTTACTGTGCCATTGCCTAAAAATTTAAGCGTGCCAATATTGTTACCACCCGTGGAATTATCAATATTACCAGTCACGGTGACGCCGCTGGAAAGTGAGAGGATAGAGCCCGCTGCAGCCCCTGTGGCAAAATTTAGATTGCCCGTGCCAACCGTAACATTCCCTTGTAAATTAACCGTTGTTGCGCCATTGCCGGTGAGATTAATAGCACTTAAAGAATTGGTTGTGCCAATCGTGCCCGTGACCGTGCCATTACCTATGAATTTAAGCGTGCCAATATTGTTACCACCCGTGGAATTATCAATATTGCCAGTAACGGTGACAGCACTGGAAAGTGAGAGGGTAGAACCAGCCGCAGCCCCGGTCGCAAAATTCACATTGCCCGTGCCAACCGTCACATTGCCTTGTAAGTTAACTGTTGTTGCCCCACCACCGGTAAGATTAATAGCACTTAAAGAATTGGTTGCGCCAATCGTGCCCGTTACTGTGCTGCTACCTAAGAATTTAAGCGTGCCGATATTGCCGCCACCGGTTGTATTATCTATATTGCCCGTGACAGTAACTCCAGTAGAAAGTGAGAGCGTTGAGCTGGCGTTAGCCCCCGTCGCAAAGTTCAAATTTCCCGCTCCGGTGGTTACATTACTTTGCATAGAAACGGTAGAACCTGCACCAGTAATATTAATAGCATTTATTAGATTGGCACCACCACCAATAACACCTGTTACCGTGCCGGTTCCTAAAAAAACTATGGTCCCAACATTCGTTATAGCTGCGGCATTATTAATAGAACCAGTGATAGTCACATTGTTTGAAATATTGAGAACAGTTGTCGCTGCTGCACCTACAGAAAAATTTAGGGCGTTACTGCTTACCGTAACATTACCCTGAAGCGTTACACTAGTGCCAGCGCCGCCAACCACTCTTATATGGCCAACCGTTATTGTACCTGCAACAGTACTATTCCCTAGAAAATTGATGAGACCTAAAGTTGTAGGAGAGGTCGTAATATTCCCCGTAAAATTAGCACCGTTTCCAAACGCTAATACGGGTGTTGAAGCACCGTTACCAGCAATATTTAAATTACCTGAACCCACAACATTAGTACTACCATTTAAAGTAACGGTGCCTGCCGAATTGTTGATATTAATCGTGCCAATCGCATTCGTGGGTCCTATGGTACCAGCCACCGTAGTTGTACCAGCAAAAATTAAGGTATCACCCGTGTTGCCTGCACCACCATTTCCATTATCAACAGAAACGCCACCGGTTGCGCCAATATTAGTTCCACTTTGAATAGTAAAGCTAATATTAGCCTGAGTATAATTGTAACCATTAGTTGCAGAGCAACCTGAAGTAGCTGAGTTAGTACCGGAAGTACAAGGAGCAGGACCTAAACTAATGAATGCAGCTTGCGTAACCGCTGGTTGAATACAAAACAACGTAGAAGCCATGACGGTGGGTATGAGCAATTTTTTTTTTATCATTCTACCACTCAAAACGCACCGTCATGAAGCCTGCATGCGCTGTATATTGTGCTTGAATATCAAAGTCATAGCTGATTATAAACATTAAATTATTGGATTTACTAAAACTAATAACACTAATACCCATGTTGTAACTGTCAGGCGAGGGCTTTATTCCAGAAGTAGCAAAGCTTGGACCGCCGCCCGTAAATTGTGAAGTGGCAGCCATTTCACTATTAATAAAATCATAAAAATAATTTACATGCACTTCAGGCTGCAAGATTGCAGATGGTAAATTCCAATCATAAGAAAAAAGCAAGCCTAAGCCACCTAACAGCATATCAAATGCAGATCCATTTACGCTTTGATTTGCCGTACCCGCGCCCGTTTCCGTATAACTGTTCAATCCCAAATATGAATAAAAGAGCGAAGCGAGTGGAATGATATGCGCACCATTTTCA
The DNA here is from genome assembly GCA_013288185.1 of Gammaproteobacteria bacterium. Classification (GTDB taxonomy): domain Bacteria; phylum Pseudomonadota; class Gammaproteobacteria; order Berkiellales; family Berkiellaceae; genus Berkiella. The sequence goes on from JABDCK010000004.1 coordinate 20,619, forward strand.
ACATAATCATAACCTATTAGCGCTTGTGCGCCAGGCTGCAAGCCATGATAATTACTGTGCGCGGTTTGGTTAAAATTTCCAAACATTATATTTCGATTGGAATGATAATCATTGTAAGCAAAAGATAAATATCCATCGATAAACAGGGGGTTAGTAAAATTATATTGCCCATATAGCGTGGCTTGATAACTTTGAATAGTAGTAGTTGAGCCTGGTGATACATGATTTTGAACATTAGTATTAGACCAAAATAGGCCAGCACCCAAAATTAAATTCTCTTGGACAAGCGCATCTTTCCCTAGTGCAACACCGATTACATTGTTTTTATAGCCAGCAATAGATTGACGTTCACTTTGGTGAGCGTGTTGTCCAAATAATTTTACCCATAAACCATCTTCAAAAATATCATCTCCTGAAGAATAGCCTTTAGAACTATTAAGACGTTGAGTAATGATTTGTATATTTTCAAGTTGAATATTAAAACTATTGGCTAAAGTAGAATAATCAACAATTGGTGCTAGCGAGGCTAAAGCATTATTCAATAACGATGATCCTGTTAGCCATTGAAGTTGTTTCACAATTTCATTTAACTCACCTGTCGTGAGGACGCCCGTATTAATAATGGTTTCTAGTGTGCTGGCAACGCCATTCAGATTTTTTGAGCTTGCAGGTAATATGGTTGGATAATATGTAATAATTAAATTTAAGATATTACTATCAATGTGTGTTTGAAAGCCGGTAGTTAAATTTGACCCGTTGACACTTATTTCATTGAGCTGGCAATTATTTTGGCAACTAATCAATGGCATAGATGTTGTGCCAATTGGAACTTGCATTGGAGCATTCATCACATTGACAGTAATCGCGCTATTCAATGTGGCGGAATCATTAACAATAATAGAGCCCGGTGAATTTGGTAAATTATTCATATCAAGTTGTAATATGGCACCTGCATTTAAATTTAAGGCGTCAACTTGCAAAACGGCATCGTTATCGAGGTAAAGTAATGCCTTATCTGCAAGGATAAGCGAGCCATGAATAGTTTGGTGACCATTAATATATATAGTACTACCATTATTAATCTTGACTTGATTGGCATAAATATCGTATTCATTAAAATTTACAGAATTGTGAATTTTAATCGCATTTAAATGCAAGCCACTGGAACCAATGGGATTATTAGCTGAAAAGCTATTATTTAGCGTTAGTGTTCCTTGGTTGGCATTGGTTGTTGTGATAGTTCCACTAATAATCTCACCACCTAAGATGAAATTCTGATTACCTTGAAATTGCACTTCAGTTGCAAAAATATCACCATTGACAAAAATATTTTCATTTCCTGCTAACATTACTAATGCAAATGCATGTGTAGGAGTGCCAAGACTACTGACAGAGGATGCATTTTCAATATTCAGTATATCCACCGCATTTGTTTGTACGGTAATACTTTCTAAGGCGGTTAAATTAGCATTATTAAGAATAACGGTAGTTGGCTGACCATTATCCATTATGTAGATGGGCGCATTGATGATTTCGCCCTGAAAGGTAACAACCTTACTTGATTGCCCAAGCGCATTTAGTATTACTTCTTTTAAGGATGAAGTGGATCCAACAGAGCCAGCAATCAAACCACCACCTTGAAGTTGCAACGTCCCAGTAGCAGGGATATCGGTTGTGTTTTCAATCGTGCCAGTGATTTGTATTCCATCTGGAAAGATAGCTGTGGTATCACTTGCTGAAAAATTGAATTGCTGAACATTTACCTGATCATTAAAGGTAACGGTGGATCCAATACCCGTAAGCGCTATTTCAGAGATTGGATAAGTAGCAGCAACGGAGCCAGCAACCGTAGAATTGCCAGTGAAGATCAGAACGTCACTTGGGGCATTGATCGAGTTTGTCTCGATTGAAATACCAGTTGTTTCACCAATGTTATTGTTATTAGTAATGTAAAATGTGACCGCATCTGCAACATAGTTATACCCATAAGTAGGTGGATATAAGACATTGCTAGAATTTTGATTATTCGCATTTACTCCCAAATTAACCAATGTAGCGTAAGAACAACACGGCAATAGCCAGAAAAAAAAGCTAATTACGCGCAAAACCTTGAGAAATGGAAATAAAGATGAATGTACAAAAATGTTGTTCGCCTTTAAAATATCCCTATTATAGGTATATATATCAATATTCTATATAAAGATAAAGTAGTTCTGCCTATTTCTTTTAAGTCAAGTTTGTTAATTAACCTCTTGGACCTTTTCTAGGAACATCTTGTTGAATTTCTCTTTGGGCGTCTTGCAGCATCTTGGTCTGTTTTTGAAGAGATAAACTGGAAAATAATCCAACAATCATATTAATCAATTCAACCGGTTTTCCTTGAGATTCTAAATAATTACGCAAGATTTCTTCAGGGGATTTGTTCGGGCCATTTGCTGCCATAATGCTTACCTTTTATTATTTAAAATTTATTATCCGTTTCTGGTGCTTTATCGGATTTATTACTCATTAATGATAAGTTTCGCGTAGCAGCGTGCCTATCTGTTTGAGCAACATGCCTATAAAGCATAGTCGTGCCAATATCACTATGCCCTGCGTTCTCCTGGGCAACTTTCAAAGGTGCGCCAGAATCCAGTAAATAGGTAACATAACTATGGCGCAGCCAATGGGCAGAAGCAGAGCGTAATTTTGAGGCTTTGCGCGGCGCATCAAATTCTAGTTGTGCAGCTCCCAGGCTAAAAGCCCATTTTAAAATCTGATCAATCCGACGCGTGCTGATTGATTCTTTCAAATTTTGCATGGGAATTAAAGGGGTTTTTTCTTTAAAGTTAGGCTCAGGCGAGGGAAGTCCCACATTTAACCGAAATTGCGCCAAAGCATCTAATAATTCATCTGGAATAGGGATATCACGCGTTTTTTTACCCTTCCCAACGACCCGTAAAAACCAATAATTTTCTCGTTGAAAGAAATTTCCCATAGTATGTTGTGCAGCCTCAGCTATACGCATGCCGGTGTAAAATAATAATAAGACGATATATCGCGCGCGGATAATATCAAATTTTTTGGCATTGTCATCACTGCTAGGATATTCCTCCAAGCCCTTTAACACCGCATGAATTTCATCAAGCTCTAAGTATCTATCCACAATTTTAGGTTTGGAATCATGTCGTCTTTTACGGCGTCTATCCACTGCCAAAGGATTGCCAATCAGATAATTGGTTTGCACCAGGTAATTAAAAAAAGAATCTAATATTTTAAGTGTTTTTTTAATAGAAGTGCCACTTAACCCGCGTACAAAAGGGCGCCATTGTATATTTAATGAACCGTCTTTTTTAAGCCTTGCTACACAAGGTCCACACCAGATTTTTTCAGGCGTTGGGTTATTTAAAAATTCTTGATAATCCATTAAATGATCGCGCCGCAAGCTAGAAATATTTATTTTAACAACATGAATGCACCATAAGAGCAACCGTTCAATTTCTTTGGCATACGAACGCAGGGTTTCAGGTGAATATTTATATTCCCGCAAAAAAGCAGAAATTGCTTGGGCATCATTTTTAGCATCTATCAGTGCGTTGCCAAGTTCTTTGTTATAATCATCCTGATTAAACTGAATCAGTGATTGGCCCATATGCTCAAGATTATTATCAGACATTATGAATAAGGGTAGAATACGCGCACTCATGTTAGGTACCTTATAAAATAAATAGCTGGGAACTATTTTCTCATGATGCAGATATTGGCATCAAAGGTATAGGGGAAACATCATCAGTGGTTTTGACCATAAAATGACATAACTGCATATTTGTGTAACTAACATCGTCAAGGATTAAGTTCTTCTATAATCTATTTTATTTTACATTGACATCATCATTTCTTGGTTTTTTCCTACTTTTTCAGCTATAGCACCCTGGTCCTTATGCTTTTCAAACATGGGCAAATGTTCACATTCTCCTTTGTTTTCTATAAGAACCTGTATGTCACCTTCCTCATTTTCTTCCTTTGGTGGCTTTATTTTAGGTACGGTTACCATTTGTGTCACATCAAATAATCGTTTCCAAGATTGACTGACTTCAGCAAAAATAGGTTCGTATGAAAGATTGACATCCGTGAGCTCACCACTTGGTAGCATGTCACAACTTAAAGCATTTCCGTGTTTTTTATTAAGCGCTATGGCATATCTAACCATTTCTTCTAAAGATCGATTTTGCGCGTCACTTTCTGCCGAGTAAGATTTGATGGGATTTAACATTGATGTTTTACATTGTTCGACTGAGTAACAACGAACCAAATCCATTTTATGCGCCATTGTTAGTATTCGATGATAAAAATTGCGCAATTTACGTTCTTTATCATTCGGATGATTATTTATTTCGTCATAATGCGGATTGCCCATATATCGAACAATATTCTGCATTCGTTCAATATGATGTCGCTTCTGTTCCTCACTATCTTCTGGTGCGTCTACTATCGTTTCATTGACATAAGCGGTAAAATGTTCTGATGAAGCTTGTCTGAAAGTATCATACAATGCCAGATTGTCTATAGCGCTCATTTCACTTTCCCTTCCGGTAATACTAAATGCCGCAGCAACCCGTAGCCACTCGAAATCAGCATCGGATAGAGATTGACAGAAATATTTAAACTCAGGATCCTGTGCGTATTGCGCAAAATAGTGAATGATATTTTCAAGATATAACATGACGCGATAGGTATGTGGCAATCCATGATTGGGCCGAGCAACTGCAATACCATTTATTTCTTGACTGCAATCATGGAGTGTATAGGGTTTGTTCAAGTAATTCTTAAAAGCATATTGCAGTGCTGTATCTGACCAGTAATGATCTCGACCTACAAGAGACGGTGTTCTTACAAAACGTGAGATCATACCGTGAGGTCCTTGAGTTGTGATAACTTGTCCGCCATGTGAGAATAACACTTCACCTTCTGAGCGATTGACAATCCAAGGTTTAGGGCCACCTTCCAATGTCGTTTTTATGCCACTTTGGAAAGCATAACTACCTTCTTTAAATGCACTAAAGCTGGTCAGTGATGGAAACCTCCAAGGATTTGCTAATCGTTTTTTAATTTCAGCGGGCTCCAATAGCTCATCCCTAATCAGCTTCGCACTCTCATCAGGAAAGAAAAAAGCAAGAACATCGCGCTTGCTCATCAGTGTGTCGCAGTCTGATTGATTGATAACGTTGGCATACACACATCTTTTTAAAAAGGCAGAAAATTTAGCGTCATCATTGATATAGTCACTGATTATTATTTTTTCACCAGCTTGTTCAAGCTCATATATCAATTTATTTAATAGTTTCATTTCGTCTACAGTATCTGTCAGCCAACCCAATTTGTTTACAGCGTCATTCAAAAGGCATCCAATAACAAAAAAGGCAAAAATATTTTTTGAGGGCTGTTCAGGAAAATAATTTAAATGTGGATTGGGATTAAAGGGTTCTGTTCGAAACAACCTATTTGTGTTTTCATATAGCATATTTCCCAAGTACAACTTCATTGCTGTTTGTTGCATTGGCGCGAGCAACTTAACAAAAGGATTGTTATCTGTATATTCAGGTAGTGACATGATACTTTTAAGTTTCGCTTCTATTTTTTTGATAAGATCATCACTCAAGGTTAAATGGCTTAGGTTTGCACTTCTCATTAACAAACTTAAATTAACTTCCGGTTTATTTGGCAACGTAAGAAAATAATCATTAGGCGCTTCAAACCTAAAGCAATTTCTTAAATCAATATCTTCATCGCAAATTGCTTCAAGTATTTCTTCAATCTTCAAGGTCGAATGTAATTTTTCTAGAGGTCCATCAGTAAGGTATTCACATTGTGAAGTCTCTTCATGGAGTATCGATGCCAAAACAGCTTCAGCAACTTCTCCAGAGTTAGCCTTCGCATAATCACTTGTCCTTTTAACAATATTAATAATGGTTTGATAAGGGGCTTCATTTTGAGAGAGCATTTCTAAGAGGGCATCTAAAAAAACTGGATTAGATGCATAGGTAATACCTGAACTTTCCATCTCAGATAAAACATAAATGGTTATCTTGTCATGTTTAGTGAGAAAGTTTTTATTTAAAAAGCGTGATCCCTTTTCAATATTGATTGCCAGCTTTGGCATTAGGGAAAATATTTGCCCAAGATTGTTAGGATCAACCTTGTTTTTAATGGCTGCTTTATAAAGTTCTTCATTAGCTTCGAACTGAATGTTAGCCTTATGAAATTCTGTAATAACTTGAGGCCATTGAGAGGCATAGCCGTCCGTTTTGATTAATGCCAAATAAAATTCAGAGTGATCTGGAAATGTGATACCAGCATTTGCTAATGCGGCAAATCCAACAGATAACTTATCAGCATAAGCGGGTGCTGCAATAACTGCCTGATATAGTTCCGAACACTCTGAAAAAGTGATGCCTGCTGCTGCTAATGCGGCAAATCCAGCAGATAACTTATCAGCATAAGCGGGTGCTGCAATAACTGCCAGATATGCTTCTGGATTCTTTAAAAAAGTGATGCCTGCTGCTGCTAATGCGGCAAATCCAGCAGATA
>JABDCK010000004.1:27195-53803 GCA_013288185.1 Gammaproteobacteria bacterium
GATATGCTTCTGGATTCTTTAAAAAAGTGATGCCTGCTGCTGCTAATGCGGCAAATCCAGCAGATAACTTATCAGCATAAGCGGGTGCTGCAATAACTGCCTGATATGCTTCTGGATTCTTTAAAAAAGTGATGCCTGCTGCTGCTAATGCGGCAAATCCAGCAGATAACTTATCAGCATAAGCGGGTGCTGCAATAACTGCCAGATATGCTTCTGGATTCTTTAAAAAAGTGATGCCTGCTGCTGCTAATGCGGCAAATCCAGCAGATAACTTATCAGCATTGTAGCGGTTTGCAATAACTGCCAGATATGCTTTTGGATGCTCTGAAAAAGTGATGCCTGCTGCTGCTAATGTGACAAATCCAGCAGATAGCTTATCAGCATAAGCGGGTGCTGCAATAACTGCCAGATATGCTTTTGGATGCTCTGAAAAAGTGATGCCTGCTGCTGCTAATGCGGCAAATCCAGCAGATAGCTTATCAGCACTGTAGGGGTTTGCAATAACTGCCTGATATAGTTCCGAACACTCTGAAAAAGTGATGCCTGCTGCTGCTAATGTGACAAATCCAGCAGATAGCTTATCAGCACTGTAGGGGTCTGCAATAACTGCCTGATATGCTTTTGGCTGCTCTGAAAAAGTGATGCCTGCTGCTGCTAATGTGACAAATCCAGCAGATAGCTTATCAGCATTGTAGCGGTCTGCAATAACTGCCTGATATGCTTTTGGACACTCTGAAAAAGTGATGCCTGCTGCTGCTAATGTGACAAATCCAGCAGATAGCTTATCAGCATTGTAGCGGTCTGCAATAACTGCCTGATATAGTTCCGGACACTCTGAAAAAGTGATGCCTGCTTCTGCTAGTGTTTTCAATCGATTAAGAAGCGAACCAGCAATTTCTTCCTTTTTATAGTAATGTTTTTCGATAAGCTCAATTGGAATGCAAAAATCTTCGCATAGACGTTGTAATGACAGTGACATGGTATTAGGCATGTATTCCCCCTGATATAATATATGTAACTAAATCATATTATAAGCGGAATATACAATATAACCAATCAGTTAAATAACTGATTGCCGGGTGATCATGGCCGTTCATCGGATATTTTTGGCGCGGGCTCTAGAGGAGTAAATAATTAGTCTGCTTTGTACTTGAAAAGTACAATTGTACAAATCAAGTACAAAGCAGTCTAATTCTTCATTAACGATCTACATATGCCATATGCACTTGACTATACCGTGGTCCAGCTGTTGCCCCAGGTGGTAAAGCTTCATTTAGTAGCTTCAATTCAGCCAAGGTAAGATGAACTTCAATAGCACCAAGATTCTCCTCAAGAAGATTTTGGTGTTTGGTTCCTGGAATGGGGACAATATTTTCACCTTTATGTAACAGCCAAGCGAGCGCAATTTGTGCAGGTGTTACGTTTTTGTCTTTCGCTAAATCACGAACAACAGCAACCGCGCGCATATTAGCATCAAAATTTTTCCCTTGGTATCTTGGATCTATCTTACGAAAATCCGTTTCTGGGTATTCTTCAGCCCGCTTAGCAGTACCTGTAAGAAAACCACGTCCTAGGGGAGAAAAGGGGACAAGACCAATTTTTAACTCGTTTAATAGAGGGATTATTTTATCTTCTAAGTTACGCTCCCAGAGAGAATATTCACTTTGCAAGGCAGAAATGGGATGGGTTGCATGTGCTCTGCGAATATTTTGCTCACCAGCCTCTGAAAGACCCAAATAACGTACTTTTCCTTCTTGGATAAGATCTGCCATTGCACCTATAACATCTTCAATAGGTACTGTGGGGTCAATGCGGTGTTGATAAAGAAGATCAATATGATCAGTTTGTAAGCGCTTCAGCGAGCCTTCAACAGCCTGTTTAATATGGGCAGGGTGACTATTAACCCCAGCCATTTTGCCATCTTGAATTTTGAATCCAAATTTAGTCGCGATGATTATGTTATTTCTGTACGGTTTTAATGCCCGCCCTAAAAGCGTTTCATTAGTAAAGGGGCCATAAATTTCTGCGGTGTCAAAGAAAGTAACCCCTAATTCAACCGCATGCTTGAGGGTTTGGATGGATTCCGCCTCATTTGCGATGCCATACGATTGGCTCATACCCATACAGCCAAGCCCTAAAGCCGATACCGCAAGTCCTTGGTTGCCGAGTTTTCGACTTTTTAGCATTAGTCACTTCCAGGTAATAGAACAGAGATCGTAATCATTACACTTTTGAAGTCGAACTTCAAAAGTGTAATGATTATAGTTGTCTAACCTAGATAAGCATAATTATCACTTCTGAGTATAAGTGTACTCGGAAATATTGCGGGCTATTACTTTGGTCGTTGCGCTAGAACCAAGGCTGGCTGTGACATTGTTACCAATCTTCTTGCTGCCTCAATGATTTCATCTAGGTTATATTCATTGTCTTGTACTGCTTTTTGCATTTTAGCATTCAAGCTATCTACTTCAGCATAAATTGCAGCGTCTGCAAGTGATGGGGGCTCTACTGGCGTAGCAAATATCTGATTTAGAACTTTAATTCGCAATGCATCAATATCTGTCATTTTTAGTCTTTTTTGCCTTTCTGCATCTTCGGGCAAGGCATGAACATGACCAAAGTCTACAAAAGTGCATTTTTTCTTATCCTTATTCCATATGAGATTTGCCCATTGTACATCCCCATGTGTAAACCCTTTTTCATGCCATTCTTCTAATAGTTCATACGCACAAAAGTAGAACATTTCACATTTTTCACTTAATGCAAGTAATTCATTTTTTTGACAATAATCCTTATAGTTTTCACCCCAAATTAAATCTTGCGCAATTAGAAAATAAGGTTGTTTACCTGAAATGTGTGTAGAATCCACAAACCTGCCTTTTGCCTGCAAGTTACCTATCTCTTCTTGTTCCGCGATAACTCCCATTTCACGTGCTTGGCTTTCAGAGCACTGATATATCGTTTGCATTTCGCTAATAGCGCCCGGGGAAAGAGGTCTGGTTCTTTTTACGGCAACCGGCATTCTTGTATCTACCACTTCTCCAAAATATACTTCGCCGTAACGCCCTTCACCAAGGAGATGTTTAGTATAAAGAGCAATAGGTGTCCCTTCAGTTCCAAACATCACGGGTATATCGTCTATGATATCCACGCCAATTGAACTCCCGGATCCTTCAAGTTCATCTGTTACAGCAAGAATACGCTCTCTGGTTGCTGCAGAAAGAAAAGTGCCCTCATCCGCTCCCACTGTCCTAGGGGTCAGCACAGGGTGCCGCCTTACGCACTCTGACGGAGGTATACTTACTTCTAATTCATTAACTTTGCGTTTTAGCATAAAATCACACATACAAAAGATCAAATCTAAGCATTTAACCTTTGTAGTACAACTGATGCGCCATTAAAAGCATTATAAGATAAGCGTAGCGATGTAACGGATAATCGGAAAATTATGTTAGCAATAAAACTAAAGCGGACTGCTCTTCTAATTCCGGTCTCTTAAGATTACAGCACGAATGGGTGTGATGGCTCTGCGCAAACACTGCCAATTAATTGTCTGGCAATGCTGAATTTTATTTGACAATAATCCTTATAGCTTTCACTCTGAATTAAACCTTGCGCAATAACCCCCATTTCGCGCACCTGGCTTTCAGAGCACTGATATGCCGCAAGCTCATCTGTTATAGCAAGAATGCGCTCTCTGGTTGCTGCAGAAAGAAAAGCGCCCTCATCCGCTCTCACTGTCCCGGGTTTTAGCATAAAATCACACATACAAAAGGTTAAATCTAAGCATTTAGCCTTTGTAATACAGCAGACGCGCCATTAAAAGCATTATAAGATGAGCATAGCGATACAACAGATAATCGGCAGATTATGTTAGTGAGCAACCTAAATTTGCTGTTATTAAGTATTTTTCAGGGGTTTGATTACCTAGCCAATGTTGTGTAAGCACTCCCCCTACTCCAACTTGAAATATTAATTTCTTCGTCGAATACCAAATAGAGGGCGTAACATAGACTAAATTACCGCCAGAGTTTGGATTGAGGATACCGTTAATTCTGTCCCTTTCAAAATATGCACCATCCATTTCAACCATCCAGGCAAAGATATATTTATCAGGTACACTCTTAATATTCCGGCCAAAACCCAATTGATAATCATATTCATTACCAATTCGAGTTCCACCATTAGTTGTAGGAAACAACGCCCCGGGCGAGCCAAAGAAAAACCATTCTGTATAAGTTTTATTAAAAGTCGTTCCAATAAAAAAGCTTACTGCACCATTACCCGTGCTCGGTTCCTTGGTAATAATACCGCTAGGGAAAAAGACCGTGCCCAGGATTGTCCCTTGAGAAACGCTATGTTTGCTTTTTGTGTTGTAATAAGCATATTCAAAGCTTAAAAATATATCTTCAATACCAGAAGAATGATTATTACCATATCTGAAGTCAATTGCCATGGGAAAACTAAGGAATACAGAAAAATTGTCTGCAATTCCATATAAAATTCCAGGAAGCGCATCCACTAAATGCTTATTTTTCCCGGCAAAATCATCCGCTTGTAAATACAACTGCACCTTTCCTTTGGCAATAATATGCTCACCAAAGCTCACTAAAGGCCCCGGTTGTTGAGAGCCAGGTAACGAAAAATTACCCTGTTTAATAGGATCATCTTTCTTATCATTTTTATCTTCATCTTCAAGACTCGCAAAAATGACACTATTAAATAAAATTAAGAGTAAACATAGGGAAATTTTCGAAAAAGAATCAGACATATTTTGAACTATGATGTAGGGTTGTTTTATACATCATAGTATAGGAATATAGATGAAGACAATGTTCAAACATGAAAGGTAGTTGCCTAATAAAGGCATTAACTAATACGCTGGTAATTAGCCTTAAATATGAACCCTGGCATTATAAATGAATCATAGTATAAAAAATATTCTTGCCAAAACTGTGCTTGGATCTAGCCTTTTTTGCAGTTTCGCGGCTCATGCTATACCGCCAGCTGATCAAAGTAATACCTGGGGCGTTTCCGAAGCATTAACTGTCTTGAGGGGAATAACATTATCAGGCGGTACGGTATTGGGTTCTTTGGACGCTATTGTTGTTCAATTCCCCACCTATACAGATATTTCCATTCTAAATGCAGCCCTCACCTCTTTGGCGCCCATTGTCGATACTTCTTTTAAAGAAGAAGGCTTCGGTCATGAAACCATAGTGTATAACAGCATTGAAAATAGACTGATTACACTGTTCCATCAAAAGCCGTCATTAACGGCTTACGCTGCTGGCGATCTGTTTTGCAAAGGGGGGGCATGGGTAACGAGTTTTGGTCAAGATGTTAATGAAGCAACACGTGATGCAATCCCGGGTTATAGATATGCTATGTGGGGCGTCGCTATCGGTGCGGATACGGCCTATAACGAAAATGTGATAATCGGTGCAGCAATTGATTTTGCAAATGCAAGAGTAAAAAATAATGTTTCACCTGGCTCTATTACCATCATTGATAATTTTGAAGTCATCTTATATGGCCAAGTTTCCCCTGGAAACCCGCTATTTGTTAATTGGTTAACCTCTCTTGGTTATAATGATTACGCTTCAGATCGCAATATTAATTTTAAAACCGTAAGACTTACCGCCGCTTCACGATATCATGGCTGGCAATTTGGATCACAAGCAGATCTAGGTTATGACATTACATTCGATGATTTATATACCATTCCCTTTGTGGATAAATGCTGCCTTACGCAAAGTTCTCTGCATGTTACCCCATTAGTTTCGTTAAATTTTTCTTACTTGGATTTCAATACGTATACAGAAACTGGCGCAGGAACGGCTAGTCAAACAATAGATTCTCCTGGATTTAGTATGTTGCTCGGCAGTATCGGGGTTCAACTTGCCCAGGATTTTACTAGTTCAACCGCTTTCTATGAACCTGAAATACATTTTAGATTATTTTATGATTTTATTAATAGTACGATAGAAACAACTTCTCAATTTACCGGTGGTGGACCAGATTTCTTCACTTTGGGCGCCAAACCTCCTCCTGGTAGCTGGAATATTGGAGCAAGTCTTACCACGATGAGTGAAGTGGTCGGATTAGTCTTTACCGTCAGCTATGATTATAATCATAAAACGGACTATTCTTCTAATTCCGGTTTCTTAAGATTGCGGTATGAATGGGTGTGACATTTCCCTGACAATGCAGAGCTTTTATAAAATTTTAATATAAATCAACTAGTTATTGGTAAATTTGCAATATAGCAGACAATATGTTACCATATATGTATAAATGATAACATATTGTCTTTCGCAAAATGAAAAAATCTCCTATTGAAATATTTAAAGAGCATGGAGGACAGCTTCACATGAGTGAAGCTATTAATAATGGAATATCGCGATATATGCTTTACTCACTTCGTGATAATGGAATTATTGAGCTGATTACAAGGGGGGTGTATAGGCTTTCAGAACTTCCAGCAATAAGTGATCCAGATTTAGTTACTGTCAGTCTGCGATATCCAAACGCGGTAATATGCCTCATTTCAGCGCTGTCCTATCATGAAATCACGACACAGATCCCCCACAAAGTCCATATGGCAATCTCTCGTGACTCGCGACTCCCTTCTCTTACTTACCCACCAATAAGAGCATATAAATTTTCCACAACGTCATTTACAGCTGGAATTGAAGAACATCTAGTAGATAATGTAACTATTAAAATTTATAGTCCTGAAAAAACACTAGCTGATTGTTTCAAATATCGAAACAAAATTGGGATGGATGTAGTGTTAGAAGCATTGCAGTATTATAAAGCTCGCAAAAAAATGAAAGTTGATATACTTTTCAAATATGCTAAAATTTGTCGTGTTGAAAAAATTATGACCCCCTATCTAGAAGCTATACTATGAGTGCTAAAATTCTGAAAGATGTTCCAGCCTCCGTTCGCCAACGACTATTTAATCGCTCGAAAAAGGATGAGCGTCCATTTATTGAATTACTACGATATTATGCAATGGAGAGATTTCTCTATAGATTATCTCAATCTCCTCATGCGTCTCGCTTTGTGCTTAAGGGCGCTTTAATGTTGAGTGTCTGGAACACTTCAACACAACGTCCCACAATGGATATTGATATGTTGGGTATAACAAGCAACATGGAAGCAAGTATTATTGCTCAAATTCAAGAAATACTTTTATTACATGTTATTTCAGATGGAATGATCTTTGATCCCTCATCAATCGAAGCCACCAAAATCCTAGAAGATGCAGATTATGAAGGCATTAATCTTGTATTCCAAGGAAAATTAGACACTGCAAAAATCAAAGTCCAAATTGATGTTGGGTTCGGTGATATTATCTATCCTCGACCCCAACAGGCAAATTTCCCTACTCTATTAGATTTTCCAGCTCCAAGACTGCTTTGTTACAGTAAAGAAAGTGCTATCGCCGAAAAATTCGATGCCATGCTCTCTCGAGGTATGTTGAATAGCAGGATGAAGGATTTTTATGATATATGGCTTTTGTCTAGACAATTTGATTTTGAAAGTCATCAATTAACTGAAGCAATACGCTTGACCACTAAACAAAGAAAAACTAAAATTCCAAAAGAAATTGATGCCTTCTCAAAAGATTTTATTAATTCGAAACCAGCTCAATGGTTAGCATTCAGAAATCGCCTTGAACAAGAGCATATCCCAGAATCATTCCGCGATATTGTTTTTTCTGTTGAATCATTTCTAAAACCAATTTCAGATGCATTATTCTCTGAAACACCTTATTCAAAAAAATGGCTTGCACCTGGACCGTGGACTTAATTTGGTGGATGTGATAGTTTTAATTCTGCACAAACACTATCAATTAATTGCCTGGCGATACTGAGCTTTATAGGAAGCGTTGGTAATTCATCAATACTAAACCAACCGGCATCTTCTATTTCATTGGGATCAATTTTAATATCACCATTTATCGCCTTTGCTTTAAATGCAATCATCAGGCTGTCTGGAAATGGCCAGGGTTGACTAGAAAAATATTCCAAGTCAACTATTTTCAAACCTAATTCTTCCATTACTTCTCTGTGAGCGGCTTGTTCTGCCGTTTCTCCAATATCAATAAAACCTGCAATCACACTGTACATGCCTTCCCTGAAATGCGGTGAACGCGCCAGTAATATTTCCTTTTCTCGATAAATAAGTACCATCACCGCAGGAGAAAACTTCGGAAAAATAGAGAGATTACAGGAAGGACATTTTTTTTCTGTAACATTAAATGCGCTTTCAAGTAGCGAGCCACATCGCCCACAATATTTTGACTGCCTATCCCAACTTATCCAATGATAGGCTCTGAGCAGTTGTGGCTGCATTGCTTGCTCTGCGGAGATTAAAGCGGTTTTTACATCCAGCACTTGGAAACCCTGCGCTAATAACGCTTCATCTGTTAGCGCAGATTGACACTCCAGACTAATAATGGAACCATCTACATGAAAAGCATCCACGGTTAAAGATAATGCTTCTATCGTAAGTGCTAACGGCAAAAAGGGATTATTTGCCTTAACATCAACAATAATACCCAGAGGGGTAAAGAAAAATCCAAAATCAGACAGATGGTTTTCTAGCATATACTCATAAAGCCTGTTCCATTAGCTAAATTACCCATATTATACTACATTTGATTTGGTTTGATTCGCAGCCACTTGTTGGTGTAATTTAAATAACTTGGAGCGTCTTCATGTTAAGTATCGGTTTAATGAGTGGAACTTCCATGGATGGCATCGATTGTGCATTACTGGAAACAGATGGAAGCGCCAATGTTATTAATGATTTAGGTCATATTTCAATATCTTATGATCATGATTTTAAAATTTTATTAAAAGCGGCCGAATATGCCGTGAGAAAATGCAAAGGATCCCTCCAAGCAGCGAAACTTTATTATCCGCAAGCCATGAAAGATTATGCAAAAGAAGAACTTAAACTTCCTGAAAGTGCAGTGAGTTCACCATGCACTTTGGATGAAATTATTCTTCAATCCACGCAATACCACACTGATGCGGTAAAAAAATTATTAACCGCAACAGGTTATTCTGCCCATCAAATTGATGTGGTGGGTTATCATGGCCAAACCTTATATCACCAGCCTACAGAAAAAATTTCTATTATTGTGGGTGATGGTCAATACTTAGCCAATCAACTAGGCATTACCGTGGTAAATGATTTTCGGAGTCATGATATTGCCATGGGTGGTCAAGGTGCGCCCTTTGCGCCCTTATACCATCACGCCTTAGCTGTGCGGGATAAAAAGCTCCCACTTGCTGTGGTGAATTGTGGCGGCATTGCTAACGTTACGCTGATTAGTAGTGCTAATGAGCTTGATTTAATTGGCTTTGACACGGGACCGGGTAATGCCTTAATTGACCGCCTAGTGCGCCAGCGCACACAGGGTAAAGAGAATATGGATGCTGATGGTCAATATGGAAGCAAAGGCATCGTAAACGAAGCGATATTAAAAATTCTCTATGAAAAAGCGATTATTAAAGGCGGAAAAAATTATTTCCACCTCCCTCCTCCCAAATCATTGGATTATGGCGATATGATGCTTATTCCTGAACTAGAAAAGCTTTCTCTGGAAGATGCTTGTGCGACCTTGGAAGCCTTCACGGCAGATACCATTGTGAACAGCGTAACGCAATTAGGCACAGACTTACCTCAATGCTGGATATTGGCCGGGGGTGGCTGGCATAACCCGGTAATTCGCCGTGCGCTTGAGGCGCGCTTAAACCAAAAACGCAACCAACCGGTAGCCATATTTACAGCCGATGAAATAGGCTGGAACAGCCAAGCGATGGAAGCACAAATCTTTGCGTATCTGGCGGTACGGTGCTTACAAAATAAACCTCTCAGCGTTCCAGGTACAACGGGTGTCCCACGGGCCTTATCAGGTGGCAATATATATTACTGCGCTAATTCGCTGACACCCTTATAATATCACTCCATTGTGTGGTATATGCCGGCGTCACAGATCCTTTACGGCTGTGCCAATATTTTTGAACACCACATAATGCAAATTGGATGGTTTGTTTTCCATATTTGGCATTAATATTATCCATTACCTCCATCAAGGGCGTATTATTGACTTCACTGTCTTCTATAAATAAGTCAGATTGCTTTTGATGAGAAATAAGATCTAATAACATGATGCCTGCTTTCTTATACTCGTACCCTTTCTTAAAAATTTGGCTTAAGCCTAAGATGGCAGTTTTTAAAATTAACGTCGTATTATCCGTTTCTTTAATAAAGTGTAAACTGATGGAATTACTGTATTGTGCGTCAATTTTACTAAAGCGATTAGTTCTAATAAATACCATAATTCCGCTTGCATAAGCGTTTTGCGCTCTTAATTTTTCAGCTGCACGGCTGGCAAAATTGGCAATAGCTTCACGCAACTCATTAAAATCCGTTGCTTTTTGGCCAAAAGATCGGGAAACAATAATATTTTTACGTGGTGCATGCGCTTCTAAAGGTAAACACGATATTCCCTGCAATTCTAACGCAGTTCTGGCCAGCACTACATTAAACTTATTTTTGATAAGCTGCGGATCTGATTTAGCTAAGTCATACGCCGTATATATTCCAATCTCATTTAATTTTTTAGACCACTGGTTGCCAATACCCCAAACATTACCAATTGACAGATTGTTTAATATGGGCAATGCTTTTTCAGCGTCATTAAGCAAACAAATATTTTGAGAGGATAGTGCTTTTTTAGCAAAATAATTGGCCGCTTTGGCTAACGTCTTAGTGGGTCCTATGCCCACAGAAACAGGAATACGCACCCCCTGCCAAACACGTTGTCGGATTTTTTTGCCATATTCTATTAAATCCCATGATTCAAAACCCGTGAGCTTTAAAAACATTTCATCAATGGAATAAACTTCAAATTCTGGTGAAAAATCTTTTAACAACATCATGACACGGCTAGACATATCGCCATAAAGCTGTAAGTTGGATGACAGAACAATAACTTTTTTTCGTCTGATTAATTCCCGGTACTCAAAAAGCGGTGCGCCCATTTTAAAGCCCAGTGCCTTAGCCTCATTAGAACGAGCAACGATGCAACCATCGTTATTTGATAAAACAATGACCGGTTTACCGTTTAAGGTAGGATCAAACACCCTTTCACAGGAGACATAGAAATTATTACAATCGACAAGTGCAAACATAGTTAGTTATTTGATATTTGGACATGTATCAATAATAGCGGCAATTTCTGATTTACGCAAGTGTCAGTGTTAAGTCAAACTTAACATTCACTTCATCCTTAATTTCATCCGTATTTGACCAATCACCTTGGCCAATGCCAAAGGGGGTGCGTTTCAGCGTAAAAGAGCCTTTAGCATGCGCTTTGTCTTTTGAGAATTGATCTACATCAAACTTTATGCCAACTGCTTGTGTTTTATCACGAATGCTTAAATTCCCTTCGGCTAAATAGGTGTTATCTGCAATTTTAGTCACTTTGTTTGATTTGAAAACGGCTTGGGGGAAAATTTTTACACTCAGCCAATCTTCAGTTTTTAAAGTATCCGCAATCGCCGCATAAGACGTATTAATAGAATTCATATCAATACTAATGGTTACCTTGCTGGCGCTTAATTGCTCTGGTGAAAATTGTATTTGGCCTTTAAAAGACGTAAATTTACCTGAAACCGGAGCACTATTTTGCGTAGCGGTAAAAGTAATCGTGCTTTGCTTTGAGTCGATTTTCCAATCTGGGACTGCTGCGGCATAAGCCATGTAAGGTATAGCACAAAGCAATAAAGCGCACGCAGTTCTCATGGCAACATCCTCTTTAGAATATCGTCTTTATGAATAAAATGATGCTGCAGCGCAGCGCCCGTATGGCCAATGATGGTTATAACCAAACCCCAACCTAACCAAAAGTGAATTTGTTGAAATAAAAGCCGTAGATTTTCATTAGGTGCAACCAAATCAGGTAACACAAATAAACCAAAAAATGATACGGGAAGCCCTGCCGCGGAAGATATCAACCAACCTGAAAGTGGCATTGTAAATAGAAAAAAATAAAATGCATAATGCACCGCATGCGCTGCAAAGCGTTGCCAAGCAGGCATAGACATGGGTAATGAGGGGTTGATATTATTTAAGCGCCAAATCAACCGTAATGTAACTAATATTAAAATTAAAAATCCATACTCTTTATGCCAGCCATAATATTTAAGTTTTTGAAAGCCGATGGGTAAACCCTTCATATAAAAGCCTAAACACAACAAACAAATTACAATGATGGCAATAATCCAATGCAGCAGCATGGAAATGCTTCCATATCTGGAATTTGAATTTTTAAGGGGCATTTTTATAGGCCTCTACTTCAATCTTCAGTTTTACATCATCCCCTATTTTGGGTAAAAAACCATTGATGCCAAATTCAGATCGTTTAAGCTGTGTTTGACCACTAAAACCAACCGTTTCCTTATTGGTCACAGGATTAATGCCCATGCCATTCATTTTTACATTTAAGATCACTGGCTTTGAAACACCATGTAACGTTAAGGTTCCGTGCAATTTTGAAATTTTATTGCCTTTAGCTTCTATTTTGTCACTCACAAAAGTTGCCTCAGGGTATTTGCTCACATCAAAAAAAAGATTACTTTTTAGATGTTTATTTAATTCAGGATTGCCCGTGTCAATATCAGCAATTTTAATGGTGACATTTGTTTTGCTGTTTTGGGGATGATTCTTGTCAAATTCTAATGAACCATTGGCAAACCATTTGCCAGATTGCTGAGAAAATCCAAAATGACTAATATCATATTGAACATAGGAATGATTGGGATCTATGGTATAACTATCCGCAGCATAAACTTGACTAGATAAAACTAAAAGTAAGGCACAAGTCTTATTCCATTGCATAAAAAACTCCTAAAAGCAGATAGCTTTTTAAAATAAACTTCATGTTGATATTTGAACACTAAAATCCTTTCCCCACCTTCTGATAAATCGACAATAAAATTTTTATGCTGGCAAAGGCGCATAATGCTTGATATGGGGTGTTTAAATTTAAATAAAGCGAAAAAGCACGGCTTATAATAAGCAGAATGACATGCCCATTCTAAAGTGGCCACCTCTTTTAAATACGGCAATGATTGCGCTGAAGGATAGTCTTGAATAAAATCTGGGAAAAATTGCCCATAATCAATTAAATTATAGGAACAGGAAGGGTAATATTTAACATATTGATTTGCAATAAATGTAAAAAATTCCTCTCCTACTAATCGTTGGATATTAGGATACGCTTCTTGCAACGCACGTCTTAGTTTAGAATAAATATTATTACGATGAATTTGCATTCCTAAACACGGTTCTTCGTTTTTAAAAATAGCCTCTTTAAATCGTGATTGGATTTCACTTAAGGCGCGCATATTACTTCTCTTTAGGAGTTAATGAACCGTCCACAATTTTTTCGCAAAGCCCTTTAGGGACAAATACAAAAGCATCAGGCTGTTTATCTTTTGTTGCAGAACTTGCGCAGCTGGTGTTATGCGTTTGACAATCATTCATGCCGGCTTTAACAATGCCGTAGCATTTTTCAGAGTTAGCATCTGCGGTGTGTGCATTCGCGGCAAATGCCAAAATACTGACAATTGCAGATTGAATAATACGGCTAATAACTTTCATATGCATCCCTCCTTTTTAGAAGTATGACATATTTCTAAAAAGATGCAGGTGCATTTAGACGAATAAATATACAGCGTAACGATTAGCAATGGTTAAACCTGATTTCAAGCAAAGTGGCTGTAAATCTGGCGCTGCTTGCAGCACGACTTGCTCATAACCTTCAGCAAGTGCATGGCTAAGTGCTTTGCGACCTAAGGCTGTCATAATCCCTTGATTGCGTGCTTCAGGTGTCGTGCCTCCACTATAAAGGCTGGCAACTTGATTTTGCTCATCTAAAAAAAGCGTCAAACTGCTGACGGCTTTGTCTCCTTGCTTTGCCATCAAGTGACGAATAGATTTTGGATTTTTTTGATACATTTTTTCACAGCAATCTACATACAATGTCATATTTTGCGGTTGCAGCCCAAAAGATTTTGCCAGTGGTTCCTGCCATTGGTTAAGCTGTTCTTTTGTATACACCCATTCTAAGGTAACTTCTGAAGATAGCGTATAATCCAAATTCAGCGCCTTGATATCTGCAGACATGCCGCACACATCGCCAAAAGGATGAATTTTATAATCCAGCAAGGTATTTTGCGTTTGTAAATGCGCAATTAATGGCAGATTTTTACCACAATGCTCAACCCACCAACAAAAGGGTAGCTGCCGCTCCTTAAAGTAGCTCACCATATTCTCAACCTCAACGACATGCGTCTGATGCGTTTCGGAATGAATTATCATATTAAACAATGGTTCAGGGATTTTAGTTGCTGCAAGTAGATATTCATTTTTATTGATGATATCACCATGCGTACTTTCTGCGGCGAGTTCCCAAAAACGAAATATGTTTTTTGCTATTAGTTGCTGCATGTAATGGCTCCATTTGACTAAAATCAGGAATATGCCATTACTGTTCAAAAGCGTATAGGGTATTTTTTACCTATCGTCTTCTAGAAGGCCTAAAATTTTTAGCCTATCAGCTTTCTTAAACAGTTCGGATTTATGCCTACACTCGAGCTTTGCTTTTGCATTTTCTAAAAAATGCTCAATCGTTCTTTGGGAGAGTTTTAATTCTAGTGCGGTTTGCTTGGCGGTATAGCCTTTTAATAGCGCTTGTAAGCATTGTTTTTCACGATTGGTTAATTCCATATCTGAGGGACGGTCTTTCAGTGTAACCTGACGGAGAAACTGATGCCGTTGTTCAGGTGAGAGACTATCTTGCTGGCCTTGTGACTCAAAAAAGCGCTGCCCCAACAATGGTAATAACGTTATAGGATCATTGGCCATCTCTTGTAACATTTTGTGAGACTCTTCTAAAAAATACTGGAAAAAATGTCTAAAAAGTGGCAACTCATTTAAATAAAGGGATAATAAATTACGATCAATTATAGGTGCTGCAAAGCCAATAATAGCTACTTTGTCTGGTGATTTATTAATAATTGCAAAACCGTGATCGAGTTTAAAATCACCCTTGGCTTGTTGTAAAAAATTTGAAAATTTTGGATCTGGAAATTGATCCCATAAGGTAATCCCTGATTGTAAAAAACGGGGGTGACGCAGATAAGGATCAAACGTATAAGCTTGATGTGCTATATAATACTCGCCATAATCGGGTCGATTAATGGCGAGCGTATAGTTACCTTCTTTATCAACAGTATGATAGGTGACATAGTCAACGCCTAAAAGTTCCGTCAATGGGCTGCAAATTTTTTTGATTTTATTATGATACTTTTGACTGATATGTAAGGCATCAGAAAAATAATTAGCCATATCATTTTATCCTTTACGTTGGCCTTGCTATGCTCAATGAATTTACCTGCGCCCGTAAACTAGCAATCTCACGATCCTTTGCTTGCAATGTAGCACGATATAGAAAATTTAAACGTTCTGCATGGGATTCAGCTGCTTCAACGTCAAGCTCTATTAAGTGTGCCGGCGCAGCTAAACCTAAAGGTTTAAATCTCCAAATTAACGCTTGCAATTGTGCAGATACCGCGTTTTCCTCGTTACCAGAAACCTGTGCTGCTTGCTCATAAAGGGTCGCAACAAACCGACAAACTTTTGGATAATGATCGCTAGTCGTGCGTAGCAATTTTGCATAATGTATGCATTTTTTAAGATTGTTAAGCTTAAAATATCTGTTTGCTAGCTCATACATTACTTGATCATGAAACTCATTACCACTGGGCACTTTTTTATAATATTCAAGTGCTTTTTTCCAATTCTGTTGATCTGAAAAATGCTTTCCCATCATACAGCACAATTCAGGATAATCTTTATTATCCGCTGCAACACTGTTAAAAAGTGCTTGTGCAGTTGCTTCAGAATCCGGCAACAGAGCTTTTATACGCTTTAATATCCCCATTTTATCTATTCCTGCCCTACCTATCCATGCGAGCATTCTAACAGTAAACAAATAAGGCATCCATTTAAATGGTGTATCTACATCAATTTAATAGTTTAAATAAATAAAATGTAGTGCCGATACATAGCAGTAATGCTTTGATTTAAAACTTAAACTGAGAAGGGTTATCGCTATGAAAGTACAGGATATTTATGCAGGTAAAAAGAGAACTAAAGATGCAGATCCTAATTTATCGCATCACGAACAACCTCGCAAACCTGGTAGTGATGATAATCATTCTCGCGAAAATGAACATTATCGCGACGATAGACGAGTCTGGAAAGAACGTCATACTGGTCCAAAAATTAAAAAAAGTTAGTTTTGTAGTATAAAATAGTTTTCCCCAGAACCTGGGGAAAACTACGGGGATATTGTAAAAATTCCTGACATTCTTTGGCAGAATATCATTGTTCAAAAACTGATCAATTTCTATTTACCAGAAGTAATAGCCTTTAACAAAACCTGAATTACCAACATATTGGTCACGCAACTGAAGATCATATTGAACAACTATCAAAGAATATGCATTGAAATAAGCATTCAAACCTAATTCTACATCCACAATAATTCGTCCAGGTTCTATGCCTGCTGTCGCAAACCCAACGCTTCCTGGGCCACCCCCCAAGAAACTAGCGGTTGTTTGTTCATTGTCTACAATAAAATCGTATGAAAAGATAGCTGAAAATTCTGGAATAAAGCGGATATTAGCACTGTGCATCGTTGCCGCCGATCTAAATCCAACCCCGCCAGAGAATTCATTAAAATCATCATTCAATACGGTTAAGTTAAGCCCTCCAGCCCCTGACTCCGCATAATCATTTAATTGAAGATGACTATATTTTAATCGGATTAATGGCGCAACATATACATCATGATGGTTCCATAATGCATAACCAATGTCCCCCATAAGTCCATATAACATGCCATCAAAAGCTGCTGAGGCTCCCGTAGTAATGGCATTGAAAGTGATCACGCGGTTAATATTGAAGTGTTGACTGGCTATCCCTAGCATGGCATCTACAAAGATATCCTGCAAAGGCACATACCAACCGTATATGGACCCTTGCCAACTTTTAATTGCTTGATCTTTAGGTGCACTGCCCTTGCCATCTACATTTGCTTTGGTATAACTTGCGACTGCGCCAATCAAAGCGCATTCTGAAAATCTCCAATCAGTACCTAATGCAAAACCACCCGCATTAGCATAGTAACCACTCACCACATCTCGTTCTTGTTGATTTACATGTGCTCCTAACACACTTCCCCAGATACTAATCTCATGAAGATTAGTATCACCATAATTTTGGCCTTCATGGTTAAGCATATGCATGTCGCCCATAAGCGGCATCACCAGTTTAGAAATAATGTCCATTCCAATCAAAGAACCTTGCACTAAACCCCAATTTGCAGGTGGCGTCAAACTTGCTAAATCATTTTGCAACTGTGCTGTCGTTGCATCAAAATCTAAAGTGCCCATTAACATTAATATGGAAGGATCCGTTGGATTTTGCATCGCAAAATTATCTAAGGCTATGGCCACCCCTTGCGTTTGCGATGATAAAGATTGCGAGCTATAAGGATTGCGATGTACCGTAATGCTCAAAGTTTGCGGTGCGCCTAATCCACCTAATATCGCCTTATTTAACCCCAAGATCACAGAAGCCGGTTGTATCAAAGTTGAATTATCTGTTATACCTCCACCGGTGCTCGTTGCAGAAATCACATCAAAACGCGTATTCTGTGGGTAGAATTGACCAATAACCAATTGAGGCGCAACAAAAGATCCATTAATTAAATTCGCAGCAGCGGCGCTAGCACTGGTCACATTAATTTGAGCATAATTATTGATGGGATAGAGTATAGGTTCAAAGCTAGCGCCCGTATAATTTTCAAAAAATGCTGCAATCAATTGCCCCATAGGGCCCACTTGAAATATACCCCCATTTAAATTGCTCACGGTTGCAGGAGTAACCCAGGTACTATTAATGAGTACCAAACCACCATTGTTAACCGCAGCATTCCCTGTAATGGGTGCATTAACTATCATAGCGGTATTTGGGTTAATGGTAGCCGTTAATCCTAAAGTGGTGATTGGGCCATTTACCGTAAATAGTGTTCCTGGATTAGAAATATTGAGAAGTTTTATACCGCTAATAATGGTACTAGTGAAATTGCCATTAACATTTAAGGTGTCTGTACCACCATTGCCAATAAGTTGGATAATATTGCCGCCACTCACATTATAGGTGTCAGCAGAAGAAGAGCCAAGCAATTGATTAATCATTCCACCTGAAAAATTGACAAGATCACCAAGTCCACCTATTCCATTAGTACCCAATTGCACCATACCATTAATAGTGCCGCCACTCATAGTAAATGCATTGGGTATTGTAGTGTTTTCAATTACATTTCCATCAATAACACCGCCAGTCATATAAAAAGTATTGAATGCACCATTACTATCAAATTCCGATAATAATATATTACCTGAAATTAACCCACCCGCTTGGGTAATGGTGGCATTATTCAAAGCAGCTTGAAAATCTATCGCAGATGCATTAAATACGCCATTTGTAATATTACCATAATTTGTTAAGGTAATTGTCTTGCCACTTGCAAGCGCGGTAATTGCTGCATTATTTACGGTAACATTTGGCGCAGATGCAAAAATAGTGCCGGTGTTAGTAATTTCTGCAGAGGCACTAATTCCAATTGCAGTGGCAGTTCCTAGCGCATCAATTCTACCTGCGTTAATGACTTCAGCATTCTGTTGCAAACTAATCGTTCCGGAAGGAACGAAATTCGACAAATTTAATAAAATACCACCCTGATTATTGGAAATAACCCCGGAACCGCTAACCCCAGAAAGCGTTACTGCGGAGCCCTTAATGGATGAAACCGTACCAAAATTATCAATAACTGCATTACCTTTGCCGTTAATAGCAATATTAATATTTGATGCTTGCGTGTTAGTATTAGTCACACCACTACCGGCATTAATAATAATACTAGGATTATTCCCAGTCATGCTAACCGTATTTGCTGGCGTTATACTACCAATGACTGAAACGGCATTGACTCCAAAAGAGGCATTATTACTATCTACGAATACTTGTCCAAAGGTTGAATCAATACTGATAGCAATGGTATTATTTCCCTGAATTTGCCCTGCGGTTGTAACTGTGCCCCCCAGCACCTCAACAATATTATCTGGTTGTGCACTGGTAAGAACGGTTCCAGCTGTAGAGCCTGGTCCAAACGGGGTACCCAAAGCCGATGGCGCAACAAATATCGTTGAGGCGAGTACTGTGTGCACCAGTAAATTACGCATTCTAACTCCACAGATAATAATATTTCACAAATCCTGAATTAGCGACATACTGTTCGCGCAATTCTACATTATATTGCACCGTCACCATTGAAAATGCTTTAAAATAAGTGTTTAAACTTAAATTGAAATCAAAAATAGCTTTACCCGGTGTAATGCCATTCGTTGCGAATGCAATCCCACCCCCTAAAAAGTTTGAGGTTGTTTGCTCAGCGTCAACAACAAAATCATAAGAAAAAATACCAGAAATTTCCGGAACAAATTTCATATCCTGATACACTGTGCTTGACGCCAATCTTAACCCAACCCCTCCTGAAAATTCATTTAAGTCTTGACCAGATACCGCTAAATTAAGACCCGCTGCGCCTGATTCTGTATAAGCCTGTAAATCAAGATAACTATATTTTAGTCTCATGAAGGGTGCAAAATAGTATGCTTCATTATTCACGAGCGCATAGCCAATATCACTCATGACACCATACAAGGTGCCATTAAAAGATCCTTGCGCTGCCGTCACAAGCGCATTCGCGGTAATTACCCGGTTAGTATTAAAATGTTGCTTCGCAACTCCCAACAGGAAATCAATAAAAATTTCACGCGTCGGTTCATACCAGCCATAACCGGTGGCTTGCCAACTATTGATGGATTGATCTTTAGGTGCATAGCCTTTGCCATCAACCATCGCTTTAGCATAGCTGACGGTTAAACCGATTAGTGTACATTCATTAAATGCCCAATCGGCACCCATAACCAAGCCACCTGCATGCGCATGATAACCATACACACCCTCTCGTTCTTGTTGATTTAAATACGCACCTAATATACTTCCCCAGAAACTCACATCATGCGGGATTGGATCCCCATAATTTGAGCCATTGTCATTAAGGATGCGCAAATCACCCATTCGCACTGTGAGCATCTTAAGTATTTCATCCATTTCCACATGGGAAGTTTGTACGAGGCTATAATTTGCAGGCGGTGTTAAACTTGCCATATCATCTTGTAATTGCGCTTGTGTGGTATCAAAATCTAGATTGCCTAGCACGCTCAACAGAGAATTATTGCTTGGACCCGTTCCGCTGGCCAAACTATCTAATGTTAATGCTACGTCTTGCGTTTGTGAGGATGAAGATTGTGAACTATACGCATTACGATTTACCGTAATACTGAACGTTTGGGGTGCTCCTGCAGCACCCAATATTGTTTTTCTCAACCCTAATATAACTGAGGCAGGTTGAACTAATACTGAATTATCAGTAATCATGCCGGTTGCATTTTTCGCTGAAATGATATCAAAACGACTATTTGCAACATAAAATTGACCAACCACTAATTGCGGCGCAACAAACGACCCAACCGTCAAATTAGCTGCAGTGCCAGACGCCGTAACCAGGATTTGTCCATAATTATTCAAGGGGTAAAGAATGGGAGCATAATAGGAGCCAGGACCTTCTGTGAAGGTTGTTGCAATTAATTGGCCCATCAAACCTATTTCAAGAATGCCAGTGTTGGTGACAGCGCCACTCACCCATGTACTATTAATTTGTAGCAAACCATTATTGGCGATTATACCACCACCTGTTACGGGGGCATTGACTATCATATTGGTATTTTCATCAATAGTTGAAATACCCGTTAAACCCGTTATTGGACCATCGACGGTAAAAGTGGTGCCAATATTGTTTACATTTAATACTTCAACACTTTTAATAATGGTACTTGTAAAATTATCATTAATATTTAATGTACTGGCAGAAGCACCCGCCGTAAGTTTAATGATGGTACCACCACTAAGATTAAAAATATCATTACTGGCACCATTGCCACCACCGACTAATTGTAAAATCGTTCCACCAGAAAAATTTACCGCATTTCCTGAATTGCCTAACTGTACCAACCCATTAATGGTGCCACCATTCATCGTAAATACATTAGTATTGGTATTATTCTCAATGACATTACCATCAATGATACCGCCACTCATATTAAAGGTATTCGTCGTAATACCGGTATCATCAACAAATGGTAGCAATACATTTCCTGCAATTAAACCGCCAATTTGATTGACTGTGCCAAATCCACTGCTCGTTGTGAAATCAATAGCCGATTCATTAAATGTTCCATTAGTAATGGTGCCACTATTCGTTAAAATGGCATTTCCAACATTAAAGGTTGAGATGGTAGCTGAGTTGCTTGCCACTGCCGGCGCGCTGGCAAAAATAGTACCCTGATTGATGATATTAACGGAAGTAGCATTGATGGCGACAGCACTTCCTGTATTTAAGGCATCAACACGACCTGCATTAATAACTGTGCTGCCACCTGTTTGTAAAAAAATCGTTGCACCTGCCCCATTAGCAGCACCATTGCCGCCGCCAGAGATATATCCGCCCTGATAGTTAGTTAATACGGTGTTCGCAGTAGTAATTGCCCGTGCATCAAAGTTACCACCTTGTACGGAAATAGTACCAAAGTTATCAATCACTGCATTTTTATTGTTAGTATTTAAAATGGCTACTGGAGGTGAAAGCGTATAGGTATTTATATTGTTTATACCGCTGCCCGCTTCAATTGTCACCGTTGCGCCATCGTTTATGATATCAACATTCACAGCAAGCGTTTTCGTTGTTGTTCCCGTCACTAATATTGCATTGATACCATAAGTTGCATTATTAGCATCTACAACAACTCGCCCATTAATAGAATTTATCACCGTTGCAACGGCATTATTCGCTATTATTTGACCCGCAGTCGCATTTGTCCCACCTAAAACTTCTATTAAATTATCAACTTGTACACTGCTATCAACAGGGCCTGTGGTTGAACCTGGACCAAATGGCGTAGCGTAAGCAAAAGGAGCACTAAATAGTGATGAGGCTAATACTGCCTGCGTAAGCAAATTAATTTTACCTATTAGCTTACTCATATATTATTTATTAACCCCAATAGTAATAGTATTTTAAAAATCCTGAATTACTCATATATTCATCACGTAATTCAAGATTATATTGTATGGTAACTATTGAATATGAATTGAGATAAGCGTTTAATCCAAGTCCTAAATCGAAAATTGTTTTACCGGGTATAGCGCCATTGGTGTCAAATGCAATACCGCCGCCTAAAAAGCTAGAGGTTGTTTGTTCATTGTCTATTACAAAATCATAAGAAAGAATAGCGGAAAGTTCAGGCACCCACGTAATTTTTTGCTTTACATAAGTTGACGCTAATCTAAAACCAAGACCACAAGAGAATTCATTTAAATTTTGACCATCAACTGTTAAACTCAAACCACCAGCGCCTGACTCAGTATAGCTACCCAAATCAAGCGAGTTATATTTTATTCTAAATAAAGGAGCCGCATAATAAGTAGCATTATTCACAATGGCATAACCAATATCCCCCATGACACCATAAAGTGTGCCATTAAAAGAAGCATTAGCTGCACTAGATACTACATTTGCTGTAATCACACGATTAGTATGAAAGCGTTGATCAGCTATACCCAACATAGCATCAATAAAGATTTTTTCAGTCGGTTCATACCATCCGTAAATTGTCGCTTGCCAGCTCTTAATACCTTGATCTTTGGGTGCCTCACCTTTACCTGACACATTTGCTTTGGTATAGCTGGCTGCTAATCCGATAAGGGTACATTCGGTAAATTCCCAATCACCACCCACCACTAAACCTGCCGCATTGGCATGGTAGCCATTTACCGATTCAAGATCCTCTTGGTTTAAATGAGCGCCAAAAACATCACCCCATACCCCCCACTTATTACTATAATCGCCATAATTTAAACCCTGTCGCATATCGCGTATTCTAGTAGTCAATACATTAAAGACATCATCCATTCCGATATGGGAGCCTTCCACTAAACCATAGTTTGCAGGCGGCGTTAAGCTTGCCATGTCGTTTTGCAATTGCGACTGTGTGGCATCAAAATCTACATTGCCCAATAATGTGAGAAAATCAACATTCGTTGGACCAGTTCCTGCTGCTAAACCATCTAGTGTTAATGCCACACCCATGGTTTGCTGCGATGATGATTGGGAGCTATAACTATTTCGGCTTACCGTTACAACCAATGTGTTCAAACCTGCTGCGGGATCCCCGAGCAATCCTTTACTTAAACTTAATATAACCGAAGGTGGTTGCACTAAAGTTGAATTATCTACAATAGCACCCGTGGGCGTTATTGCTGCAATAACATCAAAACGAGAATGGGCTTGATAAAATTGACCAGAAACCAATTGCGGAGCCAAAAAAGAGCCCGACATTAAATTTGCCGCTACCTGAGTACCTGTGACAATGACTTGACCATAGTTGTTGTATGCATAAAGTACGGGTTCGTAAAATGAACCTGCATTATCTGTAAATGTCGTGGTTATTAATTGTCCAATAGCACCGACTTGAAAAACGCTACCACTAGTATTAGTCGTTACCCCTGAAGCATTATCCCAGGTACTATTGAGCACAATGAGACCATTATTGACAATGTTACCAGTACCTGTAATAGGAGCATTCACGAGCATTCCCGCGCCTGCATTAATATTTGCTGCAGTAGTAAGCGCGGTAATTGGACCACCAACCGTAAATAAAGTTCCCGCATTCACAACGTTAATGGTCGGTATTCCCGTAATAATATTCCCCGTAAAGCTTGCATTGACATTGAGTACATCAACGCCACCAAAACCGGGTCCCAACTCAATAATATAACCGCCGGTTACATTAATGATATCGGTGGAAGCACCACCTTGTATCTGCGCAATAGTCCCACCCGATAAATTCACGGTATTAGTGCCACCTGAACCTAACTCTACAATGCCATTAATCGTGCCGCCGCTCATGGCAAAAGTTTGGGGATGTGTCGCATTTTCGATGACATTGCCGTCAATGATGCCACCTGTCATCACAAACGTATTATGATTGCCAGTTGCATCCAAAGAGGCTAGCAATACGTTCCCAGCTATTAATCCACCCGCTTGTAATATAGAAGCATTGCTGCTATTTGCAGCAAAATTAATGGCCGCTGCACCAGCACCATTACTAATCTCACCACTATTCACTACTGCGACCACTTGCGATGCTGTAGTCGTTGCGATAGTGGCATGTAAAGGCGCCACAGCAAAGATTATTCCGGTATTGGTAATGGCGGTTGATGCATTGATAGCAATTGCATCATTTGTGCCTAAAGCATTAATTCTGCCCGCATTTGAAATGGCTGTTCCAACACCCGCTGCATCGGTTAAAATTGTCGCGCCTATGCCCGCCGCGCCACCCGTTGCGCCACTAGATATATAGCCGCCCACCTGATTGACAATGGCTGCACCAGAGGCGGCGCTAATTTCAATGGCACTACTGGCAACTCCGACGGCATCGGTAACAATGGTTCCATAGTTAGCGATAGCTGCACCTGTGGAACTGACTAAGATGCCGCTAGATCCTGCAATGGTATCTGCGTTATGAATACCACTACCTGCACCCACGGCTACGATGGTATTCGGCTGCGTAATAAATATACCCTGGCCGATGACACCGCCGGTGACAGATACCGCATCAATGCCCACAAAGCCATTGTTTGCATCAATGAGGACTTGCCCATTCATAACATCAAGATTGATAGCATTACCACCCACGGTAGCAATTTGACCTGCAATAGTGGCAGGACCGCCCAATATTTCTACAATATGATTTGTGGTGCCAGCAACTGAAACAGGACCTGGGGTTGTCACCCCACCACCATACGTGTTTGCAAATGCATAAGGCGTCATAAAGAAAGAAGAAGCGAGTATAGCCTGTGTCAATAAGTTAAGCGTGTTTTTCGACTTAC
Organism: Gammaproteobacteria bacterium; assembly: GCA_013288185.1. Lineage (GTDB taxonomy): Bacteria > Pseudomonadota > Gammaproteobacteria > Berkiellales > Berkiellaceae > Berkiella. The sequence goes on from JABDCK010000004.1 coordinate 52,432, forward strand.
TCATAATACTTTTTTTCCATAAAGCCGGTGGTGTAAACATTCATCCATAAAAATTTATAGTACTACAATATAGTCTTTTTATTTATTTCTCAATCTTCTCCTTAGAAGAATTAACTAACTGATAGTTTTGTTAGCTTTCAACAAAATCTAAACTGGTTGCAAAAGTTTCTTTTAATGAACTTATGGCTATAAAAGCTAAAACTATACTACTGATAGCTATGATCCCTAATCCCCATAGAATTCCAAATTGTGGTTTCAACATGCTTAAAATAGCCATAAATGGGATCCCCATGCTACGAACAAAATTAGGTAATGAGGTTGCAACGGTAGCTCTTAGGTTAGTGCCAAATTGCTCTGCTGCAATCATAATAAAAATAGCCCATGAACCTGAACCTAAGCCTAAAAGCGCGCAGAAAAAATAAAACAGTGTGGTACTAGCATTTTGAAGTGAGAGGAAACTAATAACAGCTATGAAAGTTATACTCAGATAAGTCATAATGGCTTTTTTTCTAGAGCCCAATATTTGACTCAATAAACTGCTTGATAAATCTCCAAATCCAAGTCCGATATTAAAAAAAAGTATGGCCCAAGCCGCAGTAATCGGACCAGCAATATTTAGTGCTTTACCAAGCTCAGGAGCTAATGCCATAAATAATCCAATAAACACCCAAAATGGTACACCTACTAAAAGACATTTAAGATATTTTGATAATAAGGCTGGCGTTTTAAAAAATAGCAATAAGCTTCCTTTTGCAACTTGTGTTTGATTCTTGAGATTGACAAACAACCCGGATTCAACAACTCCCATGCGTAAAAAAAGTAGCAAAAATCCACCAATACCACCCAAAATATAGGCCGTTTGCCATGTTAAAAAATTACCCACTAATCCACCAGCAATGCCTCCAAAAATACCAGAGGTTGCTATAATCATCGTGCCATAACCACGTTTTTCTTTGGTCATTAGCTCATTTACCAATGTAATGCCAGCTCCCATTTCACCTGCCAAACCAAAACCAGCAATAAAACGCAATAACCCATAGGTTTCTACATTACTTACAAATGCATTTGCCAGGGTAGCACTTGAATAAAGAAAAATAGATCCGAATAAAATAGATAATCTTCCTTTTTTATCTCCTAAAATTCCCCAAGAAATCCCTCCTAAAAGCATACCAATTAATTGAAGATTAATTAGACGAAGTCCTATCGTTGTGATCTGCTCTTCAGGCAGTCCTAATGAACGAAGACTAGGGATCCGTACGGCACTAAAAAGTATAATGTCATAAACATCCACAAAGTAACCCAATGCGGACACCGTTATCGCTAACCATAAATTCTTATTATTCATAAATATTCCTTAATTTATCTGGAGATT
>JABDCK010000005.1 GCA_013288185.1 Gammaproteobacteria bacterium
TAGACAGATTTTCCTTTAATTTATTTTCAAGCACATTATTAAGCGCGTCGATGTCTTTTTTATTGCGCTCATAGTTATGAAGTTTTCGCTCAAGCAATTCAAGTTGCTGGCGTATGACAGTAATAGGAATCACCCTAAGGTACGCTTCTCGGCAATTTATAATGCCGTAATTTTTAAGCGCATGTTCCAGTGCTTCGATGGACTTGTCTTTTTTTTGTTTTTTCATGTGGCACCACATGCGTTACGGACGGGTACTGTATTCGTGACTGGGCCTGCAGAAGGAATAACGTTCTCTTTAGGTTGCCTATTCTTTACGTTGAGCAAAGGGGTAAAAGCATTACTTGCCACCATTTCAAAATGCCATCTGGCAGGTAACTGTTGTGTAATACAAGGTTCGCCATTTTCTGGTTGATAAGGAACTAGAGTGAAACCTAGCGCACTGGCTGTTCTTTTCAGATTGTTAACATATCTTACAGCTTTGGCATGTTCTCTTGCTAATATGGGCGAGAGCAGTTTACCCAAGATGCCCCAATTCGCATAGGGATGTGGACCTGGATCTTTATAAAACAGAACTCTATTTTTTTCATCGAGATCAGTATGTTCCTTATGAATTTGCTCAAGCAATTTAGCTAAAAGTGCTTCACTTAAGGCACCTTGCTGAAAAGAGAAAAAATGTTCCCCTGGGATTTTTTCTGCATATTGATCAGTAATATGATTGGCATGCAAAGGACTTGTTGTTGATAGGGTGTAAACTTTTATACCATTGGCTTCTAATTTTTTAATTTCATTGAAAGCCTGTACCGTTTCGTCTGTTACTTCACACATGGCATTCCAGGCGGCATTAAATTGCATAGCAGTCAAATTTATTGGGATTAATCCTCTGCAGGCTTGTAGTTGCCCTCTAAAGCCATCCGTATCAATTATGCCTTGATTATATTGTTCAATAGCAGTAGGTATTTTTTTTGAAATAAAATAATGCCAAAGCATTGGGATTTGGTAAACCCCGGCTCTTTTAAAAGCATCAATGGTTTTTTTTTGCTGTAGTTTAATCAAAATGCTCAAAGGCATGATTACTATTCGTTTTGTCATTTTTCTATCTCCTAAAATAATTGTGTGCTAACCAAAGTTTAGCCAAATCCTTAGCAGTACCATGAAACACACCCGGTTGCTCTTTTAAGCTGGCTAAGCGATGCGCAATACCCCAATCTTCAAATAGGGGTAGTGCGGCAATCACATCGGGTGGTATTCCTGGAATAAGTTTTCTAGAAGGGCAGGGTTTAAAGGGGAAATCTGCATCCATACCAATAAAAAGGAGACCCTTAAATAGAGTGCGGTATTTTTTAAGATAGAAAATACCCGCGCTGAGCGTCTCATTGGTAAAAGTTAATAAATTAAAATTTTCAGAAGGTTTATCTAAAGGCGTGCCTTGCAATGCAGATACACTAACGGTTTTTGTAGAAAATTCCGGCAGTAATAATTCAAGCGTGGTTGCAGATTGCCCCATGATGTAAGCGGGTTTTTTATTAAGCATCACATAATGACCGGGGAGCGCATCTTTACCAATGGGTGTTTCCAGGGTGACATGAGAGAATTGGTTAACCAATGGAACAGAGGATATTACCGCACACAAATCACCTTTCATGCACCAGATTTCCATTGACTAAGGTATGAGTGACTATGCCGGGCAGTTCCCAACGTTTGAAAGGGGTGTTTTTACCTTTACTAAAGAGTTTTTCTTCTTGAACCACCCAATAGGTGTCCGGATCAATGATACAGATGTCCGCACGTGCGCCTAAGGATAGCGTGCCGCCAGGAATATTGAAAATTTCTGCGGGCCGAGAAGTGATCGCGGCAATTAAATGTTCGAGCGCAAGTTGTTTTTCTTTTACTAAGTGTAATCCCAGAGAGAAAAAAGTATCAACCGCACTCAAGCCCGGAATTGTATCGCCAAAGGGCGCCAATTTAGCAATGGAATCTAAGGGTCGATGATCAGAGCAAATAGCATCTAATGCGCCACTGGCAAACCCTTGTACCAGCGCCGCTCTGTCACTCACCCTGCGCAAGGGTGGGTAAAGATGACAATTGGCATCAAAGGTCGCAATATCCATTTCCGTTAAATGTAAGGAATGCATGGCCGCATCTGCACTGACTTTTAATCCTTGTGCTTTGGCATGCGCAATTTGTTGCAAAGCATGTTGGCTTGAAAGACAAGTAAAATGCGCACGGACATTGCATTGTTCAATTAATAATAAGTGCTCTGCAACGGCAATGGTTTCTGCGGTTTCCGGAATGCCCGGCAAACCTAAACGGGTGGCCATCAATCCTTCATGCGCAATGCCACTGTTGGCCAACCAAGCATCTTGTGGTTGAATGACAATAAGTAAATCAAAACTGGCCGCGTAATCATAACAATAACGCAACATTCTTAAATCGGTAATGGGTTTTTGCGCATTGGTAAAGGCAATACAACCATTGTTGGCCAGAGCGGTTAAATCTGCAATCGCATCTCCGGCAAGTTGGGTGGTGAGCGCGCCCATTGGATAAAGGTGCGGGAGATCAAGGGAGCCTTGTTGAATCAAGCGCAGGGCATTGGCAGAGGAGTCCACAATGGGCTCACCATCAGGTGGAATACACAGGGAAGTAATGCCACGCTTTAGCGCTGCTAAGGCTTCTTCATGTAAAATAGAGCCATGCGGATGTTGCATTTGTGGGCGGCAGCAAACATCAATGAATCCCGGGAGTACCCATTTGTTTTTCGCATCAATAATTTTGGTGGGATGAAAATTTGCAGGCAAAGGGCCTACGTGTAAAATCTTCCCCGCATCAATGGCAATATCCGTAATTTTATCTAGATGATTAGCCGAGTCTATAACGCGCCCATTTTTAATTGCGATTTTCATGATAACCTATTTTCCATTAATAAAGACATGACGGCCATGCGTATGGCTATGCCATTGGTGACTTGATCTAAAATGACCGCATTCGGGCTATCAGCTATATCTGATTGAATTTCAACGCCACGGTTAACAGGCCCAGGATGAATAATCAAAGCATTAGGGTTTGCCATGGCCAAGGTTTCTGAAGTTAAGCCATAGAGCCGATAATAAGAGTTGCCTTTGGGTAATAACCCTTTTTGCATGCGTTCTGTTTGTAAGCGCAGCATCATAATGACATCAACGCCTTGTAACCCTTGGCTTAAATCATGAAATACTTTAACACCTAATTGTTCAAGATGCGCGGGTAACAATGTTTTAGGACCAATCGCGCGGATTTCTCCTGCGCGCATTAGTTGCAGCGCGTGAATTTGAGAACGTGCCACACGTGAGTGCAAAATATCCCCCACAATCGCAACGCGTAATTTTTGAAAATCTCCACGGTGTTTTCGAATGGTGAACATATCTAATAATGCTTGGGTGGGGTGCGCATGACAGCCATCACCTGCATTAATGACCGCAACAAAAGGGTTCACTTGCTGGGCAACAAAATGTGCTGCGCCACTGGAACCATGACGAATCACAAATAGCTGGCATTGCATGGCTTGTAAATTAAGTACCGTATCGCGCAATGATTCCCCTTTAGAAGTGGAGGAATGAGAAATATTTAAATTCAAAACGCTAGCAGAAAGATTTTGGGCCGCTAATTGAAACGTAGAGCGCGTGCGGGTACTGGGCTCAAAAAATAAATTGGCAATCGTTTTACCTTGGAGGGTGTCGGTTTGAATAATTTGGCCTGATTTCGGAATAAAAAAACCTTCCGCTTTATCCAAAATTTCAACAATATGTTCACGGGTCAAACCATCAATGGTCAATAAATGACGTAAACGGTTATTTTTATCCAATTGTGGGCTGGTTTGATACATGAATAGAATTTTCCTTTGGATTATTTAGCCAGGATTCTAATATGATTGCTGCAGCAATAGCATCCACGTCTTGTAGATGGCAAGCCTTAGGGTTATCACGTATTTTTTCTCGTGCGGCAACGCTGGTCAAGCGTTCTTCAATAAAATAAATCGGTAAAGAAAACTGTGCTTGTAAACGGGCGCCAAATTTTTGTGCTTTAAGACTTGTAGCTGAGTGACTATTATCAGGTTGTAAGGCTAACCCTATAATAAAACCTTTGGGCTGCCATTCTTGAATCACTTGCGCAATTTCAGGCCAATGGGGAATGCCGTTTTTTACCAGCAGCGTGAGTAAGGGGGTGGCCGTTTTGGTGATAGATTGACCGACCGCAATGCCTAAATATTTTGTGCCAAAGTCAAAGCCTAAAAAGGTTCCTTCACAAAAATTAAGCATGGCCAACAACGGTAGACACACAATCCATATCTACGCCTAACAAAGCACCTGCCGCGCGCCAGCGGTTTTCAGGTGGGATATCAAATAATACTTGTGGATCAGCAGGGCCACACAACCAAGCATTTTGCGTAATTTCTTGCTCCAGTTGCCCCGAGTCCCAACCAGCATAGCCCAAGGCAATAATCAAGTCAGAGGGGCCTTTATGATTGGCAATCGCAAATAAAATATCTTTAGAAGTGGTGATATTGATGTTTTTGGTTAATGCTAACGAGGATTCCCATTTTTCATTAGTGGAGCGGTGGATGACAAAGCCGCGTTCTTGTTGGATAGGACCACCGGATAAAACCGGCGTGTGCACAATTTTATCATCATCAGTTGGAATGTTCATATTTTGCAGAACATCACCTAATTGAATGCCAAGCGGTAAGTTTATCACAATACCCATCGCACCTTCTGGTGAGTGTTCACAAATATAAATAACGGAATGCATAAAGTGAGGATCCATCATAGATGGCATAGCAATTAAGAAATGATCACGTAAAGAAGTATATACACTCATCTTGACACCTTTTAGGCACCAAACTCCACCCCAATATGTTATCTTACTATGTTCTTAATATCCAAACAACCCTTGCAATATACCTAGTGCCACAATGGGAGCCGTCTCGGTACGGAGTATACGTGGTCCTAAACTACAAGCGGTAAAACCCTGCGCTACCATCCATTGGATCTCCTCCCATTGCCACCCGCTTTCTGGACCAATGGCTAAGCGGAAACTGTTATTCGGCAAGAGATTTTTTAAAGGGACATCGCTGTTGGTATCAAAGACTAATGATGTCCCCTGAAATGATTGCGCAACCCACTTTGCTAAGGGAAGTGGTGGATGAATGATAGGTAGCTGAGTTCGGCCGCTTTGTTCGCATGCGCTAATCGCAATATTTTGCCAATGCACCAAACGTTTTTGTGAACGTTCCTCATCCAATTTAACGTTGCACAGCGCGCTGATCAGCGGCGTAATCTGCTGCACGCCCAGTTCAGTAGCCTTTTGTATGACCCAATCCATTCTATCGCCTCTTACCAATCCTTGCCCTAAGTGGAGCTGCAAAGTAGATTCCCGATTGATATTTTCAAAGGTGGTAAGGGCGACTTGCACCACTTTCTTCATGAAATGACATTGACCCAGATATTGGCCGCCTTCACCATTAAATAAAATAAGGGTTTCCCCTTCTTTTAATCGTAGTACTTGCGTCAAATAATGACACATGACTTTATCAAGGGTAACCGTAGTATCAATTTGTAAAGGATGCGGATAATAAATACGCGGAATAAACATTTTTATGGCTTAATATCGATAAGTGTCAGGTTTAAAAGGACCGGCTTGATGTACGCCAAGATACTGTGCTTGTTGTGCAGTTAATGACGTCAGTTTGGCCCCTATTTTTTCTAAATGCAAGCGGGCGACTGCTTCATCCAGGGATTTAGGCAACGTATGCACCCCCAGCGGGTAATGGGCATTATTTTGCCATAATTCCATTTGTGCCAGGACTTGATTGGTAAAAGAAATGGACATGACAAAACTCGGATGACCTGCACCGCACCCTAAATTGACCAATCGTCCTTCGGCTAATAATATCAAGCGTTTGCCATCTGGAAAAATAATAGCATCCACTTGCGGTTTAATATTTTCCCACGGATACTGCTTTAAAGCCGCCACCTCAATTTCTACATCAAAATGGCCAATATTGGCAACAATGGCTTGATCTTTCATCTGCTGCATCGCTGCCAAGGGGATAACATGGATATTACCGGTGGCCGTCACAAAAATATCTCCCTGCGGGGCTATTTCTGTCAAAGTGGTCACCGTGTAACCTTCCATGGCTGCTTGGAGCGCACAAATCGGATCTATCTCTGTAATAAAGACCTGCGCACCGAGCGCTCGAAAGGATTGCGCGCACCCCTTGCCCACATCCCCATACCCTAAAACAACCACTTTTTTCCCTGCAATCATTACATTTGTTGCGCGTTTTATGCCATCCATCAGTGATTCACGACAACCATAAAGATTATCAAATTTAGCTTTGGTTACCGAATCATTCACATTAATTGCAGGGATTTTTAGCGTAGATTGCCGTGCCATTTCATACAAACGGTGGACCCCGGTGGTGGTTTCTTCAGAAACCCCTTTGATACCGGCGAGTAGTTCAGGATATTTTTGATGCACCACTTTGGTTAAATCACCGCCATCATCTAATAATAAGTTGGGGCGCCAGTCTGGGTTGCCAATGAGGCTTTGTTCAATGCACCACCAATATTCTGCTTCAGATTCGCCTTTTTTGGCGAAAACCGGAATATTTTGTGCCGCGATTGCCGCGGCAGCGTGATCCTGGGTTGAAAAAATATTACAAGAAGCCCAACGCACTTGCGCACCCAAGGCAACCAAGGTTTCAATTAATACCGCGGTTTGTATCGTCATATGAATACAACCGGTTATGCGCGCGCCTTTTAACGGTTGCAACGGCCCATAGCGTTCACATAAATGCATCAATCCTGGCATTTGCGCGCGTGCCATGACCATTTCTTTATGCCCCCATTCTGCTAACAGGGGATTGGCAATCCAGCAATCTTGTTTTTGCATGAGAGGTTTTCCTTATCCCTCGCGCAGCAATTGCGCTTTATCCGTGCGTTCCCATGGAAATCCTTCATCTTCACGGCCAAAATGGCCATAACAGGCGGTTTTGAGATAAATGGGTTTAAGCAAATCCAACATGGTTATAATGCCTTTGGGGCGTAAATCAAAATGCTGCTGGATTAATTGTAAAATTTTCGCTTCTGGAATTTTATGGGTCCCAAAAGTTTCAATGGCGATGGAAGTAGGTTTGGCAACGCCAATGGCATAGGAAATTTGAATTTCTATTTTATCCGCCAATTGTGCGGCCACAATATTTTTTGCTACATAGCGTGCCGCATAGGCTGCAGATCTATCGACTTTAGAAGGATCTTTACCAGACATGGCGCCACCCCCATGTCTGGCCATGCCGCCATAGGTATCGACAATAATTTTTCTGCCGGTCAAACCACAATCCCCTTTGGGCCCGCCTATCACAAAGCGACCTGTAGGATTAATGTAAAACTGCGTTTGCGGCGTGATCCATGCTTTTGGTAACGTTGGTTTAATAATTTCTTCCATGACTGCTTCTATGAGCGCTGCTTGCGATATCTCTGGCGCATGCTGCGTGGATAAGACAACGGAATGAATGCCAACCGGGATGGCATTCTCATAACGTACGGTGACTTGTGCTTTAGCATCCGGGCGTAACCAAGCAAGCCGGTGATCTTTGCGCAATTGTGCTGTGCGCATCATCAAACGATGTGCATAAATAATGGGAGCAGGCATGAGCACATCGGTTTCATTAGTGGCATAGCCAAACATCATGCCTTGATCGCCGGCGCCTTGCTCATGGTGCGTGGTTTCATCCACGCCGATAGCAATATCTTCCGATTGCTTGCCAATGGCACTGAGCACGGCGCACGTCTCATAATCAAAGCCCAAATCAGAATGATCATAGCCAATATTTTGAATGATGGTACGCGCAATAGCTTCAATATCTACCCAGGCGGTGGTGCGTATTTCTCCGCCAATGAGCACCATGCCCGTTTTAATATAGGTTTCACAGGCGACGCGCGCGGTGGTATCTTGCTTTAGGATCTCGTCTAACACAGCATCTGAAATTTGATCCGCAATTTTGTCTGGATGCCCTTCTGAAACAGATTCTGATGTAAATAGAGGATAGTTTGGCATGGAGGTATTTATTTCCTGAGTCGCGCTAAAACCAAAAAGTCAGGTTAGCAGATTTTTTGCATCAGAAGTAGGGACTTTCCTAGTCAGATGATATAATTTGCGGGCCGTTGAAGGTACATTTTGTGAGTTTAATGACAAATTAAAAGAGGGTTTGACCATGGTGGCGCCGTCCCGTCGACAATTAGCGAATGCTATTCGAGCCTTAAGCATGGATGCTGTGCAAAAAGCAAATTCAGGACATCCTGGCTGTCCCATGGGGATGGCAGATATTGCAGAAGTTTTATGGAATGATTATTTAAAACATAACCCCCACAATCCTGCATGGTTGAACCGCGATCGCTTTGTGCTCTCCAATGGTCATGGCTCCATGCTGCTTTATTCGCTGTTGTATTTAAGCGGTTATGCATTACCCTTGGAAGAGTTAAAAAATTTCCGGCAATTACATTCCAAAACGCCAGGACATCCAGAATACGGTGTTACACCGGGCGTTGAAACCACCACCGGTCCATTAGGACAAGGATTAGCCAATGCAGTAGGAATGGCCCTGGCCGAGCGCACGTTGGCGCAAACCTATAATCGAGAAAATTTTCCCATCATTGATCATTGGACCTACGCCTTTGTGGGCGATGGTTGTTTAATGGAAGGGATTTCTCATGAAGTTTGCTCTTTGGCAGGGACCTTGGGTTTGGGCAAACTCATTGTTTTCTGGGATGATAATGGGATCTCTATTGATGGGCCCGTTAAACCTTGGTTCAATGAAGATACGCCTGCCAGATTTGAAGCCTATGGTTGGCAGGTGATTCGTCAGGTGGATGGTCATGATGCAAAATCCATTCAAACCGCCATTGATGCAGCACTGACTAACACCCAACAACCCACGCTTATTTGTTGTCGAACCATTATTGGTTTTGGCGCACCCAATCTTCAAGGTAAAGAAAAATGTCATGGTGCAGCATTGGGTGAAAATGAAGTAGCCGCTGCCCGTGAAACCTTAGGATGGCATTATCCGCCTTTTGATATTCCAGATGAAATCCATAATGCTTGGAATGCGCACGCCAAAGGCAGTGCACAAGAAAAAGCCTGGCAAGATTTATTTGCAAAATATTCCGCACAATATCCTCAATTAGCCCAAGAATACACACGGCGAGTAGAAAAAACGCTCCCTGCCTTGTGGGAAAGCCACCTGCAAGCCTTATTACAACAAACGCAACTGGAAGCGAAAAGCATCGCGACCCGTAAAGCATCACAAAATGTGTTAGCAAGTATTGGTGAATTGTTACCTGAATTATTAGGTGGCTCAGCAGATCTCACGGAATCTAATTTAACCGCGTGGGGTGGCTCAGTAGTTATTACCCATTCTCATCCCCAAGGCAATTACGTGCATTATGGCGTGCGTGAATTTGGGATGGCCGCCATGATGAATGGGGCAGCATTATATGGTGGTTTTATTCCCTATGGTGGTACTTTTTTAACTTTCTTAGATTATGCGCGTAATGCCGTACGGATGGCCGCAATCATGCAGCTGCGCAGTATTTTTGTCTTCTCACATGACTCTATTGGTTTAGGTGAAGATGGTCCTACGCATCAACCGGTTGAACACTTAACCATGTTACGTGCCACCCCCGGAGTACATAATTGGCGCCCTTGTGATGCACCAGAAACCGTGGTTGCCTGGCAAATGGCGATTGAAAGAAAAGACGGACCCACGACATTAATCTTATCGCGCCAAGCGGTGCCTCATCAGCCCCGTACGCAGGTAGAAGATATTCGCCGGGGAGGTTATATTTTGGTGCCGTGCACCCAAACGCCGCAAGCTATTCTCATTGGCACCGGCGCTGAAGTGATGCTGTGTGTTGAGGCTGCAAAACGTTGCGCTCTGCAAGGGATTGCGGTACAAGTAGTGTCTTTGCCTTGTTGGGAAGTGTTTGAACAGCAACCCGCAAGTTATCAAGAAACGGTATTGCCAAGCACGGTGACGGCTCGTGTTGCCGTTGAAGCGGGTGCAAGTTTAGGCTGGCATAAATATGTTGGGCCAAAGGGCCGCATTATTGGAATGGACCGTTATGGCGAATCAGCGCCGGCAACGGATGTATTTACATTATTAGGTTTTACTGTCGACAATGTTGTTAAAGTGCTGGAGGAATTATGTCAATAAGAATTGCAATCAATGGTTATGGTAGAATTGGTCGGAATATTCTGCGTGCACTTTATGAAGCCAATCGTCAAAATGAATTTAAAATTGTGGCGATTAATGATTTAGGTGATACGCATATCAACGCACACTTAACACAATATGATACTACCCATGGCCGATTTAATCAGCAGGTTTCTGTTGGTGCAGATGGGAGTCTGATTATTGCCGGTGATGAAATTCAAGTATTATCAGAGCGCGATCCTGCTAAATTACCTTGGAAGGATTTAAATATTGACGTAGTATTTGAATGTACCGGTTTTTTTGCAACCCGTGATAAAGCAAAACTGCACTTACAAGCCGGCGCCAAAAAAGTATTAATTTCTGCACCTGCCGGTAATGATGTGGATGCCACCATCGTTTATGGTATCAATCATTCTGTGCTCAAAGCGACAGATACCATTATTTCAAATGCGTCTTGTACCACTAATTGTCTCGTACCGTTAGTGAAGCCATTACATGAGAAATTAGGTATCGTCAGTGGGTTAATGACCACCATTCATGCATACACCAATGATCAGGTATTAACAGATGTGTATCATACGGACTTGCGACGTGCACGCTCCGCTACGCATTCCATGATCCCAACCAAAACCGGCGCTGCCAGTGCCGTGGGTTTAGTCATGCCTGAATTGAATGGAAAATTGGATGGCTTTGCGATACGGGTACCCACCATTAATGTTTCTGTGGTAGATTTAAGTGTGATTGTTGAGCGTCCTGCCAGTGTAGCAGAGGTTAATCAAATTCTTAAAGCGGCTTCAGAAAATGAATTGAAGGGTATTTTGGCTTACACGGATGCGCCGCTCGTTTCTATTGATTTTAACCATAACCCTGCTTCTTCTATCTTTGATGCCTCACAAACCAAAGTGATTGGTAATCTAGTTAAGGTATTAGGTTGGTATGACAATGAATGGGCGTTCTCTAACCGCATGTTAGATACCGCTGGCGCATTGATGAAGGCAAAATAAATCATGGTCCAAATGGAAGAAATACCCCTTACGAATCAACGGGTGTTGATTCGTGAGGATTTTAATGTCCCCATGAAAGATGGCAAAATAACCCACGCAGTGCGCATTGATGCGGCATTGCCTACCATCAAGCAAGCGATAGCCAGTGGGGCTCAAGTAATCCTCATGTCGCATTTAGGTCGGCCACGAGAAGGCCAATTTGACGCGCAATATTCTCTTCAACCCATCGCAGATTATTTGAGTACGTGTCTAGGGCAACCAGTACCACTTTTTCAACTAGGACAAACGCCGCCTGTAAAAAATCCTGGCGATGTTGCACTATTAGAAAATGTGCGGTTTTTGACGGGCGAAGAAAATAATTCTCCGGTACTGGCCAAGCAACTGGCGGCTCTTTGCCATGTGTTTGTGATGGATGCTTTTGCGGTGGCCCATCGGGCACAAGCCTCAACGGTTGGCGTTGCAGAATACGCGCCACAGGCGTGTGCCGGGCCTTTATTGCAAAAAGAATTGCAGGCATTACATGCCGTATTCGATGCACCTAAACACCCCGTGCTCGCCATTGTGGGGGGTAGTAAAGTGTCCACAAAATTGAAAGTACTCACCCATTTGTTAGATAAAGTAGATATCTTGGTGGTAGGCGGCGGGATTGCGAATACTTTCTTAGCCGCTAAAGGTTATCCTGTGGGTGATTCTCTTTACGAAGCAGAATTAGTACCCGTGGCCAAACAACTTTGTGCGCAAGCAGAAAAATTAGGTAAAACAATCTGGTTGCCGCAAGATGTCGTGGTGGCAACTACCTTAGCAGATGATGCAGTAGTAACCGTCAAAGATTGTACAAAAGTTTTGCCCGGGGAGAAAATATTTGATATTGGTCCTCGTGCTATTCAAGACTTAGCACAAGTGGTTAAACACGCCAAAACCATTTTATGGAATGGTCCCGTTGGCGTATTTGAATGTGCCCCTTTTGCAAAAGGCACACAAGCATTAGCACAGGAAATTGCGCATTCCAATGCATTTTCAGTAGCCGGTGGGGGAGATACCTTGGCGGCCATTGAGCAATTTAATATTCAGGATAAAATTTCATATCTTTCTACTGGGGGCGGTGCCTTTTTAGAAATGCTTGAAGGCAAAACGTTACCTGCGGTGAAGATATTACAAGAGGTGCAAAATTGAAAATTATTCCGCGTCGGACAAAAATTATAGCCACATTGGGACCTGCCACGGATTCACCGGAAAAAATGCGGGCATTATTGACCGCGGGTGTCAATGTGGTTCGGATTAATTTATCGCATGGGAGTCAAGCACAACAAGCTTCTCGTATTTTATTAGCACAAAAGTGCGCCCAAGAGCTCAATAAGATTATTGGTGTTTTGGTGGATTTACAAGGACCAAAAATTCGCATTGCTCGCTTTGCAGATGAGAATGGTATTGTTCTAGCAGAAGGGGATAATTTTGCGCTGGATGCAAAATTGGATACCAATGCCGGCAATCAAGCAGTGGTAGGTTTGGATTATCCTGAATTGCCAGCGCAAGTCGCCCCGGAAGATCATTTATTATTGGATGATGGGCGTATTGTTTTAATCGTTAAGCGCGTGCGCGGGTCACGGGTGGAATGTGAAGTGCTCGCGGGCGGAAAGCTTACCAGCAATAAGGGATTAAATCGTAAAGGGGGTGGATTATCTGCACCCAGCTTAACAGAAAAAGATCTAAAGGATATTGAGTTTCTTTCGCAATATACCGTGGATTATGTGGCGCTTTCTTTTCCAAAATGTAAACAAGATATTGTTGACGCACGTCGGTTAATTGAAGCAACGGGTAATACCGCCCAAATCGTCGCCAAAATTGAACGTTCTGAAGCCATTGATAACATTGATGAAATAATTGAAGCTGCAGATGCCGTTATGGTTGCGCGGGGGGATTTAGGGGTTGAAATTGGCTATGCGGAATTACCCGCGGTGCAAAAATATATTATTAGTCGGGCGAGACTTTGTGATAAAGCAGTTATTACTGCAACCCAAATGATGGAATCCATGATTTATAATCCTATTCCCACCCGTGCAGAGGTTTCTGATGTGGCCAATGCGATTTTAGATGGAACCGATGCCGTGATGCTGTCAGCAGAAACCGCCACGGGGGATTTTCCCATCAAAGTAGTAGCGGTGTTAGATGAGATCTGCTTAGCGGCAGAAAGGCAACGGATGGCACGTTTTCCGCGGCAACGGGATGATGCGCAATTTGAACGTCATGATAAATCTATCGCCATGGCTGCCATGTATATTGCCAATCATGTGCCGATTAAAGCAATTATTACCTTAACAGAATCAGGTTCAACCCCATTATCAATGTCACGCGTTAGATCGGGGATCCCGATTTATGCCTTGTCTAGGCATGCCAAAACGCGTGGGCGCGTCACCCTTTTCCGTGGCGTATATCCCGTTGAATTTGATTTAACCCTTTATAAATCATGGGAAATATCACGTTCCGCATTAGAAACGTTGGTGGCACAAGGAATTTTAGAGCCTGGTGATAAAGTGATTGTGACCAAAGGGGATATTCTAGGAATTGGTGGTTACACCAACGCGTTAAAGATTTTAACAGTTTAATATTTAATAGTTTAACTTGAGGAGAAAACCATGGCTTTAATCAGCTTACGACAATTATTGGATCATGCAGCGGAGCATAATTACGGTGTCCCTGCTTTTAATGTCAATAATTTAGAACAAATGCGTGCAATTATGGAAGCAGCAGATAAAACCGATAGTCCCGTGATTGTTCAGGCATCCGCTGGTGCTAGAAAATATGCAGGCTCGCGCTTTTTGAAGCATCTCATTGAAGCAGCCATTGAAGAATTTCCCCATATTCCCGTGTGCATGCATCAAGATCACGGCGCATCACCCGCGGTCTGCCAGCAATCCATTCAATTAGGATTTTCTTCCGTTATGATGGATGGCTCATTGTTGGAAGATATGAAAACACCTTCTGATTTTAAATATAACAGTGAAACTACTGCATTGACTGTTGCTATGGCACATGCTTGTGGTGTGTCGGTTGAAGGGGAATTGGGTTGCTTGGGATCATTGGAAACAGGCATGGCCGGTAAAGAAGATGGTTCAGGCGCAGAATGTCATTTGACGCATGATATGTTATTAACTGATCCTGAAGAAGCGGCACGTTTTGTCAAAGCAACGAATGTAGATGCGCTGGCCATTGCTATTGGTACCAGCCATGGTGCTTATAAATTTACTCGTCCACCCACTGGCGATATTCTGGCCATTGAACGCATCAAAGAAATTCACAAGCGTATTCCAGATACTCATTTAGTGATGCATGGCTCTTCTTCCGTGCCACAAGAATGGCTCAAAGTGATTAATGAATATGGTGGAGATATGGGTGAAACGTATGGCGTGCCGGTAGAAGAAATTCAAGAAGGTATTCGTCATGGTGTCCGTAAAGTGAATATTGATACGGATTTACGTTTAGCCGTAACCGGCGTGTTACGTCGCTTTTTTGCTAAAGATCGCCGTGAGTTTGATCCGCGTAAGTATTTAAGCAAAGCAACCGCTGCGATGAGTGATATTTGCATGGCGCGTTATGAAGCGTTTGGTACCGCAGGTCAAGCCAATAAAATTAAAGTCATGAGCTTAGAAAAGATGGCTAAGCGTTATGCTGCAGGTGAATTAGATCCACGTGTACATTATTACTAAGCATTACGACAAAGACGCCTGGTAACGTTTGTTACGGGCGTCTTCTAACACCTTCTTTGTGCTCATAATCAGGATGCGCATTAAGCCATTCTTCAACGGAATTTCGCAAAGCAAGATTTGGAATCAAATGCGCTATATAGCATAGTGACATATCCAGTGGATCGAAATTATGACTGCTCAAATGTCTTACAATTGCTTCTCTTTGGAAGGTATGGCCCGTTCTTGTAATTACGGGGTCTGTCATGATTACAAAGCTAATGGGGCACATGAAAGATTCAGGAGGCTCTACTACTACTGCTGCTGCAGCAGGAGCGTCTGGTAGAGCAGTTTCTGCCGCTAATGGTCTTGCAGCTGCTGCATCTGCTGCTGCAGCAGGAGCGTCTGGTAGAGCAGTTTCTGCCGCTAATGGTCTTGCAGCTGCTGCATCTCTAGGCATGACGTCACGCCCCAAAAAGAAATGTCTTGCGACTTCTTGACCACCAATAAGACCAATATAACGGTTAACAATCTCAGGATTTCCATTCTCTATAGCCATTTTCAGTAGGGTAAAGGTAAAATCCGGGCCAGACATAGACATCATCATTCTCCTTAAGTAGTTGCACTAAATTTAATGTATTGAAATAATATAACCTAGCCAACCCAATAAAACCAGCTTTTTTAGCATAAATTTGATAATTTGACCTAAATACCCGAAGAACGGTAGTCATTAATTAACTACGGGATGGTTTTTGATTAATTAATGCAAAAGGTGCATGATAACGTTTGTTACGGGCTTCAATTTCTATCACGGCATGCCAGACCATTTGGTCTTGAATGCAGGTAGGTAGAATGGTACGTGCACTATAAGAGCCATCTTTCTGCAGTGCGAGCGTATAACTAAACTCTCCCATATTCATATCTGCCCCTTTAAAGAAAATAGAAATCTTTTTAGGGGAGATCTTTTCTGTTTTTACATCCAATTGTATCAAGGTGAGCACGGGCATTTGTGTGGGTTTAATATGAAGCTCAATACGCTCACCCGTCGGTAAAGTAGAGATGCAAGGTCCATGATATAAATCACAATCAGGAATAGGGAAAGTAATGACGCTAAAAGCTTTCCAACTGTCATAGAAATGATAGCCACAAAACAGTGAGCCAAATAGAACAAAAAAACCGCCGATAAATAACCATTTATCACGTTTCAGGAAAATGGTCATAGTTTGTTCCTCCACCCAATTTTGGGCGTAGTCTAACAACTGAGCAGTAAAAGGTCCATCCTTGGACAGGGGGAATTAAGGTCTTGTTTGCATTTTCTGGACAGCGAGGGCCAGTTTAGCATCATCCGCATTGTATTTTTGCAATGCCTGCTCGTAGACGGTTTGGTAGGGAATAATCGCGGCGCGCGTTTGGTCAACTTTATCAAAAGCCTTAATGAGGCTATCAAAAGTACGTATGGCATTCAATAATGCATCTAGCTCATTTTGTGGAGTGGAGGCCTTAGCCGCTTCCAAGTTCTTTTTATAGCCGATGGCGGCAGCTTTAGTCATCTTCGCATCATTTACAAACCAATGCTGAATATTATTAATTAAATCAGTAACATTTGTCCAGCTAGCAGGAGGTATTGCGTCATACGCGGTTTTTTTAGCGGTCGTTAAGCTTTCAATGGCGGTGCGATGCTGTTGATGTTGTGCTTTTAAATTATTATGGGCTAAGGATAAAAGATAATGTGAGCTGCTAAGCGTTTGATGACAACTATTAGCATCCAATTCTGCAAGCGTAACGGCAGCAGGTTTATTACCACCACCCCAATTTGTTAAATAAGGAGGCGGATCTGTTAATACGATCTCAAGTGGTTCCACCAGATCTGGAGGTGTTGGTGGCTCAGCGAACCAATCTGCCAGATTCAATAGTGAACCGCCGCCTGCAGGTGCAGGCGCAGGAGTGGGTGCAGGCGCAGATGGTGCGGCAAACAAATCTGCTGGATTAAAAATTGAGCCGCTGCCTGCAGGTGCGGGTGCAGGCGCAGGTGGTGTGGCGAACCAATCTGCTAGATTAAAAATTGAGCCGCTGCCTGCAGGCGCACGTACGATTTGGCGGATAGCGTCTTGTGGTGATGCGTGCACAGCATGCAGATCATGTTCAAAAGCTTCTAAACGGTCGGCAGCGGCTATTGCCTGGGTGAGTTGTTCTATTTTGGTCTTTACAAATGCGTAATGATGGTGGCTGGTAGCAAGCTCGCTGAGCATTTGTCGTAATGCTTCTAAGGCTATTCTGGCTTGTTGATAAGTTGAGATTTCACTATTTTCTGCATGTGCGATTGCAATGGCGCGGTTATGTGCTTCTTTATTAGCGTAATCAATACCTACTTCTAATGCCGTTAATGCATCTATGCAGCTATCAATATCTCGTTGACTGGAGGTTGGGCCAAGTGCTTGGATGCGTTCAGCAATGCGTGCGGGGCTATTAGCAGCTAAAATAGAATTATTTCTGAATGCTTCTGGTATCATTAAGAAACGTTCTTGTAAGGTTAAATAAGCAGTATGGAGTGTTGGCCCTGGCGTCATAAGGTACCTCTATGATGAAGTGGGGTAGATAACTATTAATGAATATTACCTAGTGTAGCCATACCCTGTAAACTTTAATCAGATTGGCGGTAGTATTGAAGAGATAAACTGATAATGGAGGGTAATTATGCAAAGCATTAAAACCATATTTTGGAATGGCTTGAAGGCATTTGTGCCAATCGTTTTAACCATTGCCATTATCATGTGGATTTTCTCCATTATTGAATCATTATTTGGCCATTTTGTTCCTGAAAGAGTTTATTTTCCTGGGGCAGGTATTATCCTGGGTGTTTTTATAATATTTATTATTGGTGTTTTGGTTAATGCCGTTATTATTAGCCAAATTTATAGCGTATTTGAAAGAATCATTAAGCGAATTCCCGGTGTTGGCGCAGTATACAATGCTATTCAAGATTTAATGCGCTTTTTTGATAAAAGCCAAGGGTCTGCACAACAAACCGTCATGATTAATACACCCATGGGGAAAATGATTGGATTTATTACCTGCGATTCATTAACCCATACTTCACCATCCTTAGGCGGTGCGCAAGAAGTATTGGTGTATATACCGCTGAGCTATATGCTTGGCGGCTTTACCACCATTGTTTCACGCAGTGAAATAACAGTGTTAGATTGGTCAGTGAATGTGGCAATGAGTTTTGTGATGACCGCAGGGATGACCGGGCAAAAGAACACTTAAACTTTATCATAAAGTTACGATAGTAGAATAAGAATCTTTATTATCGTAAGGTGAATGATAATGCGCTGTAAATTTGGGTGGTTCATTCTTGCTATTACACCTATAATTGCTTTTGCAAATAAAGGCAAAAATTGTGATGCGCCTGAACACGCTATACCCATGACGTACAATGAAATTAGAGATTGTATGATTGCAGAAAGCGTTGCTAAAATTAAGCACTGTGCTTGCCCGTATAGCCCAGACAATATTGGCGGGATTTGTGGTACTGAAAGTGCTTATTATAAACCAGGTGGCTTTAGAGTGTATTGTTACCACAGCGACATATCTGGAAATGAGATCCGATTTTATCGCTTAAGGAAAGGCTAAATGGCTATTATTGCAATAATAACCATTTAGGGGATTTCTAGACAAACCTGTTATTGCTTCTAGGATTCCAAGGAAAAGCATCTGAATTATTAAATCCGTGATGATATCCATAAGGTGCTGCAGCCACTGCCGCAACAATAGCCCCCAGCGGTCCTAAGCATATTCCACCAAGCATTGCTGCAACGCCTCCAGCGGTAATACCTTCTCTAATACCGTCATGCATTGCCCAAGTTTGCATATCTTTTAACATAGTAACGGTATAGACATCACCTTTAGATGCACAAACTTCTCCGCCTGCTATGGTTGTAATTTCATTACTTGTAAGTACGCGCATTTCATTTCTCCAAATATTTAGTAAGAAAGTTGAATTTAACCACTGATTGAACAAATTAGCAAGTTATTTTTTGAACTAATATCCGCCTTATACAGCCTATTACATTAGAGAGAGAGAGTGAGAAAATAGGTGTATGTATGCCAAAAAACAGAATTGAAAAATTAATTGCAGACATAGAAGCACTGAACGCTCGCGCAAAAGACGAATCCGACAAATTGTCTGCGGATATGGCGGAGATATTTAGGAAGCTTGATGCACCTGAACTTATTAAAATGCCTGAAGAAGAGCTTCCCGCAGTACGTGCTGCACAGCCTATAATGCCTGAAGCCGGGTTTCCCGTACGCACTGTACCGCTACCGGGAACGCTGGATTTAAGTCTTTTTGCGCATGTGATGAATGATCCAGATTTAAAGGGAAGTCCCTTGCAAGGACATTGGCCGCAAAATACCACGGCACACTTTCTTAAATTTGTTTCATTATTGGCCAGTGACAAAATTGAAATTTTAGGAATTTCAGCTAGAGAAAAGCAAGCCCTTTACGAACAATGTCAACAGATGGAAACACTGTTGACGCCATTGGCAGATTTTGCAAAACAAATTCATTCAGCAAAAGATAAAGCTACACTAGCAGAAGTTGCACAAAATGCCGTAGCAGAATTAAAAACGAAAGGGCGTATTCTGCTTCCTGGAGGCTGGAAGGGAACTGCAAATAGTGATGGTCATGCGACGGTTTATGAATTTAAGCTTTTAGATAATGGGGATATTCTATTTTTGATATGGAATACAGGCGCTGGGATACGGCACCATTTTGAAAAAGATTCAGCGGATAAAATTTTACATAATACGGTTAAGGCTTACAAGATTCCAGCATTAAATACAGAAAATGCGCAAGAATTTAATAATTATATTATAAAAATATTAGGGCCGTTTATTAATGCACAAGAAAAAAGATATGATGCAGATATCATATATAAGCAAATCATTCCAAATATTGCATTTTTACAAGGGGAAGAAATAGACCCATCTCCATTCGTTAATGAATTAATTTATGGTCAATGGTCTGGTACGTGCGCATGGCAATCCTTAGCAGCATTGGTGAGAAACTATGGATTTAAAGATTTAGATTATGAGCAAGTGCATTATGAAATTATGCGCTATACCTTGGAGCAATTTTGCGACAACTTAGGAGAAGGCTGGAACAATCCTGACAATATTAATCAAATAGAATTTGCAGTAAAGAATTTTGCACTGTTCTTAAGCGATTTGGCTAAAAAGCCAACGTTCTCAACGGAAAGACAGCTTCAGGGACTTGCACTGATAAACAAGGTTAAACAACAAATATTGGAACATGCGCCTTTAGCGACAACGCCTGAGGCGCGCCGTGACTTGCTAGCAGCAATGGAAAGTCCACGTGAATTTATCTTAGCAACAGCAGAAATCGTCGAACCGCTGGGTGAAGCAAAACCTTTGGAAACATTGCAAGTGGCACAGCCGGTAATTGATATGGCGCAGTATAATTGCAATAAACTTTGTGAATTACTAGAAGATACTTTGGCAAAGGCAAAAGACCCGGCGGCATCCTTTAATCGTATGAAAACTTTTGAAGAAATCCTATTAAAATTACCCTTGGAACAAGAATATATTCAAGATGCATCACCAGAAGATCTATTTAAGTTGTCAGCGGCTTTGGAAGCTTTTACGCATTATTATTGCAAACTTTGCAAAAATAATGGTGGTTTTATGTCGGCGCAAAGGGGCTTGGCTGTTGGGTGTAGTTTAGCAATGATGCACAATATTTTCGAAAAAATATTTGAAAATAATCCTGAAATATCTGCGATGATAGAACGCAGAGATAAATATATTAATAATTTATGGGACAGCCCGTTCTTCACGCTGACAGATTCTCATTTAATAGACAGAAAAAATAAAATATCTGAAATAATTATGAATGGTATCAATAAAACGCGCACATTTGGCTATGAAGATTTCATAAGTAGAATATGCCATAAAGAAAAAAAATTAACTGAGATCTATGCTTTAATAAGAGGTGCAAAGCCGTGCACTATTAACAAGCGTGCAGGATATACCTATTATATTTACAGTTTGAACGAAGAAGGTAGAGCATATCTTAAAGCTGCATATCCTAATATCTACAAGGAAGTGCGATTGGGATGTGCATATAAAAATATGTATGACATGCTAGTTTTGTTGCATGACAATAAGTTGGATACGCTAAAGGATGAACTGGAAGCGGACAGTGTTTTGGGAAATTTTGATGACTTCAGTCCTAATGCAGAAGAATTTGCCGGGGTGAAATATATAAGCCTTTCTTATGTCAGCAATCCTGAGGCACCACATCACAACCATAAACAATATTTTTTAAATAGTGATAACTTTGATAATACAGGATATGGCGGTAGAGGAAGTAATCCACTCACAATTTCGAGTCTCGAAATACCAGACTTGCATAAGAGACTTAAGCATGTTCGAATTTATAGTAAAAGTCAGTGTGTTGAAATAATTGAGTTTTTAAGATCAGAGCTAACCAACCTTAGAGATCCAGATATTCTAAAAACAATTTTTATAGATTTATTTCAAAATGGTCTTTTACATGAAGAAATAAATAAGAATCCAGAGGCTATTAGTGTATTAGTGGGTTGTCTTGAAAAAGGATTTGCATTTTATGCAAGCAAGAAAAATCAATCAGCACATATGTATCTATATCAAATCAGTGTTTATTTAAATGAATGCTTAAGTACTTCACCAAAATCAAAGGACCCTGAGATTAAATCCTTTAATGACAGAATATCACAAGTGGTTAATCAATTTGATGCACTAACAAATGGTACGCATGATTTGACCATACGCAATCACAGTCGCTATTTAAAGATAATCAATCTTAAAAATGTCTATAGACAAAATGGCGAATTAACACCTGAGCAGTGGGTGGATTTTTTTAAAGCACACTTATTAATCAGGCAATTTGATAATTCACAAGTTGACCCATTTTTAGTAAATGAAGCAGAGTCAGCAATAGATTATCTAAATGTGGCCTTTAGGTATAAAGCTGAATTGCCCAGGCATTCTCTGATAAAAAAAGCACTCTTGCAAATGGGTGTTTCGGTAACAGGGGAGTGTGTTGGAAAATTCCCCAATCTCTCTTGTGGAGACTACATCATTGATCTTACCCAAGGAAGAATGTATGACAAAGGGATAAAAATGGAAAATCTTCCAGAAAATCCCTTATTTAGCAAAATTTTTGGACATGCCATTTTGGCAAGAGAAATTTCACACGCCACAGAAAATAAAATTTTTGCATTTACGTACTTAGATAATAATTATATTGCTCGCGTGAGTGCAGATAACAAAGTAGTACTGCAGAGAACCATGCAAATCAATGACAGCGTAATGAACTATCAATACTGTGAGGATCCACAAGCATTATTTGAACAATTACCACATACGTTAGGAAGTGACAATAAAAACATATGGAAAGCAGCTAATGGAAATTTTATCATCACCGATCAAAAATCCCATAAAAAACTATATTACTATGATAACGAAGCTAAAGCGGTATTTAAGCTCAATGAAGCATCCCATCCTGAATATCAACTTATGCACTTAAGCAAAGATGAGGCATACTTGAAAAATTTTGAGGATCCTCGTTTTATTGAGATGTGGCAAAATGTTAACACCAATGAATTGCAAATACATTTTCCACGATATGGTTTACATTTTCATTCAATCCAGGAAAGAGACCGGGTAATACTGGTTTGTGATGAATTTCCGAAATATCGATTGCTGCCTCAGGCACCCAGTCCCATTGCGCATTTTAAGGGCAGTTTAACACTGGCACCCATTGATAATGAGTCGCCCTCTCAATATTTGTATTTAATGCCCAATCAGGGCTTTTTACCAACAAAGGAACAGGAAGGAGACTTTTATCACCTTCAATTTGATACCGCAAATGAATTAAAAAAGGCTGCATTTGTAAAGTTGCATGATTTAAAGAAGGAAACTTTGGAAGATAAAATACACTTTCATCACTATGCAAACCAAGAACAGTATGCCATTTTTAAACCCGGGCCCCATGGTACATTAAAAGCCAGTAATACTAAAGATGCGCTGCAACTTGCTACTATTTATATGGCGAGCCGCCAGCCGCAAAAAGCATTAACGTTGCTAAAAGCGCAGTTGAATCATTTTTCAGGAACGTTGGAAGAAATACAACTTTTACAAAGACTGGTTATGGAAACACCTTCAACCATTCCTGATAAAAAACTGGCAGAAGAAGCACAAGTCAATGGACCAGAATATGTAGCGGTAAGGTTATATGCGCATTTGATGTTGGCACTATTTTTAAATAAGGGAAAAGGTTTAGTAATTCCCAAAGAACCCTCCATGCTTGAGGGAACCATTAATCAAGACGCAGCACAATACCAAAAGCAAAATGCACTAGGTTTTGTTGGAAGTTCAAGTGGTCTTATGCAACAGGCACTGGAGCAATATTTAGCCATGAAGGCATATGTTCCAGCGAGCATGAGACTAACACATTCACAAGTGCTAACACTCATTAATCATATTAAAGCTAACCGTAGTGCAGATGCCATCCCCTTTTACTTGCAAGTACAGCTGCGCAAAAGAAAATTTTCACGATTGATTAAAGAATATTATAGTCTTCAAGCACTTGTTTCACGCAGTCTTCAACAAGAGGCGCAACTAAAGCGTATTGAAGAGTTATTAGCTAAAAACTATACATTTGTGCCAAAGGGTTCAAAATTAAAACCAAACGTAGAAGAAACCAAGCTTGTCAGAAATGGATTAGTGCTTGAGGAAAATCAAGAGCGCAGCTTAGCAATTGATCAATTGTCTATGATGACAGATGAAATGGAGATTGCAAGAAATCTACTATATCTTTTTGAATGCGCATTGAAAAATAGTGATGCCAATCAAAAATTATGTAATTTTTTAGACAAGAAAATACAATCCTTATTGCCTCATCTTTCTACTCTTGAAGAGGATAACCTGGGTACGTATGCCAATATATTTCTATTGCGCGCCATGTTGAAGCATCCTGATGTCTCAAAGCAAGTGTTAGATGCAAAAGTAAAA
This sequence comes from Gammaproteobacteria bacterium, assembly GCA_013288185.1. Lineage (GTDB taxonomy): Bacteria > Pseudomonadota > Gammaproteobacteria > Berkiellales > Berkiellaceae > Berkiella. The sequence continues at coordinate 24,009 of JABDCK010000005.1, forward strand.
GATGACCAGCAACCCTATGACTATTTACGCAATAATGTGAGTAGAGTTTTGAACTTAAAGGGTGAGCGATTGGGAGTCAGCGATTTAACGCAAGCATTTTCAACGCTGTTTAAAGATGAAATTTTACCATACCCCGTGTTGGCAATGGTTACTGTTGCACAAGAACCAGTAACCCTGACCGCCCCGGCTATTGCAGCACGCAAGGGTATAGAGCGCCCAGCGCCAAAAACCATACTGCAAACGCCCAGAGAGTTGTTGGAAGAAATGGGATTAAGCGATTTATTTGCACCAATTTCAGAAATTCCAAGCGTGGAACCCGCGCCGGTTTTTGTTAAAACCAAAGAGAATGAAGAACCATATATACAATCCTTAATTGATGAGAGTAACCGAGATTATCAAGCGGGTGTGCGTATTAATCAAGAAGCACTTATAAGGAATGAACTCTATTTAAGTATATTACCAGAGGAAAGCACGCTTGAGAATATTTCAAAAAAACTTACACAAAATTTACAAGCGTCCGTTGAGAAATTCAATACCTTAGAAGCGGATATTGTGAACCTGATGAATAAGGGCCCAAGTGAATTGCGGGATAAAATTCTCTGGGAACTGGACTTGGCGGGAAAAACGGTTGAAAAATTATCTTTGCAGGAAGCTTTAGCGTATTTTGCGAAATATCATCTGGATGATATTGCCAAGAAGAGAAGGTTGGTTGACAGCGATCTGCAAAATTTTAATGCATTAGTGCATACTTATCTGATAGAAAACAGTAAGCGTCAGCAAATGACGCGTGCAAATGAAATTATTCAAAAAATAAAACAATTAAGACCAGAAGAGTCGTTTGATAAAAAGACGTTAATTGCTAAGCTGGGACAAACCTTAACGCAAAATCGCGCTTATGATCCTTATGAAAATCCTTCCATTTTAGTATTTGAAAATTTGGATGATAAACTACTTTATCCGAATCAAGTGGAAATATTAAAAAAATTCTTTGAAAAAGACAAAGACGGACATTACGTCTCAAAAGTCATACAACTTATTATGGGTGGTGGTAAATCTAAGTTGCTACTTCCGCTGCTGGCAAAAATGCGCCCCAATGGAACGAATTTATGTATTATTGAAGTAACGCCTGAAATGTTTGAAACCAATTTTGCTGATTTGGAAAAGATTTGCTTGGAGGTGTTTGGCCAAACGTTGCACGCATTTGAATTCAGAAGAGATATTAAATGTGATGCGGATTATTTTTATAAACTCAGAGAACATTTTAGATCAATTATTGCCAATAAAGAATCCCTATTAACTACCCGCAAGAGTATGGATTCCTTAATGTTAAAGTATATTGAGTTATTGTCGGTTGATGTTGATTCGCTGGGGGAAGGACAAGCGGAATGGGAAGCAGAGGTTAAAATTCTTGATGATATTATCCATATACTTAAAAACCAAGGGGATATAGTTATTGATGAGATGGATTCCAATTTAAATCCAAAAGATCAATTGATATATACCGCAGGGTTGGGGCAGCCTTTAGATAAGCAAATTCTGGGCGCGATAGTTAACCTATATGATTTTTTCAAGACTATCACTTTTTCGCAGAGTGGAAAAACGGTCTCATTACATGAGGTGGTCACTCAAAAAGCTTCTCGACCTTCTAGTGAAAAAATGATGGGCCTCATTGCAGAGTTAGCAGAAAGGCTAATTGTTTCTGATAACTCTGCTGTGCAGCATATTATTAAAGCGCATCCTGAAATAAACAAAGCGGAATTACTTACTTTTTTAAAAAATGAACATCTGGTTATACCACTATGGATGACGCAACTGTCTGCGACAGAGCGTGATATCCTTGCAGTTACTAAGGAAGAGATCAGTCATCTTTTGGGCATTTCACTGTTAAAAGATGAAAATTTTCATTATGGCTTATCTAAAGATCCGGAAAAATCAGGTTTGGAAAAAGAAATTGCTATTCCCTATTTGGGTAGTAATGCGCCTAATGAAGCCGCCAAATTTCAAAATCAGTTTTTAACACTCAATTATACTATTCAAATACAACTGGCCAAGCCAATTTCCAATACGGTGATAGAACAGGTTATTCTTGCATTTAAGAATCGACGGGAAGTGGAAAGTGCGCTTAACGCGCATTGTGAAGAAACGGTAAATGCGGTATTTGATGAATTTTTTATGATGACAGGTTTATCCATTGATAACATAGATGTTGAAAATACGCAGCAAATGGGCGCAATTTATGAAATGCTAAAAGAGAATATGGCCCTTAAAAACTATTGCTTAACAGAATTGATATTACCAACTATTTTATACAATCCAAAATCATTAGCTTCAAATACGCAAAATCATGTTGATATTTTTCAAAGTGTGGCAGGGTTTACAGGTACGGATTACAATTTTAATACCTTTCACCCATCCATTATTCGTGATAATTCTCTAAGCTTTGGTACGGATGGCCAGACGATTGATAATCTTTTAAAAAATGATCGACAAGCTGCGCATATGTTGCAGACGGATAGTACACAAGCGTTATTTGATGTAATTAAAATGCATCTGCATAAAGAAAGAATTCATGCGCTGATGGATTCAGGCGCTTTATTTAAGGGAAAGCCCAATCTGCAAGTTGCCAAGGAATTACTTGCTATCTTGAATGTAAAATATGTGCTTTTTTTTGATGAAGCGAATAAATTAAGTGCGTTATCAGAAAACGGAATTACGACGCTTGCCTCAACAGAGGATGTAGCAAAAAACTTAATGTGTAAACCAGAGGACTATTTTACGTATTATGATCAAAGACATACTACGGGTGTTGATATTGAACATGCGCCAAATACAATTGGATTGGCCACGGTGAGTGAGCATAATACTTTGAGAGATATTTCTCAAAGTGCAATGCGTTTACGGAGATTGAAAGAGGATGAAAATTGTGAGTTTGTAATAATGAATTCTTTGTTAAAGACACAGGAGCCGACGTTTAACTGGACAGTACAAGCGGTAATTAATACCACCATGCAAACCCAAGCTAATTTATTAATGCAAATTCACTTATCCTCCTCTTTACAAAAAATTCATAATCAATTTAGAAGTGATGCCTTAAGACGCATCAGGGAAGCACCTAACCCAATGGAGAAGGCACGTTTAGCAAAAGCATTTAATATTTTTCTCTTTGAAGAGGATACAGATTCTTTATTTAATAAATTTGCGTCTCCTGAACAATTAATGCCCCTGGATACAATGTTAACTGCTTATATGAGTGAACAGATGTACCATTGGCAGGAATGTTTGAACAAGGCGCAACTTCCTGAAGATGAATTGCTACAATCTGCAATTACCTCACAATGTAAGCAAATTATTACCCAAGCAATGACAAACTGTGAACAAAAGGTAAAATCTACCGTGGAGAAAGGGATAGAGAATCAGGTTGTAGCGCAACAACAAACGCAATCACAAGTGCAAGCGCAGAGTGAGCAGGAAGCTGAAGTTGAAGAACCTCCTTGGATGTTTCAGTTTGCATTTCCATTTGAATGGTGCAATATGGATTTTCGTGCCAAGCGATGGCGTTATAATAAAACCGGGCTTGAAAACGAGGCCCCCATTTCCGAAGGAGTTACGACTCACCCTTTAGAAGATCTATTCAAAGACTTTTCACAATCTAAGCATTGGCATTTTGATGAGAATATTGAAATTTGTTTGGTAAAAAAGCATGGAGATCCCTTTACCGAAAAGGACATTTTTAAAGGTTACAAGTTGCCCACCTATTTTACATTGTGCATAGCTGAGGAAAACCAAATTAAGCAGATCCTGATACCCCTAGATATTGCCATTACATTGTGTGATATTTTGCCGAACATGCCTAAAGACCCTAGCCAAACAATCTGGATAGAAACCCCAAGCGGCATAACTTTTTCCGGTAAAAAACCTGAAGGTATTGAACATAATTTACAATACCAAAGGCAAAGAGAGCAAATACAGTTTTTTAATGGTGATATTTCTGCGCTTGCTGGCAAAAAGCAAGACTTGCTGTGGTTAAATGAGGAGTCTAAAGAGAAAATGGATTTTTTAGAAAAGTATATTGTTCCCTGTAGTCCTAGTAAAGCATCATTGATGCCAATATTAAAAGGCACATTAACAGCCATGCCAGAGCATAAAGCAGTTCAAGAGCCATTACCGTTTGCGAATAATTTTGCTGAATTTCAGCAATCCTTGTGGGTTGCAGCCCAAGCGGGGCAAGAAAAGATCATGCGTGCATTGATGACGCTATTTGACAAATGCTATGGATACCCAACGGATGTGGCAAGTAAGTCTGCTTTGATGATGGCATGTGAAGCAGGTGATGTGGATGCTATAAAATTAATACTAAGGGTGGGTGCTGATGTTAATTATCGAGACAGTGAAGGAAAATCGGCGCTCAATTATGCCATGGAACATCAACAAAAAGAAGTTATAGGTATACTCATTGACGCGAAAGCGCGCCAACAACTGAATGAACAAGATTTCTGGGAAGCGGTGAAGAGAAATAATACTACGGTTGTTCAACAGTTAATCCATGAAAACCCGGATTCATTAAATAAACAGGATGCAGCGGGGTATACAGCTTTAATGCATGCCGCAATGTATGGTCACTTGGAGTTAATACGATGGTTACTCGCGGCAGGTGCAGATTTTAACCTTAAGAACGAGAAGCAGGGGAACATCAAAAAGATAAGCGAAGAATACATTGGAAACAACGAAAGCGATGATGATGTTAACGAAAGCGATGATGATGTTAAAGTTGAGGCTATGGGTATCACAGCACTTCAGTATGCCAAATTTAGGAATCAGCAAGCAGCGGTACGTTTGTTACAGGATGCATCTCAATCTAAACCTGCGGCTTTTGTCAGTACCGGTCTTTTGGAACAACATAAAGTGACTGAAGCAGCAACGCCTGCACTACCTCAAGAACCTAGTGTCAAGCCGCGAAAAGATTGAGCGCGTTAATGGAAGCAATCATTGATAACTATATAACTTAGTTGCGCTTCAGCTTTGAATCGGTGAAAATACAAAATTAACTTCAGTTGGCGGTACAGGGCAGATTAAGGAAGTAATGTGTTCAACAACCAAAAAATTCTCATAACCGGTGGAACAGGGTCATTTGGGAAAGCTTTTGTTAAATATCTGCTTACGCATTATAGGCCGAAAAATGTAATCATATATTCTCGTGATGAATTAAAGCAATTTGAAATGCAGCAAGAATTCCAACATTCAAAGCTGCAATTTATTATTGGTGATGTCAGAGATGCTTGTCGCTTAAACACGGCACTGCATGGTGTGGATCTCGTTGTACATGCCGCTGCATTAAAACAAATTCCTACAGCGGAAATGAATCCCATGGAATGCATCAATACCAATGTAATGGGTGCACAAAATGTCATCAACGCAGCTCTCCATCATGAAATATCAAAAGTCATCGCCCTTTCAACGGATAAAGCCACGAGCCCTGCCAATCTTTATGGTGCGACAAAACTTGCCGCTGATAGACTATTTATCGCTGCCAATAATATTGTAGGAGATAGAAAAACCCGATTTTCCATTGTACGCTACGGCAATGTGATGGGATCTCGTGGTTCAGTGATCCCCTTTTTTAAGCAGCTATTAGCCAAAGGTGCTAAAGAGCTACCAGTCACGGATCCCAGAATGACCCGTTTTTGGATTACGCTAGAGCATGGGGTCGATTTTGTTGCCAAATCCTTTCACCGCATGCATGGGGGAGAAATCTTTATCCCCAAACTGCCATCAGCAGGTATCATGGATATTATTAAAGCCATTTCCCCAGAGTTAAAAACTAGAAATATTGGCATTAGAACTGGGGAAAAGCTGCATGAGTTACTATGCACCCGAGATGATGCCAGAATGACATTGGAATTTTTAGATCACTATGTGATTAAGCCAGGGATCAATTGTAGCTTTGCAGCAGATTATGCATTAAATGGTCTAAATGAATGCGGTACAAATGTGAAAGATGGATTTGAATACAGTTCAGAGACTAATCAATGGTATTTAGATGTGGAAGAAATTCAAGATTTAATAGCTGAAAAAAAACGTTGTGAATCAAAGCAGTTTTCTTAATGCGAATAAATTTGCAGAGGTTCTTTTAGTTCTATTTGCGTTTTCAATTCCACTTTCTACGACGCTTACTTGCGGTTGCATGTATCTTATTGTGCTCCTTTGGTTGTTTAGCAAAGGTTTCTCCTCAAGATGGCATTTTTATGTCAATTACCCACTTATCAAACCTATCTTACTTTTAATATTAGTGAGTTTTGTTGGATTATTTTATTCAACTGGCAGTGAGAAGGAATGCTTTTCCTCTTTCTGTCATATTGCAAAATTAAGTTTTATTCCCATTTTGGCGTATTATCTCCAGGACAATCAGAATAAAGCTAAAAAATATATTTTAGTAGTATTTATTGCAGCTTTGCTTTTTACCGTGATTTGTACCTTTTTAAAAATTTATGCACATATCCCTATTGGGCGAAGAACCTATGGTTATGATGTATTTAAAAATCATATTGTGATTAGTTATTTTATGGCAGTTTCCTTATTTATTTTGTATGTTTGGTATACAGAATTAAAAAAATACAAATTGCCAATTTTTTTCTTCATGGGCTTGATTTCATATTATTTGATTTTCTTAAACTTGGGTAGAATTGGTTATGTCATGCTATTTTCCAGTTTTATCGTTTTGGCTTGGCGTAAATATCAGCATAAAGGTATTTTATGGTGTAGCCTGATAGTATCTTTTGTGACGGTTTTTTCCTATTACAGCTCTGAAACCTTTGCTAGGCGTATTACAGAAGTTTATAATGAGTCTCAATTATACTTTCAAGGTAAGACAGTTTCGTCAATAGGTGCGCGCTTAGAGTTTATGTCCAATAGTGTAAAAATATTTTTAGACAATCCAATTATGGGAACGGGGACCGGCAGCTTTAAATCACAATATGAGGAATATTACCAAGGACGAGTGCATAAAATAACGAACAATCCACACAACCAATATTTAAATACCGCAGTTGAGCTTGGTTTGATAGGTTTATTATTTTTAGGATGGCTATTTTACCGTCAATGGCAATTAACGTGCCAATTAAAGGGGGTTAATTTAATTTTAGCGCAAAGTATATTACTTTCCTTTTTTGTAGGATGTTTTTTTAATTCATGGCTTAGAAATTTTACAGAAGGTCATTTTTATTATTTAATGACAGCCTATTTTATTCCGCCCGCATGTCAAATGGCCAAAGTAAGATCTTCTAACCTCCAAAGCCCTAAACATTTATCCATATAGTGACCGTCACCTTCAGAGCAGTTCTCATTTATTAAATATAAAGGTGGGGGAAAATTAAATGGTGGTAATTGTAAGTTAAGCGGTCTCCAAAATCTAGTTTCTAAATCAGAATTAAGATCACGTTGACTGTAAGTGGTTACAAGTAAATAAGTTGCTCCAGAGTTTTTAAAGTTTTTTAAAACATTAATGGAATCTTCAAAAGAAAGATGTACCAGGCAATCCCTTGAAAAAATAAGATCAGCTTTAGGAAGGGGATCTGTAACTAAATTTAAACATTTAAAAGTGGTTGTTTCATTTCCATATTTTTTTTTATTAATATCAATTAATGCTTGAACTATGTCTAACCCAATATAGCTTCTAACGCCTAATTGAGTTTCTCTCATCCAATACCAATCGCCGCAAGCGGCATCTAAAAATGATTTAATATGGAATTGTTTTAATAGCCCAGGTATTTCCTTACGAATGATAGCAGTTTGCTCTAAATTAGAACCTTCGCCTGAACGGGATTGCGCGCCTTCAAATAAATTATTTTTATATATTTGAGTAAATTTCTCATGCAAATGTAGATTAAGCAAAGAATCTCTTTGCGATTTTTTATCAGGCGGCATTAAAAATAATTTTATACGCTCTTTTATAGAGATTGACGGATAGCTTTTCAATGCTAATCTTAAAGAGTTCTTTAGTTTCAGCCTTATGTAAGAGGGGAGAAATTTTCGTATTGGTTTAACAATAAAATGCAGAAACACCCCTTGCATTAAAATGCATTGTGACAATATAATCTCTCTAAATTTCACATTGACACTGTGTTGAATTGATAAACATGCAGCAGTCCAGCCTGCTGGGAAATACCCTCTATACCACATACTGGATGCAAGTTGTGCATACGCTAAGCAAGGAGAACAACCTCCTCCTTGTTGAACTTCATGTAAGGAAAGATTTTTGGTAAAATGCGCTAATAATTTGTTACATTCATATAATGCCGTTTTAGCCATAGTATGCGTGCCTTGTTGAATATGATGGCGGGCTTTTACCAATGGTTCGGGTAAATGAATAAATTTATAATATTCTGCTATACGAAACCATAAATCATAATCTTGGGTAGTTAACAATTTTTCATTGAAAGTGCCACAGACTAAAAAAGCAGAGGTGGGAATGAGCAATGTACATCCATGGAGGGCATTCTGAAAAGTTATCCAAAATCTAAAATTTTCTGGACTAATATTTTTCATTTTCATGATTGTACAGTTATGAGCGTCAGTTGTAAAAGCTGAATAATCACTGTAGATCACAGTATTGGCGCAATTCAATTTAAATAAAAAATCAATCTGCTTAGAAATTTTATCTTCTGTATATAAATCATCATGACTTAGCCATGAAAAATAGTCTCCTGTCATTTCACGTAAGGCTACATTCAAGGCGCTGGCTACTCCGTCATTGGATGCCTTATTAAAAAAACGAATTTTTTCTCCGTAAGATAATGCAATTTTCTCTGTTTCACCATTGTCATTTGAACCATCATTAATGACTAAAACTTCTATATTGTGATAAGATTGCGCTAAAGCACTATCAATCGCTTCCTTTAAATAATTTGCTCCATTGTAAACGGGAATAATAATGGAAACTTTAGGGTTTTCATGTAAAACATGAACATCTTTGTAGTAATCTAGCTTGTTTAAATATTCTTTGGTAAGTTCATATTTGTATTCTAAAAATTGATAAAAATTTTCTTGCATTTTTTCAAGCGTAAAATCACGAAAGAAACAGTGAGTGCCATTTTTGGCAATTTGCGCATACTGTTTTGGATCTGAAATAACTTGCTCAAGAATTTGAATAATATGCTTAGAATCTAATGATTCGCATAAATATCCAGCTTGATATTTTTTAAGATATTGCGTGGGTGATGCATAAGCAGGAGCATGACAAAAAACAGGTCTGCCCGCAGCAAAATAAGACACTAATTTTGAAGGAAATGAATTCTCTGCCTCTTGATAAAATTTTTGGGAGAACCAATAGGGAAGATATAAAAGATCAGATTCTGCTAATAGTCTGATGGTGTCAGATTGTGATTGCCATCCCAAATATTCAAAATTTCTGGGTTTTTGAGAATATAATGCAAAGTAATTAGCAAGCACTCTAATGCGTATGCGGCGATTTTGAATGACCCAATTTATTTCATCTAATGTACCTATTAAAGCATCCCATTCAGTCGTTGCATAGATTTGTCCAGCAATGGCTATTATAAATTCATTTTCAGAATTAAATGTGGTGGCGGGGGATCTCGCCAAGTCTGTTGAAAGGCTAGAAATAAGAGGAAGATTTTTTACGCCATAATGATGAGTATAATTTTCTGACATTTTCCACGAAGCAGTTGCGCACGATTTACTATGAAGTAACACCTTATCAAATTCTGCAAGCAGCTTTTTCTTCGTTATTGTGTCTATATGATTGGACCTTAACCACCATTCAAATGGATCCCATACTTGAGTATAAAGCGGTAAATTCAACTTTAATGATAATTTTCTAGCAAGTCGAATTATGGTTTGTCCCTGCAGTACCACCCACAAAATATCAACTTTTTGTTCAGCTGCAAAATCAGCAATTTGGGGTAACAATTTATACTTTACCGTTAATGACTGCTTATATTCAAATAGGAAAGTTAAAATGTTACCGATAAATTTAAGACGCGTTTTAAAACCAGATTCTCTAGGTTTTTTCAGGAGCAATCGAGGAATTGCTTTAAGATCTTCCGGAATTTTAGGGGTAAGATGTGGATTAATGATAGCACATAAGGCAATTTGATTATGAGGTAAAAAGCGCACCAAGCTATTTAACACTAACCCAGCAGTATATTCATAACAAGGCGGTATATCAGTTAATAATAACACTTTCATCTTTGGGATACCTCTTCATATACTTGGGCTATTCTTTTGGAATATAATTCATCTGAATAAAATTGTTCAGCAATTTTTCTGCCTTTTTGGCCTCTATTTTGTCTTTCATCTGGATTGTCTATCAATCTTGTTAAGGCTGTTGCAAGTGCACCAGAATCTCGTGCAGGGACTGACAGTCCTACAGAAGGAGCAAAAGTTACTTCGGGTAATGACCCTACATCAAAAACAACGACTGGCTTAGCGCATGCTAGGGCTTCAATTGCCATCATTCCAAAGGCTTCTGCCGTTGAAGGCATTAAAAAGATATCAGATGCGGCAAGCGCATCTCTTACCAGCACTTGATCATTACTCCAGCCTAATTCAATGATTTGAAATTTATCAGCAAATTGCTTCACCGTGTCATAGCAATTCAATGTTAATAAACATATTCGCTGATGGGTTTTAATTTTTTCTAGTGCCGCAAGAATATAAGGGAGTCCTTTGAAAGGCGTATTAAGTGCTCGAAAGCAGATTACTATGGTATCATTTGAAATATTAAATCTTTGTCTCGCACTTTGAGTAGTGAGAGGAGTAAAAAAATTGAGATCAATTCCAAAAGGAACTAAATGAATTTTTTTATCTTCAAATAAAGGGGAATTTTCAACCATATTCTGCATCCATTTTGAGGCAACAATGATATCAAATTTTGATTTTTTGTATATTATACGTTTATAGTCAAAGAGCAAGCGGGTATTATCACGCAAAAGTGAAAAATCTACTTTTAGATCCGGGCATTTACCGCAGCCAATTTTCCAACGTTGGCAATCCATTGGGTAAATGCAATGACCGGTCATTGCCCATGGATCGTGTAGTGTCCAGACTGTAGGCTTTAATCGTGTTAGTTTGGGTAAAGAACAGAGACTAAAATATCCCGAATGGATGATATGTAAATGAATTAGGTCAGCTTCTTTAAATGCAGGTAAACGCATAATTTGTGAAGCATGAGGATATAATATTGATTGTAAAGAGAGTTTAGCTTCTAGATGCCCAGCCAATTTATTAATTTTTTTAGTCCATTTTCCATTTAAAGTTAAAATTTCAGGATTTTCAGTATCCTTTTGCCAAATAAAATGGCGGGAGTTTATTCCATAAGATTCTAGTTGCTTAGTGATTGATAAACCATTAAATCTTCTGCCTGGAGACTCATATCCATTTATTTGTAAAACATTCATAGCAGTATTCCTTGATTTTATAGAGAAAACAATATTGATAGGCATGCTGTAAGAAATCATGGCTATGAACGTCTCCATCAGGAACCCGTCTTAAAGCGTGCGCATAATAGTAATAGAGACCACCAATTCTCCAATTGAACAGTAGCAAATTAGTTTTTTTATCTTCATTTAATATTTTTGCTACATAGTAGTGTACCGCATTGACAAGCTGCTGTGCATTTTGCATTTTTATATCATTACCTGCGTGAGTTCTTAGTTTACAAGTGTAAACATCAATAGCATCTATAGGCGTTATTTTTGATATTCTACGCCATAAATCAGTATCCTCGAATCGATACATTTTCTCATCAAATCCGCCCGCTTTTAAAATTATATTACGTCTAAGCATGACAGTGGGTAGCGTAATAGTAACCGGGATAAAAAAGGCAATTTTATGGTAAATGGAGCCAGATACTTTTGCTTTATATTGGTGGGATATAAAATTTCCATTATCATCAATACAGTATGCTGATGTATAAATCATTCCTACTTTTGGGTGGGTATCTAAGTAGCTTATTTGTAAAGCAAGCTTATGCATGAGGTATAAATCATCGGAATCCAGAAAAGCAATATATTGCCCTTTTGATAAATGTAAACCCACATTTCGTGCATGTGATCTTCCGTGATTTTCTTGCTTTATATATCGTAATCTAGGATCTTGAAATGATTCTATCATTATGTGAGTATTATCAGTGGAGCCATCATCAATTACAATAATTTCAAAATCACAATAGGTTTGTTCAAGAACAGATATTATCGCTTCTTTTAAATATTTTTCACGATTATAGGTAGCAACAATAACGCTCACTTTAGGAGACAGCATAAATCAATTATTTTCCTAACAACCTCATGGGAATCAAGAAGCTTTTTATAAATTTAATCAATCGCATACTTTTTGAGTTCAATAGTGCGGAATATGATTTTTTTAAATCTTCAACAGCATCTATTAATTGAGATTTTTTAAAAGATAATTCAGTATTTTCCTCTTTGAGTGCTTGGTATTGCGAAAATAGCGCGGTATTTTCGTTTTTGAGAGTTTGATTTTGCGATTGCAATGCAGCATTTTCATCTTTGCGTGCTTGAACTTGTGAAAATAATTCAGTGTTTTCATCTTGGGTAGTTTGCTTTTGCGATTGCAATGCGGTATTTTCCTCTTTGAGTGCTTGGTATTGCAAAACTAACGCAGCATTATCATCTTTGAGTGCTTGATGTTGTAATTGCTGATTTCTTGCATACTTTTCAAGGTTTTCTTGATATAATTTTGCTTTATAAGAAACATAGGTTTGAACTAAGTGTTCAATATATTTGACATTTGAGAGTGCTATTTGCGTGGTTTCATGGTAGAGTGCCATTAATTGAATTCTATTCCCCCATTCCTCGGATAAAACATGCAACTGATAATTTAAGCTTTGAAGGAGTTGAATGACCATATGACAGGCAAAAACATTGTGAATCTCAATAAATAAAATTGGTTTGTGTTGCTTGAGTGTATTAATGCCACCTTGTAACAAAAGGGGTTCAGCACCTTCAATATCTATTTTAATAACATTTGGAATGAGACCCGTGTTATTAACAAAAATATCTAAAGTTTTTAATCTAATGGTTTCTTTAAAAAAACCTAAATTTTCTAATTCTGTTTGTGGAATGGCTATTTTCCCACCTTTGACTAATTGTGAAGCACTGGAATGCCCAGATTCTATATTATCACTCATAAGCATTTCTGCGTCAGATTCATTGTTAGATAAACCAATATTATATAGATAAATATTGTCCATGAGTTTTAAATTAAGTGACAAGTTAGATTTGGCGCGTAACATGTTATATTTATTGGGTTCAAAGCAGATTACCTTTCCTGATGCTTGAACAAGCGTAGAAAAATAAAGACCCGTTATTCCAACAAAACTTCCCACATCAAAAACAATATCGCCTGGTTTTATATATTGCTCAAAATGAGGCAGAACTTCGTCATGTTTAAAGCCATCTAGAATTGATTCATTTCCAAAAAAACGGATGCCTGTAAGCGGAGGAAATTCAAACTGTAAATATTTTATAGGCTGCTTATTGATATAAGCATATTCTAACGCATCAGGAACATATTGTTTTTTAATGGGATATTCGCTGTTATAATAATATTCCCAAAGTTTAGCATAAGGCAGGGTTAATTTGAGATCATCTTTTTGAATATTTGATTCCTCATCGTGAACAAAAATATGATTTTCCGTAATTGCGAGATAGCCATGATCATGCATGAACGCTTGCAAAGAGATGATAGAGTATTTGTTACAATGCATTCCTTTGGTTTCCGGGATGAAATCACTGTGATCAACTCTATCAATGTGATTTCTTTCATCAATTCCATTTGTAATTATGTCATTATCATACTTATATACAGGGGTATTGATAACAATAATCGCCCTCTTGTCTAAATGCTTTTTTAATAGCGCTAGAATAAGAGATGCTTCATGACGGGGTATATGCTCAATTACATCAAGCATAATAACAACATTAATTTTATTTGCAATTTTATCAGCATGATCATAGAGAAATTCAATTGCATCAGAACAATATATTTTTGCGATCTGTAAATTATGGTTTTCAATATATTCGCATGCGAGATCATAAGCAGGCACTGCAAAATCTATCCCTAGATAGGAAGCAATTCCTTGCTCAAAAAGATATTTAATGCTTTCTCCTCTACCAAAACCAATTTCAAAAACATGCATCTCTTTAAAATTAATTTTTTCCAATATTTGAATATCAAAGTCTCTTAAGATTGTTTCATTGCCTGCATAGTTTCCTTCTAATCCGTAACCTGCAGATGTTCCATCTGGATGCTGCCCTGTAAAATAGGTTTTAGTATATTTTTCTCTTAAATGGCCCATTCCATTATCCTTTTCGATTGATATTTAGGCCTTAGTTGTCCTAATATTTTATTATCAGGTTCTAAAGTTAGTATTAATACATTATCGCTCGAATATAATGGAGTAACTTGATGTATTATGCCAATAGCGATACCAAATGTAATAAAATAATCACCTTGACGTAATTCTGGAACTTCAATTTCAAACTGTAAATCTACCGTATTTATGTTTCTTTCTTCTAATTCATGCAATTCTTTAGGAGACAATTCATGTATAATATCAAATACAGGCACGCCATGATTATTATCAAATCGTATTCCTATAATAAGATTTTTTATCTGATTTTCCTTTTCTGCAATAGAATTATGCTTTAAATGGTCTAATTGAACCTGTAATGAAATAGTTAATATGGTTCCCCTGATTATTATATTTGGATGTTTTACACCTGTAATCTGTGCATGGTTAATATATGCGCCACCATTTCCCCAGGTTCGTTGAAGATCATTTTTATTAAGTAAAATACTTGATAAATTTCCGTCTGTTGCGGTCACTTTACATTCAATTGAATTATGTTGAATGTCCTCTTTAAAAGGTTCTTGTTGATCAGGAAAAAGAATTTGGTAGTATTTGGTTACGGCTGTTTTCGTATCGCCCCAAAAAATATACTTACCCATATCAAGCACTAAAGCATTGTCACAAAATGTTTTTATAAGTTCAATTGCATGAGATACAAACAAAATCGTTGTTCCATTTGCTTTTAATTCTTCTAAGCGCTTAAAACACTTTAATTGAAAACGCGCATCACCTACTGCCAAGGCTTCATCAACAATTAATATATCTGGCTCAACCATGATTTGTACTGCAAAAGCCAATCTTACCAATATCCCACTGGAATAAGTTTTCACTGGCCTATCAAGATGTTCCCCAATATCTGCAAAGGCAACTATTTTCTCAAATTTTTCCTCAACTTCTTCTCTTGTTAACCCTAACAAACAGCCATTTAAATAAACATTTTCTCTTCCGCTAAATTCTGGATTAAAGCCTGATCCTAGCTCTAGCAAAGCTGCCACGCGTCCTTTAACGGTTACATTGCCTTCACTAGGAGATAATATCCCCGTAATCAATTGCAATAGCGTACTTTTGCCACTGCCATTTTGGCCCATAATCCCAACACATTGCCCGCGCTTAATTTCAAAGGATAGTTCTCTTAATGCCCAGAAGGGTTTATAAAAGGTTTTTTGAGGAAAAATATATTGTTTCAATCTATCTTCTGGTCGATGATAAATTTTATAACATTTTCCTAAGTTTTGCGCCTGGATAACAACATCACAAGACATCAGCAAATCCTTTACGTGTTTTTTGAAAAACGATAAATCCCATCCATACAATAACAATACTACAGACACTATAAACCTTTAAAGCATTCCAATTTGGCATTTCGCTAAATAACAATACTTTTCTTGATTCTATAATAATCACCGTTAAAGGATTGAGCATTGCTAGCATTCTCATTTTTGCTGGCAACATTTCTAAAGAATAAAATACCGGTGAAATAAATAATAAAACAGAAGTGATTAATCCTGTGGTTTGTGTAATATCTCTTAAGTACACGCCCATGGAAGCTAAAAACCACAAAAACCCCATCAACATTAACAAATAGGGCGCAAGTATCACCGGAAAAAGCAATATGGTCCAAGCAAGATGCCCACAGAGCAACAGCTGACCCAACAGCAATACCACTAGACTAATGCCTGCATGGAATAATGCACTGCCCATCGTAATCCAGGGTAAAACTTCTAACGGAAAGACAACTTTTTTCACAAAATTCACATTACCAGTAATCAAGAGAGGTGCACGATTAATGCATTCTGCAAATAGGGTATGAATAATTAACCCAACAAATAAAATAAGGGTATAACTACTATAACTTTCTGTTTCAATTTCACTCCATCTGGCTTTAAATACAGTGGAAAAGAAAAAAGTATATACCCCCAACATCAGTAATGGTGTAAAAAATGACCACAGCAGACCCAATACAGAACCGCGGTAGCGAGAAAGAATTTCCCGTTTTATCATTTGTATAATAATTTGATGATTGGTGATTGCGCTTTTGATCATGCCCATTATTTAAACCAGACCACCCGATTAATATAATCAATATAACTTAACACAATACGAACAATTTTTTTGGAAACCTGCCCAGCCTCATAATCTGCCACCGTTTTGAGAATATAATCAGGTTGATTTTTTTGCGCAACCACCACTTTAATAGCATCCAGCACTTTCTCTGCTTTTAAGGTGCTCATAATCAAGGTGCCTTCATCCATGCCTTCAGGGCGTTCATGGGCTTCCCGAATGGTGATGGAACGCAATTTTAAAAATGACGTTTCTTCGGTAATTGTGCCACTGTCTGATAATACACAATAAGCTTCCATTTGTAATTTAATATAATCAGAAAAGCCAAAGGGTTTCAAAAACTGAATGCGCTTATCCAAATGCTCCACCCCTTGCATTTTTTCTAAACGCATACGGGTGCGCGGATGGGTGGAGACTATCACCGGCATTTGATAAGTTTGCACAATTTTATTCAGGGTTTCTAATAAATCCCCCAAATTTATTTGTGAATCCACATTTTCTTCTCGATGCGCACTGAGCAAAAAATATTTTTTAGGCGATACCTGTAAATGTTTTAGAATAATGGAATCATTAATTTTTGGCATATAATGCTGTAATACTTCTTCCAGATGAGAGCCGGATTTTATGATTCTTTCACCGGGCAATCCTTCTGCTAGTAAATAACGCCTGGCATGTTCCGTGAGGACAATATTAATATCACTGAGATGATCCACCAATTTGCGATTGGCTTCTTCTGGCACACGTTGATCAAAACAACGGTTACCTGCTTCCATATGAAAAATCGGAATTTGTCTTTTTTTAGCCGCAATCAGTGATAAACAAGAGTTGGTATCTCCATAAATCAAAAAAGCTTCTGGCTTTTCCTTTTCTAATACTTTATCCGTCTCTTGCAAAACCTTAGCGATAGTATTGATAGCATGACTGCAGTCAGCCTCTAGAAAGTAATCCGGTTTTCTAATTTCTAAATCTTCAAAAAAGATCTGATTCATTTCATAATCAGCATTTTGACCGGTATGCACTAAAATATGCTGGGTATGTTTTTCTAATTCATGAATAACACGGCTCATTTTAATGAGTTCTGGTCGCGTACCTACAACCGTTATTATTTTTCGCATGCATACATCACTTGGATTAATTCAGGCCAACTGGGGGCTGTGTAACCAGTGGCTTGGGTAAAACGACTGCCGTTCAATGAACGGTCAATAGTTAGGGTTTCATCAGGAATAATCTGAATGGTTTTTTGATAAATTTTGGCAATTAAACTTAGCAAATCAAATTTATTAATCGGCTGTGAGGCTACATGATAAATCCCGGTTAACGATTGATGCTGGCACAGTATTTGTTTAATTATTTTCGCTAATTCAATTGTTGGAAAGCCTGAAAATATGGCTCGGGTATAGCCTTTGGTTTGTTCTTTTTGTGATAAAAACCACTCTAGTAAGCTTTTTTGGCTCGATTGATCGTGGCCAATAATGGAGGTGCGCAGGGTGAGAGCATGTGCATCAAGCACTTCTCCTAAGAGTTTTGACCGGCCATAAATATCTTTTGCATCGGGGATATCTTCTTCATCATAATTCCCTTTTGCGCCAGAAAAGACGCAATCGGTACTTATTTGTATTAAACGCGTCTGGGTGGGTTTGCATAGTGCAGATAATTGATGGGGGAGTTGTGAATTGATGGCAATCGCCTTTAAGGGCACATTGCCGTCAGATAATTGTTTGACTAATCCAATGCAATTGATGACTGCATGAGGTTTTGCAATTTCAAAAGCTTTGCTAAGAGAATCTATGCTCTCTACTGACACATGGGGGATAATATTTTGATGCACGGTGGCGGTGCGGACGGTACCAAAGACATGAAATGTATCGTCATTGGATAGAAATTTAAATAATGTGCGCCCTAACATTCCAGAGGCACCAAAAATTAGTATTCTCATCGTTAATCCTTCAACGTATAAATTCCACTAGGACTGGCAATAAAAACTTTATCAGCCGGGCGAATGGCAAACAAGCCATTACAAACCACCCCCGTAATATTGTTAATTTTCTGTTCTAAATCTATGGGTTGTAAAATATTGAGATTATAGACATCGATGATTTGGTTGCCATTATCCGTGATAAACCCATCTCGGTAGATGGGATCTCCTCCTAATTTAACCATTTCACGCGCGACATAACTGCGGGCCATGGGAATCACTTCAATAGGTAAGGGAAAAGTGCCCAATTGTTTTACCTGTTTAGATTCATCAATAATGCAGAGGAATTTTTGTGCAACGGCAGCAAGAATTTTCTCGCGTGTTAACGCGCCACCCCCTCCTTTAATCAATTGTCGATGTGCATTACATTCATCTGCGCCATCAATATAAAGGCTAATGGGACCTTGGTTAATATCTACTACCGGAATAAGCAGAGCACGCAGCTGCTTTTCTGTTTGCACAGAGCTGGGTACTGCACCAATAATACGATGTTTTTGCTCTGCTAATGCATCAATAAAATACTTAACGGTACTACCGGTACCAATACCGAGAATCGTGTCATCTTCAATTTCTTTTAATGCCGCCAGGGCTGCAGAGAGTTTTAATGCATTTTGGGTAGTCATACGGTTTCCTTGAGTAGAAGATGCCATTGCTTGGCGGTGATGGGCATAATGGATAAACGATTACCTTTGCGAACCAGGATAAGATCTGCAAGCTGAGGGTTTTGTTTGATAAGCGCAAGGGGGATGGGTTTGGTAAGTTTTTCCTTTAGCTTCACATCTACACAAAACCAGGGGGGTGTTTTCTCTGGATAGCCCGCCTTTACCACCTCCATAATGCCAACAATGGCAGGGACCGCACAGCTGGAATGGTAAAAAAAGACCTCATCACCTATTTGGATATTATCTCTTAAGGTGTTCCTGGCTTGATAGTTCCGGACCCCATCCCAGGGGGCAGTTTGGTTGGGAGACCGAGCCAAGTCATCAATACTAAAAGTATTGGGCTCTGATTTGAAAAGCCAATAATGTTGCGTCATGGACGCAAGTTTATGGAAATCTAGGCAAAGAGTCAAAAGCCACTATACTATTAGCAACTGTGCAAAAGTTAAAAGGCGAAATTATGGTCCGTAGAGGCTTTAATACAATATCTTTTTTAGTCCTGACCGTTGGTCTTGGTATTGGGGTGAGTAGCTACTGGCTGCTTCATGCAGGTCTATAGATCTGCTTCTCAGTAATTATCTCATCTAACTTGATATCCAAGTCTGAATGGGGCAGATCTTCAACGCATTGTAAATCATAAGCCAATCCCACCAAGCGTGGGGATTGTCCTGACCGAACCTTAGCAAAAGTTTTATCATAATACCCCCCTCCCATGCCGAGCCGATTACCGGCACTATCAAAAGCCAGCAGTGGAAATAAAACTAAGTCCAACGCCTCAAGGGCAATGGTTTGATTGATTTGCGCGGGCGTTAAAATGCCATAATGACCTGGGATCAAAGCGGTTGCTTCGTCCACCTTCACAAAAGTAAGGGTGCCATGGGTACTGATAATAGGAAAATAACAAGACTTCTGTAGCAAACAAGCTTGCTTGAAAATATGCGTGGTGGACACTTCATCTGCAAGGGAATGGTAAAGCGCAATATGCTGTGCGCGCTGAAAATCATTGCTTTGAAAAAGACGGGTGGCGATATTCTCAGAAAACTGCTGGCGTTGGCTAGGGGTCAATGCCTGGCGTTTTTTGCGCATTTGATTGCGCAGCTGTTGCTTTAAGGCTTTCAATGATGATTCCAAATTAAAAGTGGCTTTCTTCCAGCGTGACGCTGCACCTTTTGCCCCTGAACCCAACAGTTCAAGTGGGAACCTCAGAATTGTATCAGGCTTTCCACACGTGGTGGACATGCACAACAACAATGCGTTCTAGCTCCCTGGCATATAAGCATCGGCTCGAGAGACGTAAGGGCGCTCACGGGCACACCAGCAGAAAGCCAACACTATGCTAAAACCGTATCAATTTTTTCTTGTAATAACTTAAGGCGATCTGAAAAAACATCACTAGGTTGAGGCGAATTTTTTAAGTTTAACAATTCATAAGAGACATTGAGTGCAGCCATGATAGCAATTCTATCAATGCCAACCACTCTCCCATGGGTGCGAATTTGACGCATCTGCTTATCAAGATAAACGGCAGCCTCGAGTAGTGCTTGCTCCTCTTCTTTTGGGCAAGCAACCCGAAATTCCTTTTCGAGTAATCGAATAGTTACACCATTTTCCCCAACACTCATTAAGTTAATGCTCCAGCAAAATATGAACGATCTCCCTTCTATCATATGAAGAATGGACGCATGTGGTCAATATAAAGGATATGATAAGCTTAACATAAATGAATGGGTGCTATTAAGTGAGGGAGTAAACAAATAATGGGGCACTTTTCTCAATTTCAGCCGCGCCGCCAGCAAGTCTTTGATAAAATGGTTGAAAATAGCGTGGCGGTTGTGGCAGCAGGCAAAAACCAGTATCGAAATGGTGATACGGAGTATCCTTTTCGTCAAGATAGCTATTTTTATTATTTAACCGGTTTTGAAGAAAGTCATGCCATTGTGGTTTTAGTAAAAAAACAACAAAAGCAATGGTGCATTTTATTTTGCCAAGAAAAGGACCCCAGTGTTGAAATGTGGACCGGGGAGCGCGTGGGGGTGCAAGGGGCACTGCAATTAGGTTTTGATGCAGCCTATCCACTACAAGATGCACCCTTTCAATTTTCAGAACTGCTAGAAGATATTACGACGGTCTATCATCTTATCCATCATCAAGGCGCATTTGATAAAAAATTATTCTCCTGGATAAGCAAAGTGCGCAAGAAAACCCGCCAAGGCATACAAGCACCCTATCAATTTATTGATTTGCGCAAGATAGTAAATGAATTACGCTTGATTAAAACGCCAGAAGAATTAGTTGCGGTGCGCCGCGCATGTGAAATTTCGGTCCATGCGCATATTCAAGCGATGCAACGCTGCCAAGCGGGGATGCATGAATATGAGTTGGAAGCCATTTTATTACAGGAATTTTATCGTCAAGGGAGTCGTTATCCGGCCTACCCCTCTATTGTAGCCAGCGGGAATAATGCGTGCACCTTGCATTATACGCGCAATAATTCTGTAATCGCGGCTAAAGATTTAGTGCTCATCGATGCTGGCGCGGAATATAAAAATTATGCCGCAGATATTACCCGTGTTTTTCCCGCCAGCGGACAATTTTCTGCACCTCAACAGGCGATTTATGAATTAGTATTAGCCTCGCAAATGGCCGCCATTGAACAGGTTGCCAGTGGCGTTACCTGGGACCGTATGCAGCAAAGAATTCTGGAAGTATTAGTGGCAGGTTTAGTCGATTTAAAAATTTTAAAAGGAACCGTAAGTACCTTGATAGCAGAAAAAGCCTATCTGCCTTTTTATATGCATAGCAGTGGTCATTGGTTGGGGTTAGATGTGCATGATGTGGGCGATTATAAAACTGACGGGCAATGGCGCGCGTTGCGCGAAGGTATGCTCTTAACTATTGAGCCAGGCCTTTATTTTGCAGAATCAAACGTTTTAGTGCCTGAAAAATGGCGGGGGATTGGGGTGAGAATAGAAGATGATATTCTCGTGACAAAGCAGGGCGCAGAGGTGCTGACGGACGGGGCCCCTAAAACCGTGAGAGAGATTGAAAAATTGCATGCATTATGATTGCGTTATTGTAGGCGGAGGAATTGTCGGCGCGAGCATGGCGATTATGCTTGGGCAAATGCATTACCGCGTTTTATTGTTAGAAAAGCAATCCGTACTTGCGCAACCAGAACCTATGGATGCGCGGACTATTGCGTTATCGTATGCGAGTTTTTGTATTTATTCGGCCTTGGGGCTTTGGCAACCGGTGGCAGATAAAGCGGTACCTATTGAACAAGTATGGGTGAGCATGCAAGGCCAATATGGGGGCAGTCATTTGGATTGTCAGCAAGAAGGGTTGCCGGCCTTAGGATTTGTGGTGGGTGCGCAGCATTTAGAAGAAGTCTTATATGGTGCATTGGCATCACTTGAAACGGTAACGGTTTTAAGACCGGCCACGCTGCTCTCGCAACAAGGTTATCCGGATAATTGGCATTTATTAGTGCAGGCACAAGATGCAACACAAGCCGTGACCTGTCGTTTATTAGTGGCGGCAGATGGTGTGCAATCCATACTCAGAGAGTCGCAGGGTATCCCCTGGGTTAAAAAAGATTATGGCCATTATGCCATCATGACAAATGTGCGTTGGCACGCGGCAACCAAAGGCGTGGCGATAGAGCGCTTTTTGCCCCAAGGGGCCATTGCATTACTGCCTTGGCAAAATGATTGGGCTACCTGTATTTGGACATTGGCACAAGTGCAAGCGAAAACGTTGAGTGCATTACCTGCAGATGAATTTTTAGCCGCTTGCCAACGTGCGTTGGGTGGGCGGATGGGACAATTATTGCAAGTGGGAAAAAGACATTGCTTTCCTTTGCAAATGCAATTTGCCACGACGCAAATAACCTCACGTTTTATGTTGGCGGGTAATGCTGCGCATAGTCTGCACCCGATTGCAGCACAAGGTTTAAACTTAAGCCTTCGGGATATTTGGCAATTACGCGGTCAATTATTGAAGGCAAGAGCAACCCCCTGTGATATTGGTTCCCCCGTTTTTCTCGCAGAATATTACGCTAGGCGCAAAGCAGATCAAACGCGCATGATTTTTGCGACGGATTGGATTGCGCGATTTATGGCGAGTGGCACTTTGCCAGGTGCGTTGCGTGCTATGGGGATGACGTTATTCGACAGTTTTACGCCATGCAAGCGCCTCTTTACACAAGCAGGAATGGGGATGTTGTAAATGGAAACCGAGGTGATAGTGGTAGGTGCGGGCATGGTGGGTTTAGCCTGTGCGCTTGCTTTAGTCCAAAAAGGGTTTCAGGTAGTGTTGCTAGAAGCACAATCTGAGTTACCCGTTGGTATGCCAAGTGAAACCGATCCCTTTGATACCCGGGTCGTTGCGATTTCCCGTGCCACAGAGAATTTCTTGGCGCAATTAGGGGTATGGGCTTTGATAAAACAAAGTCGATATTGTGCGTATCAACATATGCGCATTTGGGATCAAGTGGCAGATGGTTTGATTCAATTTTCTGCTATGGATTTTTTTGAGCCGGATCTCGGTCATATTATTGAGCAACGGGTCATTAAAAGCGCTTTATGGCAAGCATTAATGCAGCATCCTGCCTGTAGCATAAAAACAGGCACAAAAATTACGGCTTTGCAGACAGATGCACAGCAAAGCCAATTAATTTTGCAGGATGGGTCGGTTCTGAGTGCATCCTTAGTCATTGCTGCAGATGGCGCACCCTCACAAATAAGAAATCTTTGCCAAATCGCCACTACCAGCTGGGAATATCAGCAATCTGCCATTGTTGCAACGGTGCGTGGCACGCGCACGCATCAAGCGACGGCTTATCAGCGTTTTTCCCCTGATGGCCCGTTGGCGTTACTGCCTTTAGCCGATTGTCATCAAAGCTCGATTGTATGGACAACTACGCCAATGGAGGCAAAGTCATTGTGCGCGCTCTCTGCGAGTGACTTTGCGCTTGCGCTCACGCGAGAAATGGATGGGGTGATGGGTGAGATGCATCTTATGAGTGAGCGTATTATTTTCCCTTTGCGAACCCATCATGCCAAGCAATACGCCGTTGCACGATGTGTGCTAGTGGGGGATGCGGCGCATACGCTGCACCCTTTGGCCGGTCAAGGGGTTAATTTGGGATTTTTAGATATTATCGCCTTAGTGGCGGTATTAGAAAAG
This sequence comes from Gammaproteobacteria bacterium, assembly GCA_013288185.1. Classification (GTDB taxonomy): domain Bacteria; phylum Pseudomonadota; class Gammaproteobacteria; order Berkiellales; family Berkiellaceae; genus Berkiella. The sequence goes on from JABDCK010000005.1 coordinate 48,280, forward strand.
ACTAAAGCGCGAGGAAGGGATTTTGGTGCTTTAATGGTATTGAAGCGCTATGAACGTGCGCGTAAACTGCATAATCAGATGATGATTGTGGCAATGGAACTATTTAAAAGAGGTTTTGGTTCCCGCATAACCATTATCCAACGCTTGCGGAATATAGGATTAAATTGGGTTGATAACCAAAAACCCTTAAAGCAATGGTTTGCCAAAGTGGCTTTAGGGTCGGCCCAAGGGATTTAAAAAGGAGTCTTTATGTCAGAAGTTCCCAGTGAGTTAAAATATGCGCCCACCCATGAATGGGTATTAAGAGACGATGATGAACAAATTGTGATTGGCATCACGGATTTTGCCCAGAAATCTTTAGGAGAAATAGTTTTTGTGGAATTGCCGGAAGTAGGTGAAGAAGTTTTCTGTGGCAAAGAATTTGGGGTGGTAGAATCCGTAAATGCCGCATCCGATCTCTATAGTCCGATGTCAGGAGAAGTGATGGCGATTAATCAAAAATTAATTGCCAATCCTGATTTAATTAACACGGATCCTTACCATGAAGGTTGGCTCATTAAAATTATGCCGCATGATAGTGGCGAATGGGAAGATTTATTAGATGCCGATGATTATGCTGAAAAAGTTAAGGCATAAAAGTCACGAGTCGTTCACCTTACCAACGGTTGAACAATGTGGTGGTCTGGCAAAACAAAAAGTAATTGGTTAAGATGCAGCATGAGTCTTCATTCATAAGGGATGCGCCTATGCCTAAAAAATCACTTTTGGCGCTTTGCTTAGCCCTCGTACTTTTCTGTCAGGCAGGGTTTGCAAGCATCTGCCAAAATTTTTTATTAGGTGGTGAAATAGGTTACGCTGCGCGTTCAGGAGAATTCATTACCCGTTTTGTAGCGCCGAGTATCGTACCGGTTGCCGTATATACGGATGTAAATGAAGGAGCTTATGATCAAGGAACGCTGTTAGGGTTACTGGTGGGTTGGCAATTTCGTCATAACCGCTGGATGTTAGGCTTGGAAGGCAATGTTGATTTTAATAATTTAGGCAGAAATCGCCCTTTTGAATTTAATGATAAAATTTCAGGAACGGGTCTTTTTAATGCAGCTGTGTTTTATCAACAAGGTCCGATTTATGCTTTGTCTTTACGCGCAGGCTATTTTGTAACGCCTTTTTTCATGCCATATGCGCGTTTAGGTGCCCAAGTAAGCAGTGATGAGTTGAACTATCAGGTGATAGCCAGTACCTTTGCCACCACCGCCACCGCGCCTAGTTATGATTTTATTTCAAATAGAAAAAGCATCTTTGGGGCGTTTGCAGGAGCAGGTGTAGAATTCCCGACCTATGTTGGCGCTACCACGCTGCGATTTGAATATAACTACATCTATACGCAAGCATTAGTGATGACTGAAAACGGTCCGCTCATTTTTGGTACTCATCGCTATCGTCCTGTGGGAATGCAAGTTGGTAAGGTTGCTTTTGTTTGGAACTTTTTGTAAATACTATGAAAAAAAACTTTTTGGCTTTTTTTCTTTTAGCCGTGCTGGGTGTTACACCGGCAGCGCACGCTGTTTGGCGAGGAAACTGGCTAGTTGGTGTGTCAGCGAGTGATTTAGAGCGCCGTGGTGTTCTAGATATGGATTTGTTATATCCCGTACCCGCGCTGTTCATATTAGCGCCGGCTACTATCCTTGAAGATCTGAATGATACCGGTGTGGTTTGGAGTGTGCTCGGTGGCTATCAATGGCACTGTGAAAATTGGCGTTGGGGTGCAGAATTAAATATGGATTGGCGTGATATTGCCAAAACGCACAGCTTTGTCTTTCCAGATTTGGTTGGACTCTATAGCTGGAATGCACAAGCCCGTTATCAACAAGGGCCGTTTATTCTGGGACTGACAGGCAAATTTGGTTACCAAATGGCTTCTTTTTTTATGGCTTATATGATTGCTGGCTTTGAAACCTTTGAAGGCAAATTCACCACTACTTTTTCTGGCTCTCAAGCCTATCCCTTTGGAATTAGTACAGAAGTAAAGCGCCGACAATACAATATTATTTTAGGTTTTGGTGCAGAATTTTCTTTACCCTGTATTTCGCAAGCGGGGCTGAGAGTTGAATATGATTATTATTCCCCTGATGGCAACATGGATTTCTCAGAACAAATTCTGCAAGGGGGACCAAACCCACTCTTTGAAGGAGAGCTGCATTCTAGAACCCAGGCTGGCAAAATAGCTTTAGTATGGAACTTTCGATAAATGAAAAAAATTCTTTTTTTAATGCTGTGCCTATGCTCTTTGACTGCATCCGCTACTTGTTCCAAAGGCGTTGTATATTGTCCTAGAGATTGGCTCGGTAACCTCATTGATGATCACGATTGTGAAAGAGATTGGATGAAGAATTTTTTGGTGGGTGCTTCTATGGGTTACTCTGATCTGCAAGGAAGTTTACGCCAACAAATTGCTTTTGGCGGCTTACCAGACGCGTATACGAGCAACATTGTGCGCGACTACAGTGATTCTGGATTTATCATGGGGTTATTGGTTGGTTATCAGGGGATCCGTGATAAGTGGTTAATGGGGGTAGAGTTAAACGGGGATTGGAATCAAATAGATACTAATCATCCTTATGCTTTTGTAGATGCGCCAGAGGTGGCAGGTTGGAATGCCATGGTACGTTATGAGCGGGATTTATTGGCGGGATTATCTGCCAGAGTGGGATATTTCCTAGCGTATAATTTTATGCCCTATGCCCGTTTAGGTGCAGAGGTGAGCCGGGATCAATTAGAAACTGTTTTTGCACCCAATCCCGCGGTTATCCCGGGTCGTACAACATTGGATGCAAGAATATGGGTTTATCGCTTTTTATTAGGCTTAGGAGTGGAAATTTCCACTGCCTGTCGACCCCTGACAGTTAGAGTAGAATACAATTACCATTCTAAAGGTAAAACCATCGAGACCAATGGTGCCATTATTGATGGCGTCCTCAATCCAGTTTTAAATAGTAACATGCAACCTACAGAGCAATCGGCATCGCTTGCTTTGGTCTGGAATTTTATCTAGGAGCTTTTGATGAAAATGTTAGCAAGGAAAGCATTCGTTTTTTGGGGCGTGCTAGGGATATCAACCGCTGTTCAAGCCGAATGGGTAGAAAATTTTTTAATCGGGGCTTCTGGGGGCTATGCCTATAATAAAGGTATCCTAGATATTGGCATTAACCATCCAGCTCCCGGCCTGCAATATACCGCAACTTCCATGGAGCAAACCGGCAAAGGTTTTATTGGGGGTGGGCTTATCGGTTATCAGACACGTTGCAATGGTTGGCTCATGGGGCTTGAGTTTGCGGTCAATTGGCAAGACAACGGGAGCGATCATTATTTTACTTTTCCAGATGCCCTGGGAAACAGTTGGGGCGCTTCTTCACATTATACGACCGGAACGGTGTTTGATTTAACCGCACGGATGGGATTTGAACAAATTACGGCTTATTTTTTCCCTTACATTCGTGCCGGGATTGAAGTGAGTCGTGATAAGTTAAGTTTTAATGGCACCAGCTCGAGCGGGATTACTGCATCGGATACCGGTACGGGTCGTGTCGGACGCTTTATTGGGGGCGTTGGTCTTGAGATCCCCGTGCCATTGATGCTCGGTTTAGCATTCAGAATAGAATATAACTATCATGGCAAAGGTAGGGGACTGGAAGCATTAGCTTTAGGGAGTGATAACGCCACCTTAGTCATTGCGGATGAAAAGCCACGCACAAATTCCGGGATCGTTTCCATCATTTGGAATTTCTATTAATGTCGAATTTTTGACACAAGTTTGACAGCTAAAGATTTATTGTTTATACCTTAGGTAAGTCTAATGAGCTAACCTTAACCTTGGGGTGTATGATATGAAAAATCTAAAAAATGTACTTTTCCTTTCAACAGCATTGTTGCTTTCAACGGGTGCACAAGCCCAATGGGAAACAAACTGGTTATTAGGTATTGAAGGAGGGTGGGGTCAAACTAGTGGTAACTTGAATGTCAACATGACCAGCCCTACAGGCAAAGCAACTTCAGTTTCTGAAGATTTAAACAATAGTGGTTATATTTGGGGATTCTTAGGCGGCTATCAAGCACGCTGCAATCAATGGTTGGCCGGTCTTGAGCTCAATGTTGATTGGCAAAATAAAAATGCCCAAAATAACTTCGCATTTACGGATGCCGTTAATGCTGGCTGGTACGGCGATGCTAATTTCAAACGTGAAACAACGGTAGGCTTAACTGCCCGTGGTGGTTATGCGGTTGCTCCTTGGTTTCTGCCTTATATACGCTTAGGCATAGAAACCAGCCGTGATAAATTAAATTATGCGGCAGGCAGCACTACTAACATTACCGTAGCAGAAAGCGGCAGCCATCGTTCCTATCGGTTCGTGGGTGGGGTGGGCGTTGAAATGCCAATACCTGCTTTAATGTGCCTCTCTTTAAGATTGGAATATGACTACCACGGTAAAGGAAGTGCGGTCAATGCTAACAGCATTGCCAGCGATAGTGCGACCTTTGTGTCAACCAGCACAAAACAGCATAACAATACCGGTATCGCTGCCCTTGTTTGGAATTTCCTCTAAACGGCAGGTATTTGACATACTAATAAACAGAGCGCCACTCGGCGCTTTGTTTATTTTTGGCTTTTGTGAAAAAATAGCCAGAAAGCATATCCATAAGTGAAGGTTTTCGTGATAGATGATAATGGGTTTCGTTTAAATGTCGGTATTATTTTAACTAATCAGCAGGGACAGTTGTTTTGGGGGCGCCGGATAGGGCAGGATGCCTGGCAGTTTCCACAAGGCGGCGTTAATCAAGGTGAAACAGTCCTCGATACACTCTATCGTGAATTGGGTGAAGAGGTGGGTCTGGGACGCGATGATGTAGTCTTAATGATGGAATCTGCGCACTGGTTTAGTTATCTACTGCCCAAACGCCTTATTCGTGCAGATACGCCTACGTGTATCGGACAAAAGCAGAAATGGTTTCTATTAAAGCTACTCGATGAAAAAAATGTCAAATTAGACGCGGCCATTAAACCAGAGTTTGATGGATGGCGTTGGGTTAGTTACTGGTATCCTTTGCGTCAAGTAGTCGCTTTTAAAAGAGAAGTCTATCGTCAAGCGTTACTAGAATTTGCACCAAGGGTCATGGATTTGAATCGACCACTGATGG
>JABDCK010000006.1 GCA_013288185.1 Gammaproteobacteria bacterium
GCTTAATCTAGATGTGGAAAATATTTATTTTTACGATGAGACATTAAATGCGTTACAATTATTTTTAAATGAAATTAAAACACCGGATGAACATGAGATTGCGGTCAATCTCATTATCCACCTGTGTACACAGTCATTTTCTGAAATTTCAGAAAAATTAACTCTCTGGATGATTGATAATAAAAAAGATTTATTAAAACAGGTAATAAAACATTTTCCTAATTATAAAATTTTTCTGTCGCAAAGTTTTGAGATTGGGATTAAAGTATATAATGAAGATAGATGGAAAGCGTTTGTAAGTTCGTTTAAAAAGCTCTTGTTATCTGACCTTCTCGCTCAGGAAGATGTTGATAATTGTTTTTTTCAACTACAGAAATATCGGGCATTGTATGGGCATGATGAAGCTTACAACCGTCATATTAATGAAATTGAAGAGATTTTACGCGCATCAGATAAAATAAATCAACAAACAATTAATACCATCAACTGCTTTAATTTTTTGAATGAACATGGTTTAAACGAGGGAGTCTTAATAGATTTTCTAAATAAAGGAATTGATGTTAATTGGTTATTACGAAAAGCGGTGCAACTTAGTCGCTATGATATAGTTAAATTTCTATTGGCGCAAAAAATCCATCCTGTCACAAATAAAAATTTTGTACTAGCCAGTGCATTATCTGCTTATCCTGCATATGACAAGGAATTATTTAACATAGCAATAGACAATGAAGTTCCATTAGATGAAGCTTTTTCTGAAGATGCTGGGCTTGGACCTGGATTTTTAACTCCTTTCATGTTTGCTATATTACAAGCCCAAAGGATACCTGAAAATTTTGAACTTCCGGAAAAGCTGTTAAATTATGGCAAAGATTTGAATATTAATTATACAAATCCATTAAATGTTTTGTCTGAAATGGGAGAGTCAAATTCAGCGTTGACCTTGGCAATTCGTATTAATCATTCAAAAGCACTGATTGATAAATTACTTGCGAGAAATGACATAGATGTCACCCTTTTGAATAACTTAGCAATAAGAATTGCTTTCAATAATAGAGACTATGGCTTATGCAAAAAACTCTATGCAAAGGGAGCAAGAATTCCCGCTGTAACTTATGATAAACCATCAATATGGGAATTATATTTTAGTGCTAAATATCAAACTTTTGAGAATGCTTCAGCGCTACAATTTATGTTTGACATGGGTTTTCAAATAATAGATGGGGAAAGTTTTTTAATCAGTGCACTACAAGATAACATGATTGATGATGCCAAATTATTATATGAGAAAGGGGCAAGAATTTCATCAGGGGACTCTGTGCAAGTTTTTTGCATTAATGAATTTAAAAAAATCATCGCAACCGATAATGCCGATGAGGTAAACTTACGTATCAAAATGGGGATAAATCCAAATTACCTTGATGGGAAATATTTAGAATATGCCATAAGTAAATCTTGTTATAATAGTCTTGTGGCTTTATTTGAAGCGGGCGCTCGGCCAGATAAAGAAAAAATAGAGAATATCTTAACCTTGGCAATTGAAATAGGTTTTATATCTGGCTTTGAATACTTGATAACCCAATTGAAAATGACTCTTGAGGAGGCGCTAAGCAGTAGCACACTAGACAGGTTATTAGATACTTTTTGTAGAGAAGGACCTTCAGAAACAATCGATTTTTTACTTAGATATGAAGAGGTACGTAAGAAAATCGCCACACTTAATTACAAACCCCTTAAAGAAGCGATGAGGTGTAAACAATTTCACATTGCAGATAACATTATCAAGCTAATTGAAGAAGGAAGCATTCAAGGTAAGGGCGTTGAAGAAGTGGAAGATATCATTGCAGAAAGAAATCTTCAACGAAAGTTCCAAGAAGGTAAAGGAATTGATTTATTTCCTGATTTGCCTGAAAGTGAAATGATTCAATTTACCGCTGAAGGTGTACCACAAAGTGTTAAACGTGCACAAACTGGTCAAATCGTTCAAGGGCCCAAAGTTAAAAATCAAATGACGTATGATCTTGAATATATTGTTAAAGCTATATTAGAGAATTATGAAGGTGTACAAGTTTCTAATCTCAATAGTGAATATTTAATCACTATTGGAGATAAAATATTTAATTTGACAGAAATTTTAAAGAAAGCAGATTTAACGCAACTGCAGCTTACCAAATCATTTGAAGCATATGTTAATTTTTTAAATGACAAAGCTCAGATGAAGCCGCGACAACCTGGCTTAGATGATATTGCGGATGTCACTTTTCTTTCAGAACGGGTCAAAGATACAAAGCTAGAAGGGTTACATTATGCAGAATTAGCCGCCATTAATATTTATACTCAGAATGACTATACAAAGCTGAATGGTTTATTGCGTGGGGATAGTAATCGCTTTGCGAATAGTGAGGTGAAGGAAATCTTATTACATTGTGTCATGGCTTCTTCTGGATTATCTCATATACCAGATCAGACGCTAGAATATACTTATCGAGTTGAGAGTGAGTTACCCAAATCGGTACTACAAACACGCATTAAGTCGGCAAAAAGTTCCCTTGATGATCCTTATATTGATGATGAGATGGGATTTATTAGCGCCTCTCTTGAAAAACCCGCAGAAAACTTTACAGGAACTTGTCGCAGCATTTATTATGGAATAAGCGGTAAAGATATAAGTATAATTTCCTGGAAACCTGAAGAGCGTGAATATCTTATTCCACGCACACAAATAAAATGGATTGATCACAAAAAAATCTTAGACGTAGATTATTTTGTGGCTGCGCCGGTAAATTCACCCATTGGCCTTCGCGCAGCGCAAGGAATGGGTTATCCGGTGGGAGCTGAGCAACCGTTGAATGAAGAGGCTTTAATCAGTGAATATTTTTTACACCTTATTCAGTTACAAAATGATGCTGTTATTGCCGGCGCAGGTACAGAGACCTATGTAAAATTGAAACTGGATCAGCTTAAGGATATCAAAGAAACCATAGAACACCTTTTAAAAACAGATATGCCTATGATGGAGAAATTTTCTCTTATACAGGGAAAAGCCAATTTTTTTAATATGAAAGGTACGCAAGCTATAGAGATTACGAGAGAAAAGCCGTTAGCGGGTTATATTGCAGAAAGTTTGGAAGATTATGAAAATAATATACAGCGTCTAATCAAAGTTGAAAATAAAATGAAGGAAAATCAGGTTTATCAAAATTATCTACCAACCATGTCAAACGCCATTGATGCAGTGAACGTCCTTTTGCAAAAGCCGTTTGGTGAAGAAGGTAAGGCATTATTTGAAGATAAATATTTTCAATTATGTTCTGATGACTGGCAGCTTCCACTAGATGGAGTAACGATTCAACGCCCCAATCATGGCTTGGCGCATACTTTGCGCACATCCTATTTAGTCCCATTAGTCGCGCATTATTTAACGGCAAATAATCCGGATGATTCTGATTTTGTGTTTACGGAAAGTGAAATTAAAAAAATGCAATTAGCTTCTTTATTTTTTGTCGTGGGTCGGAAAAATGAATTAAGCCCTGGTGACGAAGGTGGAGAATATGTTAAATTTCGCCAACAATCAAAAGAGGCCTTTATTCAATATAGTCAAGCACATCCAGAGGAAATGAAAGCATTATTTGGCGCCGATGATTTTGCATCAACAGCGGAATTTAAAGACTATTGTACTTATATTGAATCAGGTACGCCATCGGAAACTAGTAAAAATAGAATCAGATGGGTTTTGTATATTTGTCATAATCTTGATTTACCAAGATGTAGATTAAAAGCAAATATTGATGAAGTCAAGCAATATATTAAAGAACAAGTTATTTCAAACGAAACAGATCTCGAGGCTCTTTTTGAATATGGTAAAGAACTAATCAAGCAAACAGGCGATAGGTTAAGGGGAGGCGAAGCCTATGAAAATACCTATTATCAGTCAACCCTATTTAAATCATGCAGCACAGATTCTAGATTTTGTTTAGATACGCTATCAAAAGTAGTACCACCGTTTTCTTCTTTATCAACCGAACGTGCTGCTGCATTACAACCGCAGCCTGCAGTACTCAAAACAGAGAAAGAAAAGCCTTTAGCAGTAAAGAAAAATATAAATAAAATGAAAAATAAATAATTTGTAGAAGTTTGATTCAAACTTCTACTACATATGAACTTCTCCCTCTGAATATCAGTTTAACTGATATTCAGAGGGAGAAGTTCATACGAAATCTATTAGTTAGGCTAATAACGATTTCTTTTGCCAAGCTCCCTTGCGATAGTATTTAACAAAACAAAGGCAGTTAATAATGCTAAAGCCAGCCATTAAATAGCCCACCACATACACAGGAGCGCCCAGGAGATAGATAATGATAAAATAAGGTAGTACCCCAAAGAACCAACCGTTAATGGCATTAATTTTCATCACAAAGCGGGTATCTCCTGCGGCCGTTAAAATACCGGCAATAACCCAATTGATCCCATCAAACCAAAAACCCAACCATACCCACAAACAGGCATCAGCGGCAAGTAAGACTAATGATTCACTCACGTTTTTATCTTCTTGGGAGGAGAGTATTTGCATGCAGTATTCAGGAAATATAACTAATGGGAGTGCTAATAATAAAGAAATATAGCTCTGTAAGCGAATGCCTGAGCGTAGGACTTTATTAATTCCTTCACGCTGATTAGCACCAATTAAATTAGCACAAACGGTACTGACAGATTTTTGCAGGCCATCTACAATAAACATCAGTAATATCCAAACGCTTTGCAACATGGCAAATACAGTAATATGTTCAAAGCTAACCTTGGTGAGAATAAACATAACCACGGCCCAAGCCGCAATATGTACCATATGTCCAATAGCATTCGGTGCGCCAACTTTCAGGCATTGCATAAATAAGGGTGGACAGAATTGCCAATGATGGGTGTTAAAACGCAGGCGATTATCTTTCCATAAAAAGCGGGTTATTAAGATAACGGCATTTAAACTTTGTGCAAGCCCCGTCGCCAGGGCAGCGCCGTGTGCGCCCATTGCCGGGAAGTGCCCATAACCAAATACAAACCATAAATCTAAGATAAAATTAATGCCGCTGGCAATTAATAAGACGGTGGTAACAAATTTTACTTTCCCTTGCCCAATAAAAAATCCACCGAGTGCGGCATTCAATGGGAAAATAGGGCCAAAGAATAATAGTGTGCTTAAGAATGGCCTGCCTTCAAGTACGGTTTCAGCAGGAATAAACAGCGTACTTCCCCAAAGGGCTAAAATGGTAAAGGGAATGGTAGTCAGCAGAGAAAACCAGATCATTTGCCAAACGGGTTTAGCCAATTCACTATATCTTTTGGCACCATTGTATTGACCGACAAAGCTTTGTGCCATAGCGGCAATACAAATACTGCCAAATTGAAATACCGCAAAGACAATCCCTGCGCTGGCAGCAGCATTCATAGCAGTGGCGCTATAATGAGATAAAACGACTCTATCAATAAATATCATGAGGGTGCCCGAGAGGGCTGAAAGCATAAGCGGAATGGCGAGTGCGCAGAGTTCTTTGACGCTACCTACCGCGTGTTTTGTTAGCTGGCTTTGTTTTTCTGAGATTTCTGATAATAACGACATAAGGGTATCACCATGGTTTGTGGGTAAATAGCTGAAAACATTTGAATTTGCTTACAGATTCTCATGGGGATATCTCCTTATAGGTAAATAAAATACTAAACACGCTTTTTGCATTGTATCATGGATTTTTACTTTGTCATGGCTAAAGGGGCGATAAACGGATGGATGGTCAAAAACAACAGCTTCAATGGTTGCAATGGGTCAGTGAAATTCAGGCAATTGCGCAAACCGGCTTAACCTTTGCAAAAGATCCTTTTGATAAACAACGTTATGAAAGCCTTTTACAATTAGCGGCGCAAATGATGGCGGCAAAATCTTTAGATTCGTTTGAAACTATTTTGAGCTTGTTTCAGTCACAGGCAGGTTATGCCACCCCGAAAATAGATGTGCGTGGTGCTGCATTTAAAGACGATAAAGTATTATTAGTAAAAGAGCGTTCAGACCAACGATGGACCTTACCCGGCGGCTATGCAGACGTGAACTGTTCCCCCGCTTTTTGTGTGCAAAAAGAATTTTTTGAAGAATCGGGTTTTGAGGTACAGGTAAAGAAATTTATTGGACTTTATGACAAATTGAAGCATCAACACCCGCCATCATGGCCACACACCTACAAGTGCTTTTTTCTGTGTGAAATTGTTGGTGGTGTGGCAAAGCCCAGTATAGAAACCAGTGAAATAGATTTTTTCTCCTTGGCGTGTTTACCAGAACTTTCGTTACCGCGGGTTACGCAGGCGCAGATTATGCGTTGTTATGCGCATGCGCTTAACCCAGAACTGCCTTCAGATTTCGAATGAGTGTTAGTTGGCACACAGTGTCAATTCGCCTATAATCAAAAGACAGTTTCAAAGCAACCAAGAGGAAAATTTGTGAAAAAGGTAATATATTTTTTCATTGGCTGTATGTTGCTTGGGCTTTTTTTTGCAATAGTCGCCAGTCTGCTTCCTGTATTTCCTACCATGGGCAAAAGCTTTTTAATCGCCATTGAGCAAAAGCATTATCCAGATGCTTACCTTATGTTTTCGGATAATTTTAAACAACAATATGATTATCCAACTTTTGAGCGAAATATTGCGCTCAGTGGATTAGATCAATACAAAAGTGTCGTATGGATGAAAAATGTTCAAGATCGTAAGCAAAAGAATGGCTATATTGTTGGCTTGATAACTATGAAGGACGACAAAAAAGTTCCCATTGAAATTGATTTTATCGATCAGCAAGGAGAATCGCTACCAGACAAGGGATGGCGAATTGAGAGTTTTAAGCTGCTACCGCCACGTAATTACTGAGCCTTTTTAGATCTTTTGTTTTTCTTGCCTTTTCTGATAGAAAGCGAGGCCGTTTCCATTGGTGGGATAGGGACCAAGGCCACTTCTGAGACTGCGGGATTGCTCTGGCTAGAGGTTTGTGTTGCAGAAGGTACATAGTTAGCATACGCTTGCTGCCACCAACGTAAGTATTCTAAGGGTTTTAGATTAGATAAGAAGTGGATAAACTTTTTAAGACCATTAATTACTTTTTCAAGCGCAGGTAAATCCACAATGTCTGCAGCACTGATAAAAGACTTGGCCGGTTGGATTTGGCTCAGCAATTGTTGGGTAGCCAATGCGCGCTGGCGTCTTTGTTGAATATCCAAAACAAAACCTCTTAAATGGCGGTTAAACTTATTGGTGACATACTAAAAGAATTTATGCAAAATTTCCCCTCATTTCCGATGAGAATACGGTAAAATAAGATATACGGTTTCCATTATAGAGAACTAACTTGCCATGAAGAAAAATCAGTGTCCAGACGGGTTTTCGGTGCTCTCCCAGCAGATCCCTGCATTGCACACTGATTTAAAATATTGCACGGCGGATAATATCATTGGGCGTGCCCTAGAGGGGTATGCCCCAGATGGGGTGCCGATTTTGACGCAGCAGGCCACGCAGTCTTTGGCAAAGATTGCAGCTGCACTGATGCAGCCGAGTATTTGTAAGACGTTAAATGTAGTCGCACCGGCCATATTGATATTGGATGCGTATAGGCCGCAGATGGCGAGTGAAGATTTTTGGCAATGGAGTCAAACGGATTGTGATAAAACCAAGGCCGCCTATTTTCCCAACCTTCCTAAAGTTGAACTTTTTGCTTTAGGATACTTTGGACGTCAGTCCAGTCATTCGCGTGGAAGTACCATTGATTTGACGATTATAGAAACAGCCCATGGCAAGTGTACGCCTATAGATATGGGTACACCATTTGATTTTATGGATGTGTTATCCCATCCGGATAACAAAGACGTTTCACCCACAGCGTTTAAGAACCGTCAATTTTTAAGGCAGCTCATGCAGGATTTTGGTTGGCAGGGTATAAAGGAAGAATGGTGGCATTTTACCTTGTGTGATGAGCCTTTTCCCAATACTTATTTTAATTTCCCCGTCTTAAATTATGAAGAATAAGGTTATGTTAAAAACACGCATTGAAGAAAAATTTATCCAGGCTTTTAAAAAAGCTTATCCCTCACAAGATTTGCAAACACTCAGCATTGAGTTGAACCGCAGTACGCATCCACGCTTTGGTCATTATCAATGTAATAGTGCTATGAAGTTTACTAAAATATTAGGTATTCCACCGCGGGAAATCGCCTCTCAAATTGTAGAAAATGTGCAGGCAAGCAATCATGATGGTGTCATTGAAAGGTTAGAAATAGCAGGGCCTGGATTTATCAATGTGAGCTTATCGGCAAAATATTTAAGTGAATATTGCCAACAAATGCTTACCTGTAAAATTCCATCCACGGACAAGCCACAAAGGGTTGTCATCGATTTTTCATCTCCCAATACCGCCAAAGAAATGCATGTAGGGCATTTGCGTTCAACTATTATTGGCGATTGCTTAGCCAGACTATTTGAATTTTTAGGGCATGATGTGCTGCGCTTGAACCATATTGGCGATTGGGGTACTGCTTTTGGAATGTTAATTGCTTACATCCAACAGTTTGATAATGGCATTCTGCTTGGTGAAAAAAAATGTGATTTAACTTTGCTCGTGCGTCATTATAAGGCCGCGAAAAAATTATTTGACGAAGATGCTGCTTTTAAAAAACAAGCGCAGCTTGCCGTCGTTGCATTGCAACAAGGAGATCAGCATGCGCTAAAGGCCTGGCAGATGATTTGTGAAATTTCCCGTCAAGCCTATCAAGAAATTTATGATTTGCTCGATATCAAGCTGGTTGAGCGCGGCGAGTCCTTTTATAACCCGCAGTTGGCTGAGGTAGTAAAAGATTGTGAAGCTAAAGGCTTGGTTACGCTTTCCGATGGGGCTAAATGTATATTTTTAGAAGGATTTGTGAATCGTGAAGGGGAGCCGTTACCCTTTATTTTGCAGAAATCGGACGGGGGATATAATTATTCCACCACGGATTTAGCGGCGATTCGACATCGGATTGAAGATGAAAAGGCTAAACGGATTATTTATGTGGTAGATTGTGGTCAAGCTACACATCTTACGATGCTATTTGCTGCGGCGCAAAAGGCCGGGTATTTAAACCCAAAAGAGGTAAAGGCACAACATGTAGCTTTTGGGGTTGTACTGGGGCCCGATGGGAAAAAATTCAAAACGCGCTCGGGTGAAGTGGAAAAACTTATTGATTTGTTGACCACTGCTATTTCCAAAGCGCAAGAAATTTTAACGGCGCGCAATCAAGAGAATAATCAAGGGCTTAGTGCAACACAAATCAAGGATATCGCTGAAATCTTAGGAATTAACGCGGTAAAATATTCTGACTTGTCTTGTAATCGCATGCATGATTATACGTTCAGTTATGAGCGGATGTTACGCTTTGAAGGAAATACTGCGGCATTCTTAATGTATGCGTATGTGCGTATTCATGGGATTAAACGAAAGGCCAAACAGGTTAAAATTGATGCAATTAAGCTAGAACATCCTGCAGAAATTACTTTGGGTTTACATTTGGCTCAATTTACGGAAATGCTAGATTCCATTGCTGAAGATTTAATGCCCAATCGCCTCTGTGAATATTTATATGAATTAGCAGAAACATTTAATGCCTTTTTTAGAGATTGCCGGGTACTGGATGTTCCTGAGCAAAATCAGCGCTTAGCATTGTGTGAACTTACCGAGAAAGTGCTTAAACACGGGTTAGAGATCCTCGGTTTAAAGACGGTGGTTATAATGTAGCGTGCGGTTTACCAATCTCTTTTGGCGCTTCGGGCAAAGCAGTCATAGCTGGCGGTGTGGGGGTTGATTCTACAGGAGTACGGGGGTTGTCATCAATGATGAGTGGAGATGGCAGTTTTGGACGTACTGCCTGTTGAATTACCGGTGGTGCTTTAGGCGTAACCGCTTCGCGTCTAACGGATTCTAATGGCTGAACAGGAAATCCTAAATATTTTAATGTCTTTTTAAACTGGGCTGAGTTTGTATCGCCGTCTGGTTTTTTTTTAACGGGGATGGTCTTAGGTTTGACCGTAATAGGTTGCTCCTTAGCTGGAGTTAATGGTGCCGTGTGTGGCAATCCAAGATATTCTAATGTTTTATTTAATCTGCTTGGTTTTTCGGCTTGTTGTTTTTGTTGAGTAATGGCGGGTGCGGGATTATCTGAAATTTTTTCTGGAATAATGTCACTAATGGCGGCGGCGACGGCATTTAGCCCAGTTTTCATTCCTTCGGTAACTTGGCTTATTTTTTTAGTTGTAAAATTAACGGGATGTAATACAGGCTCCGCCAGAGAAGTCATCTGAACTACTTTTTCATTAATAAAGTAGGCCGCCCAAGCGCCCACAAAGAAACCTAAAGGGCCTAACCCAATAGATATAGTCATGATGGTGCCGAAAATGCCACCGATGAGCAGATGTTGTTGTGATTCAAAATAGTTAGCAATTTCATCCGGATAGAGTATGTAAGCGCCTCCCAGGACGATTACCGGGAATATATAAAGAAACTGTGGACCAAAGGTGAGCGCGCAGGCTAGAAAGAGCGGGCCACCGCCCCAAATGGCAATATTTTTCAGCGACTTGTATTTGTCAGTCGTTTTACTTTTTGGCGCAGGTATTATTGGTTTGGCCATACTTCACCTTTGTTAAGTCGTCGACTTTTGATTGAACATGGCGACTTAATAACACGAAGGCTTCAGTCTAGCTACTAGCTTCAGATTAAAGGCTATGATTTCCCGATAGTCGGCATAAGTTAAAAAGATAACATATTGATTTTTAAGGATTAATCAATCATTCTAACTTAGAGGTGAGATTGCGCTTTTTTCCATCCACATAGAACCATTTGTTCTCAATTTTATGAAACTCACTTTTCTCACATATGGCTTGTGGGATCCCTTTATAGAGATAGTGGGCCTCAAAGCTGACAAATCCCACCAAGGGCGTTTTTAAGCGGGTGTCCAAGACCTTTAGCGCTAGCCATTGCACATCTTGTAACCACATTAAGGTATCTACCATGTTAAAACCTTTGGCGGCAGGACCGGTCATAGTTGCACGCAGATAATTAATTGCTCCGCGCGCAAAAGCACTATAACGCGAGCGCATTAATTCTTCAGGGGTTGAGGGATTTTGGTTGTTTTCGATAAAACGGCCACAACATTGTAGATAATCCGGTGCACCACAGGGGCAACTGCTATTAGTCATAAGCGCTTTAGATTTTTAAGAAAAACGATGGGAAATAAAGCTAAACAAGCTAAAGAGGTTGAGACTACTATTTTTGCCTTCCTCTTGATCATTTTGCATTTCTGGTAATGCACCATTGGCATCATCTGTGGGTATATTGACATCATCTTTTTTAGTTTTCTTTTTACGTTTGGATTTTGCTTTAACGGGTTCTTGGCTCGGATCATAAATATTTTCACCATCATGACTCATCAGCCCTTGCCTATTCCAAGGAAGATTCCGGTAAGGACTTTCTGAAAAAGAAATAAAGGGAAACTTAATAATCTCAAAATAAGGAGAGTAATCAAAATCCCGCGGGGTGAAAAGCCGAGGATTTCTGATAAACAACTCTATTCCTTTTTCCTTATGCTGTTTTACCACAGGCAGGATAGGGAAATCAATAGAGGTAAAGGCCTCTGCAATCATGGTGGAGCAAACGGTGCGCGTTGAACTACCGGCATTAATTTCAAATAAGCTGGAGCGCCAGCGCCGGGGTAAAATAGACCATGGGATTAAAAAACGCGCCATATCAAATACCTGCCGGATATCATAATCGGTACCCAGTTTATTAATCGCAAATTCCACTACATGCTGGGCATCCTTACGCGATAAGCTGGTGGGGCGGCAAACACGAATATGATCCAGTTTATAATTTTCCAAAGGGCTGACAATGGTACCCTTGCCTAAATACCCTTCAATCACAAGTTGGATATCATGATCACCATCAAAATATTCAGTCAGTTTTTTTCTAAGCGCTAAGTCATCGACATCATGTAACCGGCCAATATAAAGGCAGGCATGAGACCAGGAGCTTTGCGTAATTTGTCGAATTACTTCACTGATGTGACTGCGTCCTTCAATAAGCAACACGTCACCGGGGCGCAGTTCATAACGGATCTTTTCAAAATCACACAAAGGGAAGGAGTGGTTTGTGCGTTCATAGGTGATCCAATGTATAAAACGTTCAGCCAGCTGTAGAAACATTTAGTCAGCGCCCTAAAAAGTATTCTTTCTAGGTTAAGTGTAGTCAAAAAGAATGCTATTCGCTCTCAACGCCTGTATAGATATCCTCAAGGCTGGGCAAGGAGGTATTTTCAGGTAAGGGGGGTAATTCAACTTTTTCAATCTGATGAAAGCGCCGAGAAATTTTTTGCGCAGAGGTATGGACCTGCTCTATATCCATATTAGCCTGTTGAATATGACGCGATAAATTATCCATACGCTTTTCAAAGCGAGAAAAATCCTGTGCAAGAAAACGTAAATGCTCTTGAATAACATGGACTTGTTGCCGAGTGGCGGAATCCTTTAATACCGCACAAGTCGTGGTTAAGATGGCCATCATCGTAGAAGGGGAGGCCAGCCAAACATGGGATTGCATCGCATACTCTACCAAATCAGGATGGTGCGCATGAATTTCAGCAAAAATAGCTTCAGCCGGAATAAACATTAATGCGCCTTCGCCCGTTTCTCCCGGAATGACATATTTTTGACTAATATCTTGAATGTGTTTGCGAATATCGATTTTAAACTGTTGCTTGGCGACTTGTCGGCTCAACTCAGCGTTTTCAGTATCACAATACTTTTTATAATTTTCTAAAGGAAACTTAGCATCAATCGCAATTTTACCCGTGGGTTCTGGCAACAATAAAATACAATCGACCCGGCAGCCATTGGATAAAGTATGCTGCAACGCATAGCTATTGGTGGGTAATACATTATGAATTAAAGTGTTTAACTGGATCTCTCCAAAAGCCCCCCGAGTGCGCTTATCTGATAAAATTTCCTGTAAACTAACCACATTTTGTGACAAGTCCGTAATTTTCTTTTGCGCCTCATCTATGAATGCTAGACGCTGAATAATGCTGGTAAAGGTCTCATTGGTTTTCTCAAACCCTTTTGATAATCTTTGTTCAACCGATTCACTAATTTGTAGTAAATGTTGTTGCGTGGATTCATTGAGCTTGTCAAATTGTGAAGATAATTGTGTGGTAGTGCGCAGCAAAATAGCATGCAATTGTTTATCTAATTCAGAAAAATTCTCACGCATAAAGGTTTGCATCCGGAGCAAATTTTGCTGATTAATTTCCCCGATTTGCTGCTGATTCTTTAAGGTACTCTCAAAGAGTTCTTGCCGAATGGTCTCGAGTACTTGCCATTTAAGTTGACGAGCTTGATGATGCCACCAGAATAGAGCACCTAACACGATAATAACGGCAACAAAGGCAATGGTTTGCATATCCATTGCCAGATACTAATAGAAATTAATGCGTCGCGCAAATAAGTAAGATGGTTAATTCAAAAGCGTGCGGCCACTTTCACCATCACTTTCAATCAAATGCTTTAATTGCTTTAAAGCCTCAGCTTGTAATTGCCGTACATGCTCACCCTTTACACCAATCGCAGTACCCGTCTCATGTAACGTTGTTGGCGCATGCCCCTGTAAGCCATAACGGCGGCAAACCACCTCACGATGACGCGGCGCTAAATGTGCAAGCCACTTATTGATATTCTTTTGCAGGTTGATTTCAGAAAAATGGTGGAACGGATCTTTTTCTTGGTTATCCTGTAAATGGCTTTCTCCATAAGCATCATCTATAGAAATCGTTTTCTCATGCGCGATTTCATGCGGTTTCTTCAAAACATGAACCGGTATGCGCACGATTCTTAATTGATTCATGATTGCCCGTTCAATGGTCTGCTGAATCCACCAGGTACTATAAGTCGAAAAGCGAAAGCCGCGCTCTGGATCAAACTTCTCTACGGCATGCATCAAGCCCAAATTGCCTTCCTCGATTAAATCTAACAGGGGAATACCGCTCTTGAAATAGCGCCTTGCAATTTTGATAACTAACCTTAAATTGGAATTTATCATTTGCTGACGGGCATGCAAATCTCCCGCCTGTGCACGCCTAGCATAATCGATCTCTTCTGCTTTGGTTAAAAGAGGAATCGCACGAATACTCTTGTAATACGCTTCGACCAAATCAATATCGACTGATTTTCTATTCAGCACACAATTTCGCTTCTTGTTGGCGTGATAAAATATTTTTCGGTCAAATATATCGATGCTTGACTGGATAAAAACCATGGTAAAATTCCAAGCAAAGATTATTCTGTTAGTTGGAGATCTCACATTATGCTGCAAACACGCCATCAGACTGTGCCGGTAAAAATTGGTAACGTGGTTATTGGGGGCGGCGCACCTATCGTTGTGCAGTCTATGACCAATACCGATACCGCCAATATCGAAGCCACTGCCCAGCAATGCTACGAGCTTTGGAAGGCCGGCTCTGAATTGGTCCGTATCACCGTCAATAACAAAGATGCCGCAAAAGCAGTCCCTTATATTCGCGACAAGCTTATTACCTTAGGATGGGAAGCCCCCTTATTGATTGGCGATTTTCATTATATCGGCCATCAATTATTGTCTCAATTTCCAGATTGCGCCGCAGCTTTAGCAAAATATCGGATTAACCCCGGTAATGTGGGGTTTGGTGATAAGCATGATGTGAATTTTTCCACCATGATTGAAATTGCCCTTAAAAATGACAAGCCGGTGCGTATTGGCGTAAATTGGGGCAGCTTAGATCAGGATCTGGTCGTACGGTTAATGGATGAGAATGCCAAATTAGCCCAACCTAAGACGGCAGATAGCATTATGCGAGAAGCGTTGGTGATTTCTGCCTTGGCCAGCGCAGAGCAGGCGCAAGCATTAGGGATGGGGCAAAATAAAATTATTTTGGCGTGTAAGGTGAGCAAGGTACAAGAATTAGTCGCTTTGTACATTGAACTAGCGCGGCGATGTAATTATGCCTTGCATTTGGGATTAACTGAGGCGGGGATGGATAGTAAAGGGATTATTGCCACAGCAACCTCCTTTGCAATCTTATTACAACAAGGAATTGGCGATACGATTCGTGCTTCGTTAACGCCGGCCCCTGGGGGCGACCGTACCAAGGAAGTACAAGTCTGCCAAGAAATTTTGCAAGCCTTGGAATTACGAGCTTTTACGCCGATGGTGACCGCCTGCCCTGGTTGCGGCAGAACTACTAGTACTGTTTTCCAAGAACTGGCCCAGAAGATCCAAACCCATGTCCGCCAGAATATGCCTTTGTGGCGAGAAAAGTATCGTGGGGTAGAGAACTTAAAGCTTGCGGTTATGGGTTGTGTGGTCAATGGTCCAGGTGAGAGTAAGCATGCGGATATTGGTATTAGCTTACCAGGAACTGGGGAGATGCCTGCGGCGCCCGTCTTTATGGATGGTCAAAAATACAAAATCCTGCGAGGCGAACATATTGCAGAAGAATTCATAGCACTCATGGAAGAATATATTGATAGAAAATATGCTATCTAATAAATTATTTTATATTTGGGTGCACCATGATAGAACCTAAGAAAATGAAAGAATTAGTGGCCTTGGGCTATAATCCGCAAACTATGGAGAAATTGCTGGAGATTGCACAACAGGCAACAGAAAATCTATCAGAAATGTTTGAATATTTTATAAAAGATCCTAATAATTATGTCTTTTTATATTATCCTCCCATTAAAAATGAAGCAGAGTTATTATCTGCTTTTTTGATAGAGGCTATAAATGACGCAAGCCCTAGCCGCATGAAGGGTGCACTTGGATCTTATGGTAATCTTTTTAGCAAGAGCAGGGAAGTCAGAAATTTAGAAATCATGAAAAATTTGCTCGCGCTCGGCGCATCCCCCAGTAAAGTAAGTGAGTTTTTTCCATTAGACGAAGCAGTTTCTTGGAACTTTCCAGATGCAGTGGAGATGCTACTAAAAGCAGGAGCAAATATTCATGACATTTCTTTTTCTTGGCATGAATATCCAAAACCGCTTGGATATTCACTATATCATCACGAGCTAACTTCAAAAACAATTTCAATTATTTCCCTCTTACTTGCAGCCGGAGCAGATGTTAATGAAAATAAAATTGGGGATGATGAAGAAACTTTTCTATATGCTTGTATAATGGCCGCTAGTTACGAATTCCGTCCTAAACTTGCAAAAGATAAAATATCTTTTCGTGAAAGTGTTGATTTTCTTAAAATGATTTTATCCTATTCTCCTGATTTAAGTTTGCTATGCTCCAATAAAGTTCCAAAAACTTTGTTGGAGTTTTTAAGGGAAGAATATGCTGATGAACACAGTGTTGTAAGGAACGCTTTGGATGAAATGATGGATGAATTAAAATCCCAATGCGCTTTTGCGCGGGTATTATTAAGTAACAGCAATAATGCAGGAAAATCTCTCCCCATAGAACTGGTTGTAAAAATTCTTTATTTTGCCCAACCGGATTATAAAACTCATCGGAATGCTAAAAAAAGTGCGCTTGCTTATGCCGAAACCACAGATAGAGCATTTACTAAATATTTAGAGACTAAACAGCAACTAGAAGTAAATTCTGAATCAGTATTAATGCCAACATTACGACGAAGCACACGTATAAAAAAAATCCCAGAAAAATATATTTTTGATAAAACGAACTGTTCGTATCGCTAAGTCTTTGAAACTATCCAGTCCAAAAGGTGCATGGGCATAAAGGATAATTCCACGCATCCTAGCCTTTGGCGCGAAATTGTCATAATTAACCCTCACCCGCCGCAATCTGCGGCGGCCTCTCCCAAAATTGGGAGAGGCGAAAGATCTCTTTAAAAAACTTCGGAGTATTCATTTTGCACTTTTAGCGTAAGAGGAATAAGCGATTTAAGGAAGCATTTTGCTTTTAGCTTTAGCTTCCCTCTTTTTGAATTCAGCTTCCATCTCTTTTAATTTAGCATACAGTTCTTTATTTCTTGTTTCAAGTAACTCCCAAGCAGATGAGACAGGGTTACGGTTATAGAAGAAATCAAATCCCATTTTTTCAGCAAATTGAGTAATCCAATAGTAATTTCCGCTGGTAGGTCTACAACAGGCTCTGGCGAGAGGGGTTTCTTGACCTGCTGCTATATATTTCTGCATCATATAAGTAAGGTCTTCTTTTCTCATGTCCTCTAAAAGTCTTAATGCACGTTCTTGTCGATCAAAAATCTCATTGAATCCGGGACTAGCGAATGTTCCTCCTTGGCCACAATAAAATAATGGGCTTTCACCATCCTGCAATATTGTGAGATCCTCAAATAGTTCTATATTAAATGGAATTCGATGGCAATCTTCATGCGAAGCATCAGCTATACTTTTATCTCTTGTTGCCAAAGCAACGCAAGAAGGCACAAATATACGAGCACTTGGATTTAATACAGAGTCTCTAATATCAATCCTTCGCTCAAAATACGGCATTTTACCAGTGACGGCATTTGGACTTAATTCAGATTTTTTAATATCACTTGGACCATGTTTTGACATTTTAACTAACCTCTTCAGGAAAAACCAAATTTTACCAGATTGATTATTAAATTAAAAGCGATAATCAGTGTAGTTCAACTAAACCTGTTTTAGCCAGTTTTTCAGTGTAAAGAACTTTATATTCATCTATGGTATTTTCTTCATATTTTCCAAGCATGCTATCTAAATTAACTACATTGGGGGCTGAAAATGGGGTTGAGTCATGGCCATGCACAAAGGTTAAAGTGTAACCATTGTGCGATAAGGGCCTATCTAAATTAGTATGAATTCTACTCCAGATTAAAAATTCAAATGGAAAATTGTGTTCAGTTAACAAGGCATCACTTTCAGATCTTGAAACCTGGCCAATAATATCCAAGTCAAATAAGGTATGAATATTACCCGCATTTTTCAATGTATTAAATGCGCCATTTATTTTATCTATGGTTTGTGCTAAAGCGGTAACCGTTATATCCTCATAGGTTATATGAAATTTATCTGCTAAACTTTTGAAACCAGCCAGCCCAAAAGGTGCATGGGTATAAAGGATAATTCCACCATCAGGCGTTAACGTGCTGGAAATTAATTTAAGATAGGGTTTGTAGCACTTTTCCACTAAATTTTCTATTTCATCTACTGTAATGAGATCGTTACGCAATAACACCTTCATTTCACGCAGGGAATGGGTAAACTCTTTAGGCATGACATATTCATTATATCCCGTTGCGCCCTTTTCATAATCACAAATAAATTCACAACCATGATTGGAAAGTAGAATTTCAAATGGAATGTTTTCAGCAGCTAAACGTTCAAAAATTTTTAAGGTAAAATAATCATTACTACCTCTATCTGCAAGTTCATCACCCAATAGCAGTAACAACCCAATGTTATGATGATTTACGGTTATCCGACTGAGGATTTGTTTAAATGCTTTAAGATGTCCTGCATTTAATTCCTGTGCCGGGCGGCAAGAGAGTTGCACCAGGCTATCATAATCTGCACCAGAGAGTTCTATAATGCCATGCAAAACCAGCAAATAAAGAATATTGATAAAATTTCCGTGCAGATCCCCTTTGGTAATTTGCGTATGCGGATTGGCAAGGAAATTTTTACTTACGCTGGGTTTCTTATGGAGATTAGCCCCTTTAATTCTACAGATTTGAGAAAAATTACCCGGAGCGACCATAAAATCCTGCAAAGTAAATAAAGCATTAGCTATTTAACTATAGCAAAGGTTAGACTGTATAGATTGCTGGCTTTTAACTGTTTTTAAGATGGGCGATACGCAACCCTTGCAAGACAAGATCTGGATAAATGGCATCAAATACCTTTTCATCCTCGAAAAGATAAGAAAAACCGCCGGTGCCAATAACCACTGGTGGGGAATCTTGAAACATTTCTTGTGTAATAGCCGCAATTATTTCACGAATTGCACCGCGATGCCCAAAATACAGACCAGATTGAATATTGGCAATGGTGGATTGACCCAGGGCAGTGGGGGCCTTGAGAATACGCACCGGGGGTAATTTGGCCGTTTGCTCGTGCAAAGCACGCATTTGCATAGAAAGCCCCGGGAAAATTGCACCACTGTGAAATTCTCCCGTGTTAGCAATAGCCTCAAAGGTAGTACAAGTGCCTAAATCTACCACAATGACATTTTTTTGGGGAAAATAGTGATGGGCGGCTATCGCATTGGCAATACGATCTGCGCCAACTTCTGTTGGGTTTTTGCATTTAATTTGTAAGCCCGTTTTAACTCCGGCTTGTAAAATAAAAGGCTCAATTGCAAAATATTTAATAAACGCGGAGCGGATGGAATAATCCAAAGAGGGTACGACAGAGCTAATAGAGACTTTGGTCACTTTTTCTGGTGCAATGCCAATTTCACGTAAATAGGTTTTTAAAAAAATACCCAGCTCATCGGAAGTGGTTCCTGTTTTGCTGGGGTAACGAAATTGGAAAGCTAAATGTTCTTCATTAAAGAGTCCGCCATAAATATGGGTATTACCCACATCTAAACACATGAGCATGATGATTCTCCCGTGAGCGCAATGTTGTCAATCAGGCGTATATTGCCAATTTTCACGGCGGCGAGCAATCGTTGTTGCCACTTTTCTATATATTCCACTTCAAAACCTAAGTCACCCAGTTTAGTTCTAATGCTGGCTTCATCTAGTCCGGACAATAAAAAATTCGATAACTGTGCGGCCAAGGTTAATTCTGCAGCATTTAATAGGGTATTCCTAGAGCTTAAGGCAAGACCATTGTCTTGACGCACCGTAGGGCAAGCAATAATCTCAATATCCAAGAAAAAAGCGGTCACCAAACCCTTCACGAGTTGTAATTGTTGATAATCCTTTTCACCAAAATAAGCGCGAGTGGGTTGGATTAATGAAAATAATTTCATGACAATGGTTAAAACACCACTAAAATGCCCGGGGCGGTGTTTGCCTTCTAATAAGAGACTGATGTCATTTTCCGCTATCTGATAAACGGCCTTATCCGGGTACATATCTTCTTTATTTGGCACAAAGACATAATCAACCCCACATTGTTCTGCTATGTGTAAATCATTGGCTAGGGTTTTAGGATAACGTTCATAATCTTTTTTATCATTAAATTGCGTAGGATTAATGAAAATGCTTAATATGCTCACCGCATTTTCTTTTTTTGCACGGGTTAATAAACTGGCATGCCCCGCATGCAGATTGCCCATGGTAGGAACAAATCCACTATCAGAAATTGTTTTTCTGATTTCTTTCCATTCATCTGGAGACTGAATAACTATCATTTACCCCTCGTAACAGTGTTCTTGCAGGGGAAACGCTGCGTTTTTTACTTCCTGATTATATTGATTCAATGCATTTTTAATCAAATCAAAACCACTTAAATAGGTTTTAAGGAATTTAGGTTTATGCATGGGGGATAGGCCTAATAAATCTTGCAATACTAAAACTTGTCCTGAAGTATGCGGGCCTGCGCCAATGCCAATGGTGGGAATGCGCAATTCATTGGTAATGTGCTGTGCCAATGGGCTGGGGATACATTCTAAGACTGTGGCAAAGCAGCCAGCATCCTCTAATGATTTTGCTTGAGCAAGTATTTTGTTTGCAGCAGCGTTATTTTTGCCTTGTGTTTTAAAGCCGCCTAATGCATTTATGGATTGTGGCGTTAAACCCAGGTGGCCCATCACCGGAATACCCGATTTTACAATATGTTCAATTGCTTGAATATTATCATCCGCGCCTTCTAATTTTATTGCGTGACTGCCGGCTTGCATAAATTTTTCCACCACCTGCATGGTATGCACCAACCCTTTGCGATACGAACAAAAGGGCATATCACCAATAATAAATTTGTTATTGGCACCACGTGCGACCGCTTCTATATGCTGTGTCATGATTTCAACGGTGGCCGGCAGGGTAGTTTTATGGCCGTGGATAACCATGGCAGCAGAATCACCCACTAAAATACAATCAATCTCTGTTTGGCTGATAAGTTGCGCAGACCAGTGATCATAACAAGTAACCATACTGATTTTACTATTGTTGGTTTTCATGCGGTCAAAATCAAGAATGTTCATAAAGCCCCTTAAATGCTAGATAAATGGGATAAAATGCGTCATTTTTTAATGCGTGTAAATTAGCTTGTATGGTCTTTTCATCTTTTCTCACCAATGGTCCCGTGACTGCTCCTTGCGGATTCTGGGCAATATTACGAAAAGCCTGGGTTAAATAAGGCAGGCCCGCTTCAAGGGGCAGATGCAGTTTTTCTTGGAGATCATGAAAAAATTTTTGCCATAAAATGCAGGTGAAATTAGCGCTGATTACACAAAGCATGTGATAGTACGCTTTTAATGGTGCGGGTATCTGATAGGTGTTATTGGGGATCCCAGGTAATAGATCTTGAAAGGCGGGCGACCCTTCCTCCAGTACAAAAGGCATAGAGCGATAGGTTGCTTCATCATATAAATTTTCTGTAAACGTCATTAAGGGATGCGCACCATATACCATGGGAGAAGAGAGCTGGCCTGAAAAATGTATAAGGGTTTTACGCGTAGAATTGCCAAGGGTGGATGCAAAATCAGCAATGGAATCATCACGGATTAAAAGAATAATATGACTAGAGGCTGCTAGCAGTGCAGTTAAGGCATCAACGGAGTGGGTTTTTCTCGCCCATTGATAATAGGGGAGCCCAAGGAGGGTTAAATAATGGCAAAAGTGTTTTGCCATCTTACCGTTGCCAATTATTAAATACTGCGGTACCTGTCTCATGGATCAAGTCCTTGTAAATATTGAAAAAGTTAGTCATCTGTCGCTGCCATGGGTGGTCAGCGCTGGGCCATCTTAATGCAAGAAGGGTTAATAAATCAATGGAACTGCCGATAAAGGGGATTAGGATACACACTTTATTTATACCATTATCAGTATAGGTGGCTTATGTTTCATAAAATGGCCAAAAAAACACCGGTATATACGCTCAGTTTATTGTGGTGTTTGCATGCATTACCGGGGCATGCGCTCACGTTAGCGCAAGGAGCACCCACGCCACAGGCGACAATGACGCAAGCTGATCCCAAGACTGATTTTGAAAAAAATCTAGAGGTGGCAAACACTGGGTATGCAGATGCGCAATATATTGTTGGGTTAGCGTATTTAGAAGGTAAGGATGTGTCACCAAACCCAGAAGAGGCTTTTAAATGGTTTACAAAAGCAGCACAGCAAGGCAATGTGCAAGCAGAATATAATCTTGGAATTTGTTATCTTAAAGGAATTGGAACTGCTAAATCTTATCCGAGCGCGCTGATTTGGCTGCAGAAAGCAGCGGATAAAGGTGTTATTCCTGCCATGTATAATCTAGGATTGATATATAATGAAGGTCTGGGCGTTGATAAAGATTTCAAGAGAGCGAATTATTATTTTCAAAAAGCAATGGATGCACATTATCCGCCAGCAGTTTATGCAATGGGTTTGAATTATAGTATGGGCCAAGGAGTGAAACAAGATGATGCTCAAGCAAAAGCATTGTTAGAGACTGCGGCAAACGACAAATATTCCCCGGCATTTTATGCGCTAGGAAAGATGTATCAAGAAGGAATTGGTGTTCCAAAAGATTTGCAAAAAGCGTTTGAAAATTATTTGAATGCCGCAAAATTAGGGAATGTGGATGCGCAGTTAATGGTTGCAGATTTTTATAAAAATGGTACGGGTGTTGCTGCGGACAAAGTTGAACGCGCCAATTGGATAGCGCAAGCGGCTAAAAGCGATAATGCTAAGGCGCTAATTGAACTTGCCAGGATTTACCGTTTGGGTGATGGTGTTCAAGCGGATGTTGCTGCTTCTGATAAAATCTTAAATGCGATGGCAGATAAAGGTAATGGCGCGGCGATGGTTGAGTTAGGGGTAGCCGCTGAGCAAGGTCTTGGTCAACCTAAGGATGCGTTAAAAGCATTGGATTGGTTTGAAAAAGGAGCAGCTAAAGGGGACTCTGCTGCAGAATTTAAATTATATAAATATTATAGTTCTGGATATGGTAACAAGAGTCAACAAGCGGAAGCTAAATCTTGGTTAGATAAAGCTTTGGCAAAGCAAGATCCTGCTGCGATAGTGCTTGTTGGGAAAGCATATATGAAAGGTGATTTAGGGTATGCCCAAAATTACAAAAAAGGCTGTGAATTATTTTTAAATGCAACTGACAATGAATCTGTTGCCGCTTATTATGAATTAGGCGCTTGTTATAGAGATGGGGTGGGTGTAGGGCAAAATTTTGTTAAAGCCAAGGAATTATTTTTAAAGGCTGCTAATCAAGGAGATCCTGCAGCAGAAAGTGAATTGGGACGATTTTATGATCAAGGCTTGGGTGGACCTATGGATTTAAAAGAAGCCTTTAAATGGTATTCACTCGCGGCAGAAAATGAGCTTAAAGATGCACAGTTTTATCTAGGGATGCACTATCTTAAAGGGCAAACCGTGCCTAAAGATGAGGTAATGGCGGCAAAATGGCTTACAAAAGCAGCTGCGCAAAACCTTGCCGGTGCGCAATACCAATTAGGCATGAATTACCTCCAGGGTATTGGCGTGCCAAAAGATGAGAAAAAAGCGGTAGAATTATTAGAAAAAGCGGCTTATCAAGGTGATCGCAGTGCGCAATATCAAGTAGCGATATGTTTTAGAGATGGCTTAGGAACAGCGGTAGATAAACCAAGAGCATTTGCCTGGTTTAAAATTGCAGCACAAGGGGGTGGGTTGGATTTACAATCTGCGAGAGATGCGCTTTTAGAGAAATTAACACCGAGTGAAGTTGCTCAGGGAGAAAAGATAGTTGACAAGATTAATGAGAAATTTATGAATCAACCGCTGGATGGATTAACACCGCCACAAAGTCAACCTGCCAAATAAAATCTATGGATTGCTTTATTCGCTGGGCGATAATCGTTATCATCCAGGCTCAAACTTATTTTCCAAAGAGGAATACTGAGATGGCAGCGACAATAGACGAGATAACTATAGAATATGTGGATGGTGATCTTGTCACCATAAAAGAATATGAAAAAGTGGTTTTAAGCAAAGGTGCCTGGACAACCATTGTTTTCAGATATGCGGATTGGGATAAGAAAAAGGAAGCTTATGGTCCGGATAAATATAGTATTCGTCGTTATCAAAAGAAAAACAATGAATATCGACAAAAATCGAAATTCAATATTTCTAGCAAAGATCAGGCACAAAAGATAATTGATGTTTTAACCCAATGGATTAAGTAATAACGGCCGGTTTTGCAGGAGTAACTGGGTGATGCTCCTGCCATTCTTGCAGCAGATCAGAAGTTGCTTGAAGAATGATGGAAACTATTAATGGCAAATCTGCAATAAGTATTGGAACGAGAATCGGAACGACAGCGGGAATGATACCACCATGAATTAAATCAAGTTGGGATTCTGGAATAACTTGAATTAAAGAATGCATAATAACTAATCCTTTTGTTAATATTACAAACCATTTAATCATAGTAAACCGCAAATGAGCAGGGTGCAATGATCATTGAGATCCACTGTTTGGATTTTAAATAATGCTGAAAAAGAGTTAACTGGCTCCTTCAAAGAATGCTAAGATGAAACCTGTTTATGCGGTAATGGGCTTTACATGAAAACTAAGTCAAAGAAAAATGAAGCGCGGGTATGGGTTGAAGTTGAAGTCAACAAATACACGGATGGTATTACTGTTTTCCGCGGCCAAATGTTAAAAGAGGATGTAGAAGCCTGGACAAGAGGGGAAATGTCTGATTGCGCCATCAAACTAGAACGGACTTATTGGTTTCTGGATGATAATGTGTGTGTTCTAGGTAAGGGTGATGACAATGCACGGCAGTATACCGGGGATACTTTCTTGCGAGCAGATACGATTATGTTAATCTTTGTTTTAAAAGATGATAGCTTTCCAACCGAATCTACGACTAATATTGATAACATTTTTCCTTTCCCGGGCCGCTCTAAGCAGTAAGTAAGGAGAAAAAAGCCATGACAACCTTTACAGCAATTCATTCTAAAAATGCTCCAGAAGTGATTGGCTGTTATTCACAAGCAGTAAATATTGGAAATTTAGTTTTTTTATCTGGTCAAATTGCTTTAGATCCTGTCACACAACAATTAATCACAGATAATATTGAAGCAGAGATTGCACAAGTATTTCGTAACCTACAAGCAGTAGCAGAAGCTGCAGGCGCGAGTCTTGCAAAAATTGTTAAATTAACCATTTACTTAAAGGATTTAAAACACTTCTCTTTGATTAATGATGCAATGAAAATTTTTTTTACAGTCCCTTATCCTGCTCGCGCAGTGGTTGAAGTCGCTGGGTTACCACGAGGAGCTTTAGTTGAAATTGAAGGTATTATAGCCCCATGAATCAAAAATTGAGTATCTTAACTTTCAAAAATTTGGCATATATGTTGGCGTTTATAAAAGACCGTGTTATCTTTTGCGCCTACAAAGACTTGCGGCATTTGATTAATTTGATTAACTTATATTTATCAAAACCCACCAAAAACTCAGTAGCGCAACGTTACTATGATGTCATGTGCGCAATCTCAATATTTCCCGCATCATTATTGCCAAATATACAAAAATTTTGGTTTAAGGAGATTCTATAGTGAGCTGGAAGTGCTTAGACTTTTTAAAGCCCGCACCCTATCAACAGATAGTGAAGAGTCCAGAAGAAATTAATACGGATTACCGTTATTGGCGCATGCGGATCTGTTATTCAATTTTTTTAGGTTATGCATTTTTCTATTTCACCCGTAAAAGTTTTACATTCGCGATGCCTTATATGGCGATTGATTTGGGACTTACTAAAACCGAATTAGGTTTTATCGGTTCCATTCTTTACTTATCTTATGGCGTTAGTAAATTCATAAGCGGTGTGATGTCAGATCGCGCTAATCCTCGTTATTTTATGGCAACTGGATTGATTATAACGGGGATATTAAACATTCTTTTTGGGATGTCTTCCTCCTTTTGGATATTAGCGATATTTTGGGGCCTCAATGGTTGGTTTCAAGCTTGGGGCTGGCCGGCGTGTTGCAAGCAGCTTAATTATTGGTTTGCGCAATCTGAGCGTGGATTATGGTACGGTATTTCCAGTACTTCTCATAATTTAGGTGGAGCACTCATTCCTTTAATAGCAGTTTACTGTGCTGTTCATTTTGGTTGGCGTTATGCGATGTTTATTCCTGCGTTGCTGAGTATTGCTATGGGATTGGTTCTTATCAACCGCCTGCGCGATGTTCCTCGCACATTAGGCTTACCTTCCATCGAAGAATATAAATCAAAAAACACTGAAAAAACAAATGATATAGAAACAGAACATACGTCTTTATCCATCAGAGAAATTCTCTTTAAGCAAGTATTAAACAATAAGTATGTTTGGATTTTTTCTATTTCTTATTTCTTTATCTATGTGGTTCGAACGGCAATTAATGATTGGACTTTCTTTTATCTCACAGAAGCCAAGCATATGGAAGACATGCTGGCAAGCAGTGGTGTGTTTTGGTTTGAAGTGGGCGGATTTGTTGGCATGATTGCGGCAGGGTGGGGATCGGATTGTATTTGGAAAGGTAATCGAGTGCCAGTCACGGTGATTTGTGCATTAGGACTTATTTTTTCGCTTTTGGGCTTGAAGTATGTCCCCGCCAATCATGTATTTTTAGATATGTTATTGCTGGCGTTTATTGGGGTGTTTGTTTTTGGTCCACAAATGATTATCGGCTTAGCTGCGGCGGAATTTGTTGATAAGCGTGCAGCCGCGACTTCGAATGGTTTTGCGGGAACACTAGGTTATTTTGGTGCGGCTTGTGCAGGTTATCCTGTCGGCAGTATGATTGATACTTGGGGTTGGCAGGGCTTTTTTATGGCGCTCCTTATCAGTACCGCAATTACATTATTACTTTTATTGCCTTTATGGCGTCCGATTGGTAATCAAGGACAGTTGCAGCGTGATAAAATGGCGTGGGCATCGTCTAAACCCACCTTAGAAAATTCTTTGGAAAAATCATAGGAGGTATAAAACAGGGAGAAATAAGGACGTTGATGTTGTTTTAAAAATAATAGTTGTTTTAGTTGTACCATTTTATGAGGTTAATTATGCCGTATCATGTTAGTAATAAGCTTCCTACCAAAAAAGACGGAAAAGACATAGATGTTACCGCGGATCAAGTAGTCGGCGCCATCAGTAAAGAAGACGAGCAAATATTATTGTTTCCCTCGAAAAGAGCGGCTATGAAAGTTGCAAGATTTGACACCAAGGATGGTGCTGCACATCGCGCTGTTATCGAAGTTAAATTAGTAGGCAAAAAACCAGACACCACAATCCAACACGCTTTGGGTGAAGAGACAATTACAGCCTATAAAGTTAATGTAGAACAAGTTAAATTTGTAAATGCCACGCTCGCAGATAAGGAAATAGATATGAAAGATGCTGTAGAAGAAGCTACTAAAAAAGCAGCCGAAGCTAAAGAAGCTGAAGTAAAAGCTAAAGCAGATGAAGTAAAAGCTAAAGAAGATGAAGTAAAAGCTAAAGCAGATGAAGTAAAAGCTAAAGAAGATGAAGTAAAAGCTAAAGAAGCTGAAGTAAAAGCTAAAGAAGCTGAAGTAAAAGCTAAAGAAGCTGAAGTAAAAGCTAAAGAACCTGAAGCTAAAGCTAAAGAACCTGAAGCTAAAGCTTCATCTTTGAAAGGTACCTTTAAAAAACTTGCTATCCCAATGGTTGTTGCAGGTAGTGCTGGTGCGGCATTTTTCTTTGGTGGTGGCACGCCATTTGTATTAGCAAAAGCTGGCGTTACTTTAGCTGGAGCTGGATTAACTGCAGCGACATTCGGATTACCGGTAGTTGCTGGTATTGCAGCGGCTGTTGCGTCAGTGACTTTATGGACTGCTGCTAAAATCATTATCAAAGGGATTTCAAAAAAGGTTGCTGACTGGAAAAAATCTAAGAAGCAGCATGACGAAGAAGATCTGAAGAGAACACAAGATAGTTTAGTAAAAGTAGAAAAAACGCTTGGATACAAAGATGATAGCGCTTTTGTCGTGCAATTAGCAGATATATTGAATAATGCGCCTAATCCTGAGTATGATGAAAAGGGTAATTTGTCTGCAAAACAACCAGAAGCTATGAACAAAGTAGTTTTGGCACACTGGCAGCTCGACCAAGTGAAGTCATTAGTTACTAAATCAGAAGCTGAACGCAGACCGTTAGAAGAGCAAATTCTACAAGGTCCAAAGCCAGCACCAAAATAAACAATAGTTTATTTTAACTTGTTGATTGATTAATTTTAAACCTGCTGTTTATAAAAAAATAGCAGGTTTTTTTATAAGGATATCAAGTATATGAAGAGTGATAATAATAAATATTATATGATTGCAACTATTCCATCCTTAGTTCCTGATGATACTGATCAAGTGCTTGAGATATCTAATAAAGATTTTAAAAAAATTATTACTGAAGACGAGAAATGCATGTTGGTTAAGCAGCGTTCTGAGGCGATTCAAATCGCAAATGACACGCAACGTGCAGCTGAAGGAAAGCAACTCGTGATGTTTGAAGTTGAATATACAGGACCTGAAGAAGATCTTGTTACAACAGATTGTATAGAGATAAATGAACATGGAAATAATACAAAAGTTACAGTTTTCTTAGCACCAAGTAATTTTGTCGAAATGATAAATTCCTATCCAACACCAGAAAATGCCAGAGCGGAAACACCGCTTTCGCTTACAAATCCAACACCAGAAGATGCCAGAGCGGAAACACCGCTTCAGCAAAACCCTGCATGGAGGGCCAATGCTGGGCTGGGATTATTTTCTATTGTGGCTGGATCGTTATTTGTTAGCGGGTTGACTTATTTGCAGGTCATCGCTCCTGAAGCATTACCAATGCTTGGTGCAGGTGCTGCAGCTGCTGCATTTACTTTTACTGCTACAAAAGCTGCACAAGCTTTCGCAGCTAGCCGACTAAAAAGACAACTGCCACTTGTGAACAATGAAAACTCAACAAGTGAAAGCAGTAGTTTGCGTGTTAAAACTACGCATGTAGCTGCAAATGAAAATCTTCCTACCATAGTACTAAGAGAAGCAACGCCTGAACCACGACCATTAACGTCGGACTATGACAAGCGTCGGTCTCAGTCTCGAAAATCAGCTACTCCTGCCCCTAGTGTTCATAGTATGCGGTTGAGAAATGCGAACAAGCAAAAAGAAGACAGTAAAAGCGACTCAACTAACTCTTCAGGTGGAAGCGAACACTCCTACGATTCAGAAAGTGATACACCTAACAAATCTAAGCTAAAATAGCCTAAATTAACTTGATATTTGGTAAGTTTACTGCTATATTTGCTGCCTTATTTTCTAATAAGGCAGTAATATTATTAATAAGTCATTTATGAGGTAGGCTATGAAATATTTTGTTGTTGACGACCCTATTATAATACAAGCAAATGGAATACTTCGCGAAGATATTACGAAAGCAGAAATCCGTGCTTGCTTTACAGATGGCCCATTCGAAGAAAATGATGCTTATTATGGCTTTGAATCCTATGAACAAGCACTTAAATTCGCAATAGCTTCTGGTACTGATACGTTGCAATACCCTATTTTTGAAGTAGATTATAAAGACGGTAAAGTACGAGGGGAATCGTTTGAGCCTTTGAATAAAGCGAAATCTCAAAAAATTAAAGGTGTATCATTAAATGTTCGTGGTAAACTCAAAGTTATTAGTGGTTCTTTAGAGCATGCAAATCCTACTGCAGAAGGCGCTAAAAAGATTTATGAAAAGCAATATTTCGAGCTGCCTGTAAAAGTTGAAGATCACAAAGTTACTGCTGATGAAGTTGTAGCTGCTCCAGCTGCTGATATTATAGATATTGCTATAGCTACTGGAAAAGCTGCTGCTCGCCTTGAACAAGCTTCTGCTGACGTTGAAAAACTTAAAGTTGGTGTTGAAAAATTTTCTAGTGATGTTGAAAAATTTTCTGATGACGTTGATAAATTTGCTGCAAAAGCTAAAGAACAAGCTGCTGACATTGAAAAGTTTGCTGCAAAAGTTGACAATCTTGCTTCCAAAGCTGATAAAATTGCTGACTTTCCTGCCATTTTAAATTATTCCTTTGCTTCGAAAGTTGCAGGCGCTGCTTTGCTGCTAGCTACTGGAGGGCTTGCGGGTTATGCAGGTTTATTAGGTAGCGTTGTTGCGGGTAGTTTAGCAGTGCAAGTGGGAGCAGGTATAGTAGTTGCTGCCCTTGCTGGCGTCACTTTCTATGCTCTCAAAACAGCAGGAAGCGCATTATACAAATGGACAACTAAAACACTAGTTGAAGAGCAGAATGAAAAAATTGCTTCTGAAAGAGCAACAATAGCCGTGTTACAAGAAAAAATTCTTGCGATTGCACCTGAAGATAAAACGCTTATTGATGTGTTTGGAGAAAAATTATCAGATGCTGTTCCAAGATATGATGCTGAAGGCAAAGAAACACCAGCAGATAAGAAAGATCTGTTTCTTGGGCTTTGCTATGAACGTGAGAAGCTACAAACTTTGGTTGCACAAAAGGATAAAGCTAAGCATCCTGAACTTGTTGCTGAAATTAAAGCTGATTTGGAAAAGCAAAAATTCCTTAGAGCAACTGCTTAATATCTAAAATGGGTTGTGGTTTGGTAAGCCTTCTATTAGAAGGCAGGTGAAGGCATTAAATTAAGTCATTTATGAGGTAGGCTATGAAATATTATGTTGTTGACGACCCTATTATAATACAAGCAGATGGAATACTTCGCGAAGATATTACGAAAGAAGAAATCCGTGCTTGCTTTAAAACAGATGGCCCATTTGAAGAAGATGATGCTTATTATGGCTTTGAATCCTATGAACAAGCAGTTAAATTCGCAAGAGCTTCTGGTACTGATACGTTGCAATACCCTATTTTTGAAGTAGAGTATGAAGGCAAGGATGTACAAAAGAGGTACTTTAAGCCTTTGAGCAATGCGCAATCTCAAAAAATTAAAGGTATATCATTAAGTGTTCAGGGGAAACTCACGGTTATTAGTGGTTCTTTAGAGCATGCAAATCCTACTGCACAAGGTGCTAAAAAGATTTTTGCAAAAGAAAATTTCGCACCTATAGTAGATGGTACAACTAAAAAAGCTGAAGCTGACAAAGTTACTTCTGCTGAGGTTTCTGCTGCCACACCAGCAGTACATCGTCTTACGAGCTGGAAGGTTCTGGAGTATCTGAGTGGTGACAGAAACGGTCTTCCTCTGTCGATTCGAAATATATTTCCAGGGATCTCCAGTGATGAATTTTATGCTTTTTTTGCGTGGTCATTTCCAAAGGAATTACGCAAAAATATAATAGAGGCTCAAAGCGCAGGTAGAAAGTTGAGCGACGCTGATATAGAAGCATTTAAAAGCTTCTTAGCAGCATATCGATTAGTTGGAGATCAATTGCAGTATATAGGACCTGCCGCAAAATCAGATCCTGTACCTGTACCCAGAGTTGCAGAACCCCCTCCAGTATCCGATTATGTTAAGCAGCCCGATAAGGTTGCTGTAAAAGTTAATGCTAATGTTGAAAAATTGGTTGATAAAGTTGATAACCCCTCTAATCCTCCTGTTACTTTAAATTATTCCTTTGCTTCGAAAATTGCCGGCGCTACTTTGCTGCTAGCTACTGGAGGGCTTGCGGGTTATGCAGGTTTATTAGGTAGCGTTGTTGCGGGTAGTTTAGCAGTGCAAGTGGGAGCAGGTATAGTAGTAGTTGCTGCCCTTGCTGGCGTCACTTTCTACGCTCTCAAAACAGCAGGAAGCGCATTATACAAATGGTCAACTAAAACACTAGTTGAAGAGCAGAATGAAAAAATTGCTTCTGAAAGAGCAAAAATAGCCGCGTTACAAGAAGAAATTCTTGCAATTGCACCTGAAGATAAAACGCTTATTGATGTATTTGGAGAAAAATTATCAGATGCTGTTCCAAGATATGATGCTAAAGGCAAAAAAACACCAGCAGATAAGAAAGATCTGCTTCTTGGGCTTTGCTATGAACGTAAGAAGCTACAAACTTTGGTTACACAAATGGATAAAGCTAAGCATCCTGAACTTGTTGCTAAAATTAAAGCTGATTTGGAAAAGCAAACATTTCTTAGAGCAACTGCATAATACAATTTTTGTGTAATATCACGGTTTAATTTTAAACCCCTCATTCTTTGTAAAAAGATTGGGGGTTTTTTAATGAGGACGGAAAAAGTTATTCAAAAAACTCTTTTGGTAAGATTTCTGCTAGTTTGATTGCCTTATTTTCTGATAAGGCAGGTGAAGGCATTAAATTAAGTCATTTATGAGGTAGGCTATGAAATATTATGTTGTTGACGACCCTATTATAATACAAGCAGATGGAATACTTCGCGAAGATATTACGAAAGAAGAAATCCGTGCTTGCTTTAAAACAGATGGCCCATTTGAAGAAGATGATGCTTATTATGGCTTTGAATCCTATGAACAAGCAGTTAAATTCGCAAGAGCTTCTGGTACTGATACGTTGCAATACCCTATTTTTGAAGTAGAGTATGAAGGCAAGGATGTACAAAAGAGGTACTTTAAGCCTTTGAGCAATGCGCAATCTCAAAAAATTAAAGGTGTATCATTAAATGTTCACGTTAACCTCACAGTTATTAGTGGTTCTTTAGAGCATGCAAATCCTACTACAGAGGGCGCTAAAAAGATTTTTGCAAAAGAAAATTTCGCACCCATATTAGATGGCGCAGCTAAAGAAGTTGAGGTTGATAAAGTTAAAGTTAAAAAACTCTCTTATGACGTTATAAAATTGTCTAAGGATAACATTAAAAAAATCTCTGACGAATTCAATAATGTTGCTGATGCTATTTCTGTGGCTAATTCAAGTCATTCCTCTGCTTGGAAAATTATCGGCGTAGCCGACGCAGTTATGCTGCTAGCAAGCGTTGCGTATTTATTAGGTAGCATTAGTTTAGCAGTGCTAGTAGGTCTGGGAGTTACTGGACTTTTTGCTGTTACTACTTTATGCGTTTTCGAAGTAATCGCATCGAAAAAATTACTAGCCAAAATGGTAGGTGAAAGTGAGAATACAAAAATTGCTATTGAAAAAGAAATCATAGCTGCTTTAGAAGATTTAATTCTTTTAATTGCACCTGAAGATAAAGCGCTTATTGATATGTTTGGAGAAAAATTATCAGATGCTGTTCCAAGATATGATGCTAAAGGCAAAGAAACACCAGCAGATAAGAAAGATCTGTTTCTTGGGCTTTGCTATGAACGTGAGAAGCTACAAACTTTGTTTGCACAAAAGGATAAAGCTAAGCATCCTGAACTTGTTGCTGAAATTAAAGCTGATTTGGAAAAGCAAAAATTCCTTAGAGCAACTGCATAATACAATTTTTGTGTAATATCACGGTTTAATTTTAAAACCCCATTCTTTGTAAAAAGATTGGGGTTTTTTTTGTATATTGCATTGACAGAGAGTGATCAATCACTTACAGTTACCTCTTAAAAATTAGTTTTTAGGTTAACTATGAAGTATTATGTTGTAAATACACTAAGCCCCATTTCCGTGAAATATATAAATGGCAATTACAGGGTCATTAAAACAGAAGAATACACTGCTTGCTTAAACAAGAATATGCACCACAATCTAGTAGCTTGTACGGATTACGAAAGAGCCGTGGCATGGATAAAAGCTGCTGAATTTCCCATTTTTGAGGTGGAATATGCAGGGCCTGCACTTGTAGAATTAACCGATAACAGCGTTCCTGGAGCTGGTCAGGTATTCTATTTACCGAGCAACGCACATTTTAAAGTTCTAACAGGATCACTTACCCATGTCAGTAAGAAATTCCAGAAAATAGATTTGGCCACAAGCAATAAATTTAACTGGAAAAAAATCTTTAGTAAAATTGCTGCATTAGTTGCTATCTCCGTTTTTACCTTCTGTGCACCAAATTTACTGCTGGCAGCTATCAATTTTCCTTCTAGCGCTTCAATAGTGCCCATATTATTTTCTACCATGACTTCTTTATCGCTTCTCATAATCGGTGGGTATTCACTATTTCAAATAGTGTCTTTGGCAGCACTGGGCATCACTGTTTGTGCAGGCCTTTTAGGATATGGTTTAAGTTTAGCATCAGGCATTGCTGATGGCGTTGCATGCGCAGGCATTGTAGGCCTTTGTAGTGCGCCTTTTGTGGCTGCTGCCTATGCAATTTCCCAATATCTTGTTCCGTATCTTTATCAAAAATTTGGTGCACCTAATTCAGCACAAACATATGAAAATACGCTGAAAGTTGAAGAAAAATTAGTGGATGAGCTCAAGTTAAAAATCACAGCGCTGAATGTTTCTACAGATAATGATATTTTAGCGTATTTTGCAAATATGGAAGCAAGTGCAAGCAAGTGCCAATTTGACGAAGCAGGTGAACAACTGGTTATCCCGCGTATTGATAAGAGCATTGTTTTTAAATTTGAAGGTCAACAACTGAAAAAATTGCTTGCTGCAGGTACCGATGCGCCTAAGCATGCGCAACTTTTTGAGGAGATGAAAGCAGAAGCCATTAAGCAGGAATTGAGCTTTTAAACTTTGTCCTGAAACGCACCTGATAAGCTATTATTATCTTATCTCAATGGGCAAATTGACTGTCAAATTTTTGACCAAATATAGGTGCGCAGATGATTTTTTATACCTTGATCAGTATATTATTGTTGGTTGGACTTCTCTTTTGGTGTAAAAATTACCTGCTTAAAATGCCCGTTAGCGCAGATCTGAAAGATAGATTAAAAAAGTATAAGCTGGATAAGCATTTTGATATTATTGTAATTATCATTGTCAGTATCACATTTATCGTTATTCAGCTCATATTTGACTACAGCTTTTCTGGTCGTACCCGCGCTTCTTATTTAAATCCAAATCAACAGTTTAACATTGGTAAAGCCTTTTATCTGGGTGAAAAGTTGCCCAAGGATAATTTTCAAGCCTTCAATTGGTTATTATTATCTGCAGAGCAAGGTAATAAAGAAGCCCAAGATTTAATTCATATTTTAGGTTATGAAGCATCCAAGCAACAAGCAGGAGATATGTTTCAGGAAGGGTTGGGGGCATCTGCCAGTATTGATGTGATTCCACCTAAAAAAATCAAAGCGTCCTTAAAAGAAATTGCAGGATTGACGGAAGCTAAAAAAGAAATTAGTAAACTGGTGGAATTTATAAAAAATCCTGAGAAATTTAAAAAAATGGGGGCAATGCCACCCAGAGGGATTATTATTTATGGTCCTCCTGGAACCGGAAAAACCTATCTTGCACGCGCTTTGGCAGGAGAGGCCAATGTAACCTTTATCTCCGCTTCAGGCGCGCAGTTTGAAGAGGTGTATCAAGGAAGGGGGGCCGCACGCGTTAGAGAAATGTTTGAATTGGCAAGAAGAAATAAGCCAGCCATTATCTTTATTGATGAAATTGATGCCTTGGCACCTTCACGTAAAACGGAAGATATTGCCAGCAGTCAAATTCAAACAGTTAATCAGTTACTCTCAGAAATGCAAAATGTAGATGAAGAGAAAAATTCAGATATTTACGTGGTGGGCGCTACCAACCGTTTAGAAGCGTTGGATTCAGCTTTACTCAGACCGGGCCGGTTTGATTGGCAAATCCATGTTCGCTTACCCTCAGATGCAGATCGCAAAGCGATATTAGAGAAATTTATTAAACATATTAAAATTGCAGATGACATCAATATTGACAACCTTGTTGTGCAAAGTGCAGGATATTCTGGTGCTGATTTGAAAAATCTGGTTAATGAAGCAGCGATTATTGCCGTTGAAAATAATAAAAGTGCCGTTGATATGGAAGCCTTTGAGCTCGCCTTTAAAAAGATTGCCACTTATGAAAAGGATTTGAGTCCCACCTTCTCCGCCAAAATATTGTCACCGCAAGAAATTAGGGCTGATTTATCCAATGTTGCTGGGATGAATGAAGCTAAAAAAGAAGTAACTGAAATTATAGATTTCCTTAAAGATCCTAAATCTTTTACACGCCTTGGCGCAAAGCCCCCTAGTGGTATCTTGATTTATGGTCCTCCTGGAACCGGCAAAACCTTAATGGCAAGAGCCATTGCCGGGGAAGCGAAAGCGACGTTTATTTCAATTTCAGGTTCTGATTTCGATGAAAAATTTATTGGGGTGGGTGCCGCTCGGGTAAGAGAACTATTTAAAATGGCGCGTAAATATAAGCCTTGTATTGTCTTTATTGATGAAATTGATGCGCTTGCACCCAAGCGCTCTGGTGAGGAATCTACCGGGAAAGATCAAACCATTAATCAATTATTAAGTGAAATGGATAATATTCAAAATAACCTGAATGAAGGCATTATTATAATTGGGGCCACTAATCGCTTAGATATATTGGATCCGGCATTATTGCGTCCAGGCAGATTCGATAGGAAAGTATATTTTAGATTACCATCATTACCGGAACGCGCTGAAATTATTAATCTCTACTTGAAAAAAATACGCTTTGCAGCAGATGTTAATGTTGAAATACTGGCTAAAATTACACAAGGGTTTTCAGGAGCAGATTTAGCGAATTTAGTTAATGAAGCGGCTATTGATGCAACTAAAAATGGTAAACCCGCAGTAGACATGGCCTCTTTTGAAGAAGCCAATGATAAAATCTCTTTAGGCGTTAATCAGGGTAATGGCAGTTATAGTAAAGAAGAACTTAAACGTACAGCCTATCATGAGGCCGGACATGCCTTGGTGGGATTGTTACACCCCAATCAACCGCGCACTCTGCATAAATTAACCATTGGATTGCGCGGCAATACTTTGGGTGTGACACATTTTAAAATTGAATCAGATGAATATTCATTTACTAAAAATCAATTAGAAGCGATTATTGCAACGTCTCTGGGAGGATATATTGCAGAAGAGCTTATTTATGGCAAAGACAATGTTAGCGCTGGGGCTGCAAGCGATCTGCTGAATGCAAATAAAATAGCGAAAGATATGGTGGGAAGCTATGGCATGGCAGATGAACAAACTTTGCTAGTATCAGAAGTATTCCCCGGCACTGAAGATATTGTCATTTCCAATGCCGAGGTTATTATTGATAGAGATTATAAACAAGCCAAAGATATTTTACAAAACAACATGGATAAACTGAATATCTTGGTTACTGCTTTGCTTGAAAATGAAACCCTTGATTACGATCAAATCTCTGAATTATTGAAATTAAAAGCAACGCCAGTTGCTAGTGAATAGCTTCTGGCGTGGTTTTCTTAACTAGATTTTTTCTGTTTTTCAAAGCTTCAAACAAGCTATCATAATGATTTTTAGGACTCCAAACATACCAACCATCTACATTGGCATCTTCAACCGCACGTATTTGTGATAATACGTAAGTGGAGCGTTGCGCCGCAGACCATTTATAATGATAATTAGAAGCTTCAATGAAAGGAGTTAATTTAAAAGGCAGATTACTATCATTGAACTGTTTTTTAAGCGCTTGTAATGATTTATAAACAGTTTCATAAGGTTGTTTTGAGTGTGATTCATACGGATGATAATGTGAAGGATATACCATTGGACAAGCAACATCAATAGTGTCTGCAAATAATTGAATGTTTTGACCAATTCTGGGTGATTCTTTAAAGCTCACTTCACCAAAAATATCCACTTGTAAAGGTACTTTATAAGAAGCCATATTCTTTTTGAACCAACGCAAGACTTCTTTAATATCTTTAGCGTTTTGCGCTGATGCTGGTTGCTTGGTGGAATAGCGAATGTAATCTAATTGTATTTCATCTGCACCATAACGAATAGCAGATTCTACCAATTTAAACTTTCCTTCCCAATAGGAAGTGGATTTAATTTGGCTAGGTTTTCCACCATCTGGGAATACTACAATACGTGCCACATATTTTATGCCATTGCTTTTAACTAAGGCGACATTTTTTTGATAATTCGGTGTTGCTTTTTGTAAGTCTATTACAAAGGTATTAATACCAACCGCTTTAGATTGGTCAATTAAATACTGTAGAGTCTTGGTATTTTCTAGTGTCCCTTGGTTAATATAAATCCCTCTATTTTCAAGCTTCGCATTTGTGGTACTTGATAGAAATAAAAGAGCCACTGAAAGCGCAGTTGTTATTACTGTTTTTCTACACATCATTTTTTCACCCACGGTTACCATCTCTGTGTCAAATAATCGACACTTTGGGGGAATAAGTTTAATCTGGCATTAGCAAATGAGATGTGTTTGAATATAAGTGTTTGAATAGTAACAAATATTGTGAGTTGGCTTGCCTATGAATAAACTAGCTTCACTGCTAATTCTGGTTGGGGTATTATTTTCTGAGAATATATTTTCAGTTGAGGAATCAAAGCATATGAAAATTTTTTCAGCCGCATTCGATGAAGGCAAAGAGATCCCGGTAAAATACACCTGTGAAGGGGAGAATATCTCACCAAGCCTGAGCTGGAAGGATATTCCGCCCGTGGCTAAAAGTTTAGTACTGATTGTAGATGATCCAGATGCGCCAGATCCTAAAGCTCCCAAAATGATATGGGACCATTGGGTTATTTATAACCTTGCTCCCAACAGTACGGGATTACCAGAAAATGTTAGTTCACAACAATTGCCTACAGGGACATTGTTGGGGTTAACGAGTTGGAAGAATCATAATTATGGTGGACCCTGTCCTCCCATTGGTCGACACCGTTACTTTTTTAAGTTATATGCCCTAGACACATTGCTTATGAACTTAAATAGTCCGACTACAGATGCGCTAAGAGAAGCGATGAAAGGGCACGTACTTGATGAAGCAGTATTGATAGGCACTTATCAAAAGAAAGGTTAGATCATTGCCCAGGTTCCTTTGGTTATAGAACTGGGCAATGCGTGTTGCGCTTTTTTATTTAGCGGGTGTTGGACAAGTATCACCTTCACATTTTTTGTGTGCTTGCTTGTGGTGTTTGTGATGCTTTTTGTGATGTTTATGGTGTTTATGCGCAGGGCGATAGCCTTCATCATAATAACCATAGCGTTCATAGTAGTAAGGACGGTTATAATAGTAAGGACGGGCATAATATCCGTCATATTTATTTCTATCATAAACATATCCTGCCACGCCGCCCACAATAGCACCAGCACCGGCTCCAATCCAAGCGCCTGTACCACCACCAGCGATTGCACCAATTGCGGCACCGCCGATAGTTCCTAATGCAGCTCCACCTAATACGTTTTGATCAGTGTGGTTCATATTATCACACCCCACTAAAAGAACTGCTGCTAATGCAGCAGGGATGATTTTACTAACAGTCTTCATGGCCATTACTCCTTCTAAATGAAACAAAACCATAGTGAGTATCTGGTACTCGAATGATTAGAAGG
Source organism: Gammaproteobacteria bacterium (assembly GCA_013288185.1). Classification (GTDB taxonomy): domain Bacteria; phylum Pseudomonadota; class Gammaproteobacteria; order Berkiellales; family Berkiellaceae; genus Berkiella. The sequence continues at coordinate 39,534 of JABDCK010000006.1, forward strand.
ATATTGAAAAGAAAAGTTCCCTTAGATTAAAAAATTTTTTTAATCTAAGGGAAGTGCGACGTTATCAGAAAGGTTTAAGGTTTGAAATGATGGCTACTGTGCATAACAGTATGACTGGGTACATGATGAGCAGTGTGCGTACTAGTAGCGTGACTGGACATATGATGAGCAGTAGGATAACTGGGCATAGGAAGAGCAGTGGACGTACTATGGAGACCGGGCATGTGATGAGCAGTGGGTGGTGCACTATGGTGACCGAGCATGTGATGAGCAGTGGACGTACTATGGAGACCGGGCATGTGATGAGCAGTGGGCGTCGCGCTATGGAGACTGGGCATGTGATGAGCAGTGGACGTCATGCTATGGATGGGCATAGGATGAATAGTAGACATACTATGGTGACCGGGTATATGAGTAGTAGGGGTATGTGTGGAAAGAGGGGGGGCAGCAGTTGTATGTTTTTTAAACATAGGCAATAAACCTACTGAGGGAGATGAGGCGGGTCCGTGTACAATGTTAGGCGCTGGCGCATGTACAACTTGTGGGCCATTGGAGAACCAAGACCAGGTACTGGGATGAAAATAGCTGAACTGCGGAACCCCCATGAGTGGTGAAACAGGGAAATTTGCTGTACCTGAAAATAGTGTGCTAAGCCCACCGACTACCAGTGTACCGATTAAACCAGCAGCCAGCGCGGCGCCGAGCGTGGCTCCAGCAGAACCCGCTAGTGCAGCGCAGCCTAAACCCGTTATGCCCATTAATAGAAATGATTTAATACTCATTGTGTAATCCTCGTTGTGTTTAAGTTGAAGTGCACGTTAACAAACCATAAAACTACTTGCAATTGATCACTCAAGTTTAAGGACTAATGGCAGAGCAGGGTCGATAAGTGGGTGTAAGTTTATAATATAACTTCTGGTATTGGGTGTGAATTGAGTTCTGTATAAGGCATATGCGGTTCAAGCATAATCACGGGAACAAATTCTTGCGTTGGTATCACATCGTTAGAAATAACATCTGCCATTGTAAGGGTTTTATGAGAAGGTTCTGTTAATATGAATGGATTAGATTCTGTATAAGTAGAATTCCCGTAAGGTCCAGTATTTTCACCCGTAACCAAATATACGATATACGTGCCCATATGTCCGGGGAGATGGATAAGATCCGTACTATATTTTTCTAATTGTAACCAAGTCCCTTTTTTACCATCGATAGTATGGGTGCCAAATAAACATTCTCCCGTGCTGTTACCATAGAAAGAATATTGTGAATCAATAGATGCATGGCTAGAGGATGAATCTCTGTTCTTTAGGTTATCGCCATTAGTTTCTACTAATGTTTGATAGGTTTGACCTTCATCCGGAATAAAAATATAAGCACCGCAAAATAGTTGCTGATAAAAAGCATCACATACTGCAGAATCAATGGGAGCCAAGGCATTAAAAATAGAAAAAAGACCAGATTCTAAGCTAGATAACTTATCTGTATCGATATTATATTCCTGCTGTGCAAATGTAAAAATATCTGACATAGGTTTTTACTTAAGCTAATTTGATGAATAAGCAATATAGTAACAGAACTGGAGTATGATTTAATAGCAATGATTCAACTAACTTAGTTTACAGCTTTCCGACCAAAGGTTTCAATATAACGATAAATCCCTTAGCGCTGAGCGTAATTACCTTGTAGTATTGCGCTCGTTCTGGCTTAGTTTTTCTAAACCAGGATATAAATAAATTATTAAAAAATTTGAGGGGAAAAATATGATTCGTGAATTAGCACTAAATGAAGTTCAAGCGGTTTCAGGTGGCGCAAGCTATATACAATATACGGATATTGTTAATGTTTACCCTCCAGAATACTTTGGCGAAAAATTAGTCGGCTGGAGTGAAGCCGTTACCTATGAAACCACAACCTGGACTGAATATAAGGGTATGTTTACCTCGGTTGAACATGTGGTAACTACGCCAATTTTGAATATTCAACCATTATACGTTTCTTACTATTAACCAAAGATCAGCAGATCCAGATTATTGTGTAATTTTGGATCTGCTCTTTTATTAGGAAATTGGTGATAGGTCACAATTGAACCAAAATTCTCAAATTCTAGTCATATAGACAATACCACTCTCTATTGGAGTGCGGTTGTATGTCTGTGGTAATTACACATAATAAAGACGAAAGACAATTTTTTGCAGAGGTGGATGGCGCTAGGGCGTTGTTAGAGTATTCTGTTACCGTCAAAGGGAGAACGCTAGATTTTCAAAGTACCTTTGTTCCACCTCCTTTAAGAGGGCGCCATATTGCACAGGATATTGTAAAATTTGCACTAGAGTATGCCAAAGAAAATAATTATACCATTATCCCTTCTTGTCCATTTGTAAAATATTACATTGATAAGCATCCAGAATATTTAGACATTACTGTACGTATATAACGTTTTAAAACTGCTATAATTCTTCTTTGAGTTATTTAAATATATGAGGTTGGATGATGAAAGCTGTACGTAAGCACTCGCCAAAGAAAATTAATGAAGCGCATTATGTGAAATTAACCACGCCTACAGATTTAACGGATGAAGCGCGTGATGCCATTTCTGCAGCAATTAATCCATTAGTGGCCGATGCGTTTGCCTTATATGTCAAAACAAAAAGCTTTCATTGGCATGTATCTGGCAGTCATTATCGTGATTATCATTTATTATTTGATGAACAAGCAGAGCAGATTTTTGCCATCATTGATGTATTGGCAGAGCGTGTGCGCAAATTAGGGGGTACAACCATCCGTTCCATTCACCATATTGCTTCCTTACAAAAGGTACGCGATGATAATGAAACTTTTGTTGAACCTAAAGAAATGGTCAGACGCTTAATGCATGATAATAAGGATTTTACAGCGCGCATGCGCGCAGCACATCAAGTCTGCTGTGATTGCAATGATGTTGCTACTGCAAGCGTCTTAGAAGTGTTTATTGATGAGACAGAACGTCGGACATGGTTCTTATTTGAAACGCAGGCTTAAAAATATCCCGGATATCCATGAAAATATCCGGGAATAACCATTTTTATTTTATTTCAATTTTTGAATCAACGCTTTTAACACCATCCACTTTTTTAGCAATCGCAATGGCATTATCAATTTCTTGTTGGGTTTTAGCGGTGCCCGATAAATGTACAACGCCATTATCGGTTTCTACTTTGACGCCCCAGATATCTAGTTCTGCTTTATCAAATAATTTTTCACGAATAAAAAGACCTTTTACTTTGGCGGTAATTTGCGCATCAGCAAGAAAATCTTTGCCTTCTTTAATATCGAGTTTGGAAACGACGTTTTTAACACCTTTTTCAGACTGTGCAATTTGAACTAGCTTACTTGCTTGAGTGTCGGAGTGGGTATCACCAGACAATGTTACCACATTATTATTGGTGGTGACCTCTATGATTAATCCAGAAACTGAACTATCTTTGGAGATCTTATCTTTTATTGCAATCGTAATTTCATCATCTGCGGGTTTTGCTAACGCCGCGTCTTGCATGACAAAAAGTGCAATAGAAAGACAAATTAGTATTTTCAAAAATTTAAGCGGTTGCATAAGATCCTCCAGGGTGAAAGTACCAGTATCATACAATTATAGTATAATTTGCGCGATGATCGAGCTGCATCAAGAGCTTATTTCTAACGACATAATTAATCTCCTCTATTCGCCATAATCGCAAAAGCTCTTCTTTTTCAATTTCAATGATTTGGGATAAAAGATATATTCTATCTTGCAGAATAATACTTTCATTAATTTTGGTATCAATATTATGATTTTCAATATGTTCTGCAAGTTGCTTATTCAGCATGGTATAGTTTTCAATTAATAATTGGACTTCATCTACCAAACTTGGATTTTCTTTGATGACTTCTTTATATTGAATAAGCCATTGCATCACGGCATTAGACATTTTTTCTCTGGCACTCAGCTCTGCTAAATGCTCATTACATGCTTCCTTCTTGACAAAGGTTTGAATGTTTAACACTTTCAATAGCCATGGTAAGGATAATCCTTGTACTACCAGCGTTGCGACAATAACGGCAAATACTAAAAATAAAATCAAGTGACTGGCGTTTGCCCCATCAATGGTTGCTGGTAAGGTTGGCACAGCGAAAGCCGCTGCCAAGGAAATGCTCCCGCGTATACCTGCCCAGGAAACGACAAAAGGGTATTGCCATGGGGGATAAGGGTCTGTTTTGCGAATAAAAGGAAATAGGAATCTTACGATATATGCTGATGCATACACCCATATAAAACGACCCACAATAACAACCGCAATTACACTGCTGGTATACATTGCTAATTTAGCCATCGGGATCACAGATATTCCCGTTAAAATAGATTGTAAATTGAGGCCTATTAAAAGAAAGAGAAAACTTTGAATGGCGAATGAAAGGGCGGGCCATACAGAAAGTGCAACAATTCTAAACTCAGGCGTAAACTTAACTAAATATTTATTCCCCATAATAAATCCTGTTACTACGGTTGCCAGTACACCGCAGCCGCCTAATCGTTCTGCGGGTAAATAAGCAAGAAAGGGGGTAATAACAGAAATAAACATATGCAAAATCGGATCATGTATTCTTAATCTAAATTTGCCAAGGAGATTGGCGAGTATGTATCCATACAGTGTTTCACCAATCACAATCATAAAAAAAGACCCGATTGCTTGGTATACATAAAATTGATGGGTAATGGCTGCGGCTAGGGCAAATCTAAACAGAATCAGGGCCATGACATCATTTAACATACCTTCGCCTTCCAAAATAGTAACCAGTCTACTTGGCATACGAATTTTTTCAGCAATGGCCACAATGGCGACGTCATCCGGTGGAGAAATCACTGCGCCCAGTACAAATGCTAGCGGCCAACCAATATTGGGTGCAAGGCTATGAATAACCCATGCAACGAGAGCCGTTATAAATAAAACGTGTCCCACAGAAAGAAGGGCAATAGGTCGTTTATTCTTTTTAATATCTTTCCATGAAGTAACTGTTGAGACTTGATAGAGCAGCATAGGCAGAAAGATGTCTAAGACCAACTCGGGTTTTAACTCAATCGGAGGGAAGTTCAGAAAATAACTTATAATCATGCCCGTAATGACGAGAATCAGCGGAAGTGGGATCCATGATTTATGAAATGTGGCTCCAGCAGCTATAATAACTACGCAAAGCAGAATGACATAAGATTCCATTTTATGTCCTATAGGAGACTATTGAAAAAAAGTATAGCATAACTGTTATTGTACACACGAATGTTAGTTATATTTCAAATTGCTCGATTTTTGTGAAAATTTCTGTATAATTTCTACATCTTCAAGTAAAAAGAGAATAAACGATGTCTGCTTTAAAAATTTTACGTTTCCCCCATAAGAATTTGCGCAAAACTGCCCCTCCTGTCATGCAGGTTGATGATTCCTTGGCGCCTACCATTCAACAAATGTACGCAACGCTTTATGGCGCAAACGCCTGGGGGCTAGCCGCAACGCAAGTTAACTTGCCACTGCGTCTTTTTGTCATGGATATTTCGTCTGAGCAAAATCAACCGTTATGTCTGATTAATCCTGAAATTTTAGAAAGAGAAGGGAGCGTGGAGTTAGAGGCGGGTTGCTTATCTTTTCCAGGTATTTACTTCAATATTTCCCGGGCAAATAAAATTACTGTTAAATATCAAGATGAAAAAGGCGCTGTACAAATTTTAACCACAGAAGGACAGGCGGCCTTTTGTATTCAACAGCAATGTGATTATCTTAACGGGGTGCTCTTTATAGATTATTTATCGAACCTTAAACGCAGCCGTTTACTTAAAAAATTACAGAAATATACCTTTGATGAGGGGCATCATCATGGTTGTGGGGAGCCTAGTTGCACAATTGATCATGGATGACACGTTATGATAACTAACTTTTCTCTTGATGAGAGTAATACGCTGGTGGAATCCTCCTTGCCGTTAACGCAAGCTGTATGGATAGATATTTTTAACCCTTCTGCAGAAGAACGCAAACTTATTGCCCAGCAATTAAAAATTAGCTTGCCACAACATAATGAGATGTATCAAATAGAATTTTCTAATCGGTTCTATGAGGAAAATCAGGCACTGTATTTATCTGTTTATGTGGTCACCAAATCTTCCCCCATTCCTGAAAGTCATGTGGTTACGCTTATTATTACGGAAAACCAATTGGTTACCCTTCGTTATTCAGATCCTAATCCTATTAAAAATTTTATTAGTCAAGTTGCTGTTCGGCAATATAAAGCCCAAAACCACCAAGAGATTTTTGTTTTATTGTTAAAGACATTAGTGGGGAAAAATGCGGATATTTTTGAGGCCATTGGTGAAAGAAGTGATCAGCTGGCACAAACATTGATAAGCTCCATAAAGCGCGTTAATCAGACCGTGCGGGGTAAAAATTTAAATGATACGTTAAGGGAAATAAACCGATTAGAAAATCTCTTAGCCAAAGGCTATCAAAGTCTTTCTAGTTATGGTTTATTAATAAGTTACCTTCAGCAAACACCGGCAGAATGGTATAAATGTCTGGATACCATTAACGTTGACATTCAAGTGTTATTACGCCATGGGGAACATTTAGGTCATAAACTTGAATTTCAATTAGAATCAACTTTGGGACTTATCAATATAGAGCAGATGTTTATTGTCAAAATCTTTACGGTATTGGCAATGGTGTTTATGCCGCCTACCTTAATTGCGAGTATTTACGGGATGAATTTTGCGCGCATGCCGGAGTTGAGTGTACCTTATGCTTATCCTATCGTTTTATTACTGATGTTTGCCTCCGCATTTCTCCCTTATCGATTTTTTAAGAGAAAGGGGTGGATTTAAAAAAAACCTTTACATGCATTCACACTTCTGTTTATCATAGTGCAACTCTCGGGGTGCTGATAGAGCTGAGATAATCCTTTAAGGATTGGACCCGTAAGAACCTGTTGATTAATATCTACGTAGGGAAGAGACCATGATGTTAAATAGCCTATCTTTTATTTTACTTATTTTCCATTTTATTGCGCATAATTCAAGTTAATTGCATTTGCAATTTTAATTATTAACTTTTTTATTATCCAATAATAATGGGGATGACCGTATGTCTTTTTCTCAAATTTTTGCTGATTTATTGCATGAAACATGGCAAAAAATATATGTTTCAGGTGTGCCCATGCAACAAATTACCTTATCAAATGGTGAAATTTTCACGCGTTATGATACAACGGGTGCTTATACGGATTTGAATATCAATTGTGAAAATGGTTTGCCATTGATACGCAAACAACCCGCTTACGGAAAAACACAAAGATATTATGCTAAGCGTGGTGAAATAACCCCAGAAATGACATTTGTTGCTACCAGAGAGGGGTTTTCAGCGCAGTTTGTCTGTGAAAAAATTGCTAATGGTAGTGCGATTATTCCCGCAAATATTAATCATCCTGAATTAGAACCGATGATTATTGGTAAAGATTTCTTGGTAAAAATTAATGCAAATATTGGTAATTCAGCTATTTCCTCCAGCATTGAAGAAGAAGTAGAAAAACTACTTTGGTCTATCCGCTGGGGCGCAGATACCGTCATGGATTTATCTACAGGCAAAAATATTATTCAAACCAGAGAAAAAATACTCCGCCATTCCCCCGTACCCATAGGAACCGTGCCTATTTATGAGGCGCTAGAAGTGGTGGGGGGAGATGTGCGTGACTTGAATTGGCCAATTATGCGAGATGTGATAGTCAAACAAGCAGAGCAAGGGGTTGATTATTTTACTATCCATGCCGGTGTCCTCCAAGAATTTGTTCCCATGGCCACCCGGCGTTTAACGGGAATTGTGTCACGGGGAGGAGCCATTATGGCCGAGTGGTGCATGCGAAATAAACAACAGAATTTTCTTTATACCCATTTTGAAGAAATATGTGAAATCATGCGCCATTTTGATGTTACTTTTTCTTTAGGAGATGGATTACGTCCCGGTTGCCTTGCCGATGCTAATGATGAGGCGCAATTTTCTGAACTTAAAATCTTGGGTGCGCTAACAAAAATTGCTGGCGAGTTTGATGTGCAAGTGATGAATGAAGGACCGGGCCATATTCCTATCCATTTATTAGCAGAGAATATGAAAAAATATCAAGAATATTGTAATGATGCGCCATTTTACACCTTGGGCCCTTTAGTCACGGATTTTGCGCCGGGTTATGATCATATTACCTCTTGCATAGGTGCTGCTATCATGGGTACGCTGGGTACTTCCGTATTATGTTATGTTACGCCAAAAGAACATCTGGGGTTGCCACTCAAAGAAGATGTGAAAGCGGGGATGATTGCATATAGAATAGCAGCACATGCTGCAGATATTGCCAAAGGACATCCCCATGCCAGAAACTGGGATGATGCAATATCGCGTGCACGGTTTGATTTCAGATGGGAAGATCAGTTTCGCTTAAGTATTGACCCTGCTACCGCACGGCAATATCATGATGAAGCATTACCACAGCCTAATGCAAAACATGCACCGTTTTGTTCCATGTGTGGCCCAAAGTTTTGTTCCATGCGTTTATCCCATGATATAAAAAAATTAACTGTAGAAGCATGAAAATTGGCATAGCAGGGGCAGGTCTGGTTGGGCGGCTGCTGGCGTGGCATTTAAAGCAACACGGCTGTGAAGTGGCGCTATTTAGTAAGGATGGGATGGCGGCAGAGCACTCTTGTAGTGCTATGGCAGCAGGTATGATTAGCCCAATGGCAGAATTACCTATTTTACCCACCGCTTGGCATGCAATGGCACAAGATGCGCTCACTTGGTGGCCAAAAATACTTACCAGTTTATCTTTACCCGTTTATTACCAAGCACGGGGCTCAATCGTGTTGTCTCATTCCAAGGATAAATCTTTATTAATGCACTTTATTGCCGCCATTGGCAAGAACATTGCACCATTGATGGGATCTGAATTGCATACATTAGAGTCAGAATTAAACCCTGCATTGTGTGGATGTTATTTACCACATGAAGCGCATATTGACGCAGGGCAGCTAATGCAAGCCTTAGGAGGGAATTTAACGCATCCTTATCATGTGGTAAATAAATTAACATCCAAATCTATAGAAACCAACAAAGGAACTTTTTATTTTGATAAAATCATTGATTGCCGTGGGTTGGGAAGTGATTTTCCTGGATTAAGGGGTGTGCGTGGAGAACTTATTTATTGCCATGCACCCCATGTGCATATTCAACGTCCGCTCCGACTGTTACATGCCCGCTTTCCTTGTTATATTGTGCCGCGTCAAAATCACCATTATATTATAGGAGCAACGCAAATTGAGAGTGAAGCCACAGATCCCATTTCAGTCAAAAGTACCTTACAGTTGTTATCTGCTGCCACCAGCGTGCATTCAGGATTTTATGATGCCAACATTATCCATATGAAAACAGGTTGCAGACCAACCAGCTTGAATCATGTACCCTTTATCTTAGAAAGAAAGGGGGTTACCCATGTAAATGGTATGTTTAGGCATGGTTTTTTATTAGCTCCCAGCTTATTGGCACAATTGGCGCAGAATTTGGTGAATAATGAAAGTTAAAATAAACAGGTTAGAATTTGAATTGCCGCAAAACTGTAATTTACTGCAAGCGTTGGAAATTTATGAAGTAAAGACAAAAATTTTTGCCATAGCGGTGAATGAGAAATTCATTCCCAAAAGCCATTATTCACAAACCATTATTAACCCTTTTGATACCATAGATATTATAGTACCCATGCAGGGAGGATAAATAGTCATCACCCGTAATCTCAAGTTTAATCCAGTGGGTTGCAAAAATATCACGGGAAATTTGAGCAATCTCAATGGCATCTTGCGCGCGCCTACAGCCGGCTGTATTGGGCAATACCCAGCACCCTAATGCTTGGATCGTTTCCCAAAAATTTTGACCCCCATGC